>JBEWPY010000149.1:0-1968 GCA_047689495.1 Candidatus Sulfurovum profundilacunae | reverse complement strand
TATTTATATAGTGTTTCCTCTCTTTTTAAAGCACTTCTCCCGTTTGTATACAAAAAACTGTATGTTTCCCCTACGAGGTGAGCATCTTTTAAAGATAAATCACCTCTTCGGGTTCTACGATATGCACCTTCTGTTCAAAAATATTTTCCAAAACACTGCGAAGGATGACCTGTTTGTCTCTTTCTCCGTGGATCAGAAAAATGCGGTTCAAACCATCCATCTGAGAGATCCATTTTACGATTGCTTTTTGATCAGCGTGGGTCGAAAAGCCATTGATCGTATGGATACCCGCTTTTACAAGGATATCTTCCCTGAAAATCTTTACCCACCTGGCGCCGTCCACCAGATGCCTTCCCAGCGTCCCCTCCACCTGATAGCCGACAAAGATCACAGCGTTTTTTCTGTTCCAGAGACGGTTTTTAAAATGATGCAAAATCCTGCCGCCGGTACACATGCCGCTGCCTGCGATGATAATCGTACGGCGGTCGGATTCATTGATCTGTTTCGATGCTTCGACATCCGGGGTATACTCCAGCCACTCAAAATCAAAGACCGTCCCGTCCCGTTCTTTGAACTCCTGACACTTTTTGCTCAAAAGATCTGCATAGTTGTTATAGACTTGCGTGGCGCGTGTGGCCATGGGGCTGTCCAAAAACACCTTGCATTGGGGCAGCTCTTTTCTGTCATACATCTCTTTAAGGACACACAGGATTTCCTGTGTTCTTTCGACAGCAAATGACGGGATCACTACATTCCCCCAGTCATTCAGCGTTTCTATGACGACCTTTTTGAACTCGTTGATCGTATCTTCCGTACTCTGATGGTTACGGTCGCCATACGTCGATTCCACATAAAGCGTATTGGCATGAGTACATGCTGACAGATCATGCTGGACGATACTGTCATCATGGCCGATATCTCCTGAAAAAACAATGGTTTGATCGACGCCTCTTTCCCTATACGTGATCTCTATAAAGGCAGACCCCAGGATATGCCCTGCATCACGAAAAGTGACATGTACCCCTTCCTGCGGTGATACAGCTGTGTCATATTCGCAAATATGCCACTCCAGATCAAAGGTTGCCTCAATACCCCCCTCCTCATACAGGGGCAACCTCTCTTCCTCTTCACTGCCCCGCCTTTGTGCCTTTTTGTATCTTGTCTCATAATCCTCTTTCATGATCTTGGCACTGTCAAGCAAAATGATCTCCGCCAGTTCTATGCTGGCTTCAGTCGTGTAGATCGTACCGCTAAACCCCTCTTTCACCAGTTTGGGTATCCGCCCTATATGATCCAGGTGGGCATGGGTGATGAGCAGACAATCGATCTCCGCAGGATCAAAATGGAACGGCCCGAAATTCTGCTCTTCTTCAGGCCCCTGGAACATACCGCAGTCAATGAGAATTCGAGGACCGTTCTCAATCGCAAACAAGTGACAGGAACCTGTCACAACCTCTGCTGCCCCATGGGAAGTGATTGTTGCCATCTTCAATCCTTTTTTATTACTATTTTACAGTATACCTCTTTCTCTTTTCCAATGATAGTACAATTTGATGAAAAAATGAAACTTTATAACCAGAATGCCTGGCGTTATACTGATCATATCAAATTTTTTTAAGTTATCTTTGACCTAAAAAGCGGGTAGAGGGTCAAAACGGTTTCCCGGAAAAACTTCACTATTATTTTCATAATGATTAAAGGTGCTTATATTTTAAATATAGTATAAACCTGCAGATCAACACCCCAAACACTGAATAAATCGCCAAAGTATCAAATCGATAAAAGAGAATACCCAGTACGATACTTAAGAGAAGAAAGCGCACAGGAAATGTGAAAAAGAGCGATATTTTACGCTCTTTTTGCAGATTTTGAAGCTGGAGATAGAGGTGACCGAAATAGAGCGATCCGATCAACAGACCTGCAAAAAATAGAAGTAGCGCTTTCATTTTTTATAAAAAAAGACTCTCC
>JBEWPY010000053.1:0-11351 GCA_047689495.1 Candidatus Sulfurovum profundilacunae | reverse complement strand
GCTTGAGTATCTTCTCATACTTTTGGTGGATACCATGTTGGTGGACTTTTCTTGTATTTATGTTATAAATTTGTTATATTCTGTATTTCATTATATTATATTAAGGAGCCGACAGTATGGAGAAAATACTATTTTCATTTTTTACAACCATGATGCTCTTTGTGATCGTAGGTCTTTTATCAATGTCCCGGTCCAAACATACCAGCCATGATTACCTGACAGCATCACGAGGTGTTTCTCCATGGCTGGCAGGACTCTCTGCCATAGCGACCAACAATAGCGGATATATGTTCATAGGGATGATAGGCTATACCTACACGGTAGGATTGCCTTCGGTCTGGCTCATGATAGGATGGATCATCGGTGATTTTATCGCTTCGCTCAGTGTCCATCGGCAAGTAAGGATTAAGTCTCAGGAGCTGCATGCACACAGTATAGGAGGACTTATATCGCACTGGCAGGGAGAAGACCATCATATGCTCAGAAGAGTGATAGGGGCACTGACACTTGTTTTTTTAACCGTTTATACCGCGGCACAGTTGGGTGCAGGGAGTAAAGCGCTTGAGTCGATTGTCGGCTGGGATCAGACCCTGGGTGCATCGATCGCTGCACTTGTGATACTTTTTTACTCTTTTGCAGGAGGATTGCGTGCTTCGATTTGGACAGATGCCTTACAATCATTTATCATGATCATCTCAATGGGAATGCTTCTGCTGATAAGTGTTGAAAACCTGGGTGGGTTCTCAGCTATTCTGACGGATCTTAGCAATGTGAAGCCGGGATATATGGAGTGGTTTCTTGTAGAGTTGGAAAGTGATTATCTAAGTATAGGGGGCTTTATCGTCGGTTGGTTTTTTGGAGGTGTCGGGGTGATAGGGCAGCCTCATATTCTTATCCGATATATGGCACTTGATGACGTGAACTCTTTAAACCGTATGCGTTTTTACTATTACTCCTGGTTCATCCTCTTTTATACGGCAACTATCGGCGTAGGGCTGGTGACACGTATCGCCATCCCCGAATTTGAAAGCTTTGATCCGGAAACGGCACTGCTTGTACTTTCACAGCAGACGTTGACTCCTTATCTTGTCGGTATTATGTTAGCCGGTATCTTTGCGGCGACCATATCGACAGCAGATTCATTAGTGCTCAGCTGTTCAGCATCATTGACAAGAGATTTTACCAAAGAGCCTTTAGATACGTACAAAGCTGCAAAAATCGGAACCTTTACCGTGACGGCATTTGCTTTGATTATTGCACTGACGAACAATAAAACGATCTTTGCTTTGGTGCTTGATACCTGGGGCGTTTTTGCTTCTGCTTTGGGTCCTTTGATCTTTTTGTTGGCATTAGGTCAAAAAATAACGGAAAAAACTTCTCTGTTATTAATGTTCCTGGGAATGATCGTTTTTTACCTCTGGAGCATCTACGGCTGGTCTACACTCTATGCAATCGCACCTGCATGGTTGATGGTTATCGTTGTGTATCTGTTCATTAAAAAGATAAAAAAATAGATCTTTTACAGTTCAAATCCTAGAGAGTAAAATCATCCATGGATGATTGATTTTTTCTTACTCTTTTCGGCTTCAAGCTTTCTACAGGCTTTTTCTTCTTTTTGCATTATCTTAACCGCGGCTTAAAGTTATTTTGTTATTATCTCCATATTCCAAGACTTAAAAGGTCACAATGAAAGCATATCAACGAATTGTATTAAAAGTAGGAAGCTCCGTACTTACGGAGAATGGTGAAATCGCCAAAGAGCGGATGCTTAACCTTGTATCACTTATTACGCAGCTGTGTAAAAAGTATGAAGTGTTGCTTGTCAGCTCCGGTGCAGTTGCATCAGGTTATACTGCATTGAAACTGGACAAAAGAAAACAAATAAGCAAAAAGGTTATGGCGGCAGTCGGACAGCCGATATTGATGAGTTCTTATAAAAGGAAGTTTGATATTTATGATGTAGATACAGCGCAGATACTTTTAACAGAAGACGATTTCGATTCAAGAAAACGTACCGAGATTTTTAGACAGATCATCAATACGGCTCTTGAGAATGGTATCCTGCCTATCGTCAATGAAAACGATATATCAAGTACACCGGATCAGCTCTTTGGGGACAATGACCAGCTTGCAGCGCGTGTTGCACACCATACCCGTTCTGATCTTCTGGTGATCCTGAGCGATATTGAAGGCTACTATGACAGCAATCCAAGTGATCATTCCGATGCCAAGATCAGAAAGGTGGTCAATCGTATTACAGAAAAAGAGCTTGGAGCCAACCATTCGCCAAATGACGAATTTGCTTCAGGCGGTATTGTGACAAAACTTATCGCAGCTGACTTTTTGATAGGCAAAGACCGCCAAATGTTCTTGTGCAGCGGATTTGATCTTACGACAGCCTATGAATACTTAATGAATAATAATCAGATTGAAGGTACGCTTTTTAAACCTGAAAATAAGCAAACAACAGAGAAGGATCGGTAATAATCAAAGAGAATTACTCTTCGATATAGTTTTTAAGCTTTCTCCCTACTTTAGGGTGTTTAAGTTTTTTGATCGCAGAACTTTCAATCTGTCGAACCCTTTCACGTGTAACATTAAGCTCCTTACCGATCTCTTCAAGTGTTCTGTCACTTTCATCGTTCAGCAGACCGAACCTCATGCGAACTACTGCTTTTTCTCTCTCATTCAGTTGTTCAAGTACATCATCGATCTGTAAATTAAGGTCATCTTTGAGGATAGCATCAGTAGGGCTTAGTGTCTCCTTGTCTTCAATGAAGTCACCGAATCTGCCGTCATCTTCATCCCCCACCGGTGTTTCAAGACTGACCGGTTCTTTCGTGATCTTGATGACATTTTTGACTTTATCCACTGAGAGCCCTACCTCTTCGGCAATTGTCTCCAGATCCGGCTCGCGGCCGGTTTCCTGAAGGTGTTTGCGTATGATCTTGTTGATACGGTTGATCGTTTCGATCATGTGAATCGGGATACGGATCGTGCGTGCCTGATCCGCGATCGCCCGGCTGATCGCCTGACGGATCCACCACGTCGCATAGGTTGAAAACTTATACCCTTTTTCATACTCGAATTTATCGACGGCTTTCATTAAGCCGATGTTGCCTTCCTGGATAAGGTCAAGGAACGGCAACCCTCTGTTCGTATATCTTTTTGCAATAGATACGACCAGCCTGAGGTTTGATTTGGCCATACGTGTTTTGGCTTTCTCGCTCTTTGCTTTACCCTGACGGATCTGGTTCAGGATCTCCTGGAGTTTTTCCTCGCTAAGATCAAATCCTCCTTTGCTTGCCTCCCTGGTTTCAAAAAGCTTTTTGATCTCCACATAGGTACTTACCATTGTTGTTTCAGGTACCGCATCGATGATATCGTCTTTGTCCATATTGATGATGTTATCAAGGATCTTCTGGTGATTTTTTTTCAATATATCATTAAAGAGCGGAAGTTTATACTCTAGGCGTTTGAGCTCTTTTTCAAAGCTGTCATCACTGGTGAGTGCGGTTTCCATCGCTTTTACCAGTTCATTGATCAGTTTGGAAGTTGGCCCCAGATTGATCAATGCACGCTTGAGAAGCTCTTTTTTGAAAGCAACTTTGAGACGTTCGTGTAGGATCTTCTCCTCATCGGTCTCCTTCTCGATAAACTTCAGCATCTCATCACGTGCTTTCATCCACTCTTTTTTCGCTTTTTCAAGCTTTTTGAAACTGTCGACAACCTGTTTTACTCTACTGTCGTCTTTAGGAGTGCTTTCGCTCTCTCCATTATCATTGTCTTCCTCTTTGTCCGAATCGCCGCCTTTGTCGTCTTCAAAACTCTTAAAGAGTTCTTTTACCCGTCTTTCGCGATTCAGGAGAGGACCTTTATAGTTGAGGATATAGTCGATAAGGTAAGGCACTGAACAGATCGCATCAAGAATGATATTTTCACCTTCTTCAATCTTCCGAGAAAGTTCTACCTCCTCTTCTTTGGTAAGGAGAGGTATCTTACCCATTTCACGCAGGTACATACGTACAGGTGAGTCTGAACGGCTCCACTCCAGAAGTTCTTTTTCCTTATGAAGGTCAAACTCATCGGCCTCTTCTCCTTCAATGATTTTTTTTCTTGCTTCTTCTTTTCTTTTTGCCTCTTTTTCTGTAAGAAGGTTTGCGTATTCAGAAGCGCTGACAATATCTGTTTTGTTTTCTTTGGAAATTTTTAGAATCTTTTTTGCCTGTGCAGCAGTCATTTGTTTATTAAACTCTTTAGCGATATTTTCCAATGTGACGATATCGCCCTTTTTTTTAGAAGTAAATAACGCTTCTACGTTTTTCATACTGTCTTTTGCTGCCAATTTAAATCCTTGGAAAGTGAGGAGGTGTCTCTCAATTTTTATTAAGGTTGGATTATACCGAAATTTTATTAGAAATCATAGGGTTAATTTGGTTAATTTCAGTTTTTTAGCTATAATCGCGAAAATATTTTTTGGGGCAATACCCCTTTAGTAAGGATATGATTTGCAAGGAAAAGTTTGGAAATTCGGTGACAACATCGATACGGATTTGATCATCGCAGCACGATATCTCAACACTTCTGAAGCATCGGAGTTGGCTAAGCATGTGATGGAAGATGCAGATCCGTCATTTGTGAGCAATATGAGTGAGGGAGACATTATCGTAGCGGGTGAGAACTTCGGTTGCGGTTCAAGCAGAGAGCATGCACCTATCGCACTCAAAGCAGCAGGAGTAGCAGCTGTAGTGGCACCGACATTTGCACGTATCTTTTACAGGAATGCATTCAATATGGGGTTGCCGATCTTTGAACTGCCAGAAGCTGAAGAGATTGCCGAGGGAGATACGATCCGAGTTGATATGGATGCCGGTGAAATCATCAATGTAACACAGGCAAAAACGTATAAATTTACACCGATTCCCGAATTTATGCAAGCGCTTGTTGATGCTGGTGGGTTGATCAACTATGCTAAACAAGAATTGGCCAAAAAAGTATAATTAAAAAAGGGTATAGAGAATGAGTAACAGTTATAAAGTCGGTGTGATCAAAGGTGATGGAATCGGTCCGGAGATTATCGATGAAGCGATCAAAGTACTGGATGCCGTATCGGTCAAAGAGGGGTTTACCCTGAAATATGAAGAGATGCTTCTTGGCGGCGCAGCGATCGATGAGACGGGCGTACCGCTTCCTGAAGAGACAATCCGGGGGGTGAAGAAGTGTGAAGCCGTACTTTTTGGAGCAATCGGCGGACCAAAATGGGATAACCTTGAAAGACATCTTCGCCCGGAGAGCGGTCTTTTGGGGCTCCGTAAAGAGATGGGAACGTTTGCAAACCTGCGTCCGGCAATGGTATATAATGAACTCGTGAATGCCTCCAGCCTTAAGTCAGAAGTGATCAAGGGTGTGGATATCATGGTTGTACGTGAGCTTACCGGCGGTATCTACTTCGGCCAGCCCAGAGAGATACTGGAAGAGAAAGCATACAACACAATGATCTATACACGTGAAGAAGTGAAGCGTATTGCAGTGGTGGCATTTGATATTGCAATGAAGCGTAACAAGCGTGTCTGCTCTGTAGACAAAGCGAATGTGCTTGAAGTAAGCCAGTTCTGGAGAGATATCGTTGAAGAGGTAGCAAAAGAGTATCCTGAAGTAGAGCTTTCTCATATGTACGTAGACAATGCAGCGATGCAGCTTATCCGTGATCCCAAGCAGTTTGATGTGATTTTAACGGGGAATATTTTCGGGGATATCCTTTCAGATGCAGCCAGTATGCTTAGCGGTTCTATCGGGTTGCTCCCGAGTGCCAGTACAGGCAAGGGCGTAGGTTTATACGAGCCTATCCACGGTTCTGCCCCTGATATCGCAGGACAGGGGATCGCCAACCCGCTTGCTACAATCTCAAGTGCCGGTATGATGTTGCGTTATGCACTTGGTGAAGAGAAAGCTGCAGACAAAATCGATGATGCGATCAAGAGAGCATTGTCTGAAGGGTACAGGACAGGCGACCTGGGTGACTATGACGCCAAAGAGATCTGTACGTGCAGTGAGATTGGTGATCTGATCGCAGAATATGCATCAAGATAGAGCGGTATAAGATTATTTTTCTCGTTCCATCTCCTTTCAGAGTGTATGTGTTTGAGTTGTTTTAAGGACAAAATATGGAAACAAGAGCAAGGGTACTGATCGATTGCAATGATGCAAAAGGGCTGGTATATAAAATATCCAAAGTTTTTTTTGAAAAAAACCTGAATATTGACTCCAACCGTGAATTTGTAGATAAAGAGAGCGGACGTTTCTTTATGCGTTCAGTCGTGACAGGCATATTTGAGCCTGAAAACCTTCTTAATGAGCTTAAAGCAATTGCTCCAGCGGATGCTGATATCAGAGTGATCGTCCCCGAACCTAAGAAGATCATTCTCATGGCGACCAAAGAATCCCATGCACTTGGAGATATCCTGATTCGTCATGCGGACGGGGAACTGGATGCCCGGATCGAGTGTGTCATTTCCAACCACGATACGCTGGAAGCACTGGTCCGCCGTTTTGACATTCCGTTTATGTGCGTACCTGCAGAGAGTATGAGCAGGCAGGAGCATGAAGAACATGTCATGAAGCTGATCAATCAGTTTGAGTTTGATTATATCGTACTGGCAAAGTATATGCGTATCCTGACACCGGATTTTGTAAAAGCGTTTGAGAAAAAGATCATCAATATCCACCACTCTTTCCTCCCGGCATTTATCGGGGCAAACCCTTATAAGCAGGCACATGAAAGAGGCGTGAAGATCATCGGGGCGACAGCGCACTTTGTGACAGATGATCTCGATGAAGGGCCGATCATTGCCCAGGATGTCATTCCTGTCAACCACCGTATGGAGTGGAAGGATATGCAAAGGGCAGGCCGTGATGTGGAAAAGGTAGTGCTTTCCCGCGCGCTCTCTTATGTGCTGAATGACCGTGTGTTTGTCCACGGCAACAAAACAATCGTCTTTTAACCATGTTTAATATTGTATTGGTAGAACCGATGAGACTATTGTTCGAACGACAAAAAGAGCAAAGTCTCCTTTTGTCTACGCTAACACTGTGTTCACTTCAGCAGTGGGCTCATGCGACTAGTCGCATTTGGAAGAGGAATTATCTTGTTTAATATTGTATTGGTAGAACCGATGATTCCTCAAAATACGGGGACGATCGGTCGGTTGTGTGTGAATCTCGGTGCAACACTTCATCTGATCAAACCTATCGGCTTTGATATCGATGACAAGGCGGTAAAACGTGCAGGGCTGGACTACTGGAAACATCTTGACCTCGTAGTATGGGAGAGTTTTGAGGCATTTCTGGCAGCACACCCGATCGATGAGCACACCCATATGGCGACGACAAAAACAGACAAACTTTATTTTGAAGCAGCCTTTCGGAAGGGCGACTATCTTCTCTTCGGTTCCGAAAGCAAAGGGATCGATGAGAGGGTACTGCTTGAACATCCTGATAACTGTCTTACAATCCCGATGGGAGGGGAGGGCCGGAGTCTCAACCTTGGGGTCAGCGTAGGGATTGTAACGTATGAGGCGCTTCGCCAGAATTATGAGGGATTTAAGAAGATCAGTATCCCGAATACCTTAAAGGAAAAATGATGAGTTTTGGAGATTTTTTATATATTTTTGCCTTCGTGCTTTTTGGATTGATGACTTTTTTAATCGTCAGAAACTATTTTCGGAGTAAATTTGACGATGAAGGAAAACGTATGGATATGAAAGAGGATCGTACAGAAGACTAACCCCCTATTTACTAACTTTTAGATAAAATCATAGTTAAAATTATGATTGTTCGTGCTTGTTTCCAATCTTTATCCTGGGAACAAGGGTGAAGTCTCCATAGGAATCTGAAAGATGACACAACCACTCCTTATCGAAATCGGTGTTGAAGAACTGCCTGCCATACCGCTGCTTAAGATCGTAAAAAACATTGAAAAATCCTGGCAAAACCTGCTTGATGAGTATAAGCTATCGAGTAACTTCGAATTTATCTATACACCGAGAAGACTGGTACTCCGGCATGCTGCGATGCCCCAAAAACAGGAAGATCAAGTGATCGAGCTGATGGGGCCTCCCGTTATTGCGGCGTTTAAAGAAGGGGAGCCTACCAAGGCAGCGGAAGGATTTGCACGCAAATGCGATATCAGTGTGGATGAACTGGGCCGAGCGGACAACAACGGCCGGGAAGTCCTCTACTTCAAAAAAGAGGAAAAAGGTGCAGAAACCATAATGCTTCTGCAGGAGATGCTGGAGAAGTGGATCGCTTCGATGGCGCTTGGGAAGATGATGAGATGGGGAAGCAGAAGTGACGAGTTTATCCGTCCTCTCAGATGGCTGCAGGTGAGAATGGGTGAGCTGTCCGTCCCTGTAGAGCTCTTTGGAGTACAGAGCGGTACACAGACGTATGTACACCGTATGGTGAACTATGATGCGGTGGAGGTACCGGGTATTGATGCGTATGAACAGATCCTGGCCGAAGGGGGAGTGATCCTCTACCCCGGGGAGAGAGAAGCGATCATTCTGGAACAGTTTGATGCATTGGAAGAGCATGAAGGCATCTTCATCGAAAGAGATGCTTCGCTTCTGGCTGAAGTGGTAGCGATTACGGAAAATCCTAAGGCGCTGATGGGAAAATTCGACGAAATGTTCCTGGAGCTTCCGCCTGAAGTGATCATTACATCAATGAAAGAGCACCAGCGTTATTTCCCTGTATTTGAGGGGGGAAAGATCACGAACAAGTTTGTGGTCGTGAGCAATGCCTATACAGAAGACTATAGCAAAGTGATTGCAGGAAACGAGCGTGTACTCAAGCCCAGACTTGCCGATGGGCTCTTCTTCTACCGAAATGATTTGAAAAACGGCCTGCGTGCGGATGGGCTTGAGAAAGTTCAGTTTATTGATGGGCTGGGTACGCTGACGGACAAGATTGACAGGGAGAAACGTATTGCAATGCGTCTGCTCGGCCTCTATATGGAAAGAGTGGAAGCGGAGAGCGGCAAAAACAATGTGATGCTTGAGAAGGCGATGGATAGAGCGGTAGAACTGGCAAAAGCGGATCTGATGAGTGAAATGGTTTATGAGTTTACCGAACTTCAGGGGCTGATGGGATACTATTATGCCAAAGCACTCGGAGAAGATGAAGTGATCTATCAGGCAATCAAAGAGCAGTATATGCCGGTAGGAGAGGGTGCTGAACTTCCGACTTCTGTTTTCTCCTCGATTGTGGCGATGGCGATCAAACTGGATACGCTGATCGGTCTCTTCAGTGTAGGCAAGATCCCTACAGGTTCCAAAGATCCGTTTGCTCTTCGTCGTGCGGTGAACGGTATCATACGTATCGTGACGGAGCATGATCTGGGGTTCCATATCGAAGATATCATTACCCTGCTGAAAAGCGGATATGACGCATTTGATACAAAGCTTCTCAGTGATTTTATCATAGAACGTATCTACAAGTCGTTTGATGCCAACCCGTCTATAATCGCAGCAGTCCTTGCATCAGGGGAGAGGGATATCAATGAGATCGGCAAGAAAGTAGCGGCACTCAACGAGATCGTAATCACCGATATCTTCAAAGAGCAGTTCACTACTTTCAAACGTGTGGCGAATATCTCAAAAGAGGCAGACCTTGAAGTTCCGATGAAGATCGATACGACACGTTTTGTCGAAGATGCTGAGGTAAGCCTCTATAATGCTTATGAAAAAGTGATCAACTCTACTTATAAAAACTATGAAGAAGAGCTTGATGCGCTGTTTGGGCTAAAGCGTGAGCTTGATACCTATTTTGATGAGGTGATGGTCAATGTGGAAGATAAAGCGCTTAAAACCAACAGGCTCAATATGATCGGTTCTATCTATAAGACGTTTAAAGACATTGCGGATATCAAAGAGATCACAGTGTAATGAAAAAATGGTTTGTAGCAATATTTTTTCTTGTTAATCTATTTTTTACTGCCTGTAGCAATAACGCTGTTGAACCTATAAGCGATGCTTCCAGGTGGAAAGTAAGCGGAGAAGCTGTCATATATACTCAGACCGGGATCTAAACAACCATGTCTCAACGCTACGATACCATCATCATCGGCGCAGGTATTGCAGGATGCAGTACGGCTTATGCTTTGCAGCAGAAAGGGCAGAAAGTGCTTTTGATGGACAGAAGCGGTGCGGCGGCGAGCGGCGGTTCGGGTGCCGCGGGAGCCTTTGTCTCTCCCAAGATCGGCAAAGGCGGGCCGCTTCAGCAGCTGACCAATGAAGCGTTTCTGTTTGCCAAAGATTTTTACCTTGGACAATTTCCCGGATTTTTCCATCAGACAGGAGTGATACGTATCCCCAAAGATGCAGAAGATGCCCAAAAGTTTTCTCTCTATGAATCTCACAATGACTGCAGATACAGATGGGTATGCAAGGATGAGCTTCATAGGATGGGTATTCAAAACAGCGAAGAGAGTTTTTTGTTTGAAGAAGCAGGGGTATGTGATGCCGCCGAGTTATGTGCGGCGATCATGGAACACGTGCCCGGTGTGCAGTATGATGTAAAATCCCTCTCTTTTGAAGGGGGAATGTGGCGTACAGATAAGTACAGCAGCAAAAATATTGTACTCGCCACAGGGTATCAGAACACTCTTTTTGATATGCGGTATATGGGAGTGAAAGGCACCTGGGGTTCCCGCGGAGACTATATGAGCAGACTGGGGCTTGAGGTAAGTATGCATAAGAAGATCTCCATCTCCGCCAATATCAACGGTATCATTAAAATCGGTGCAACACATGTGAAGTCCGAAGAACCATGTAGGCTGTGTGAAGGTGAACCTCTGAAAAAACTTTTTGCAGAGGCTTCGGAAATGGTAGATACCGGTGATTTTATACTCAAAGAGATCTTTTGCGGGATGAGAGCAGGGAGCAAAGATTACTTTCCATTGGTGGGGAAAGTGATTGATGTACCGTATATGCTGGATACCTATCCTGCGATTGTACGCGGTGCCAAACCCGAGGTAAAATATATAGAAAACCTGTTTATCTGTAATGGGCTCGGCGGCAGAGGGTTTGTATTTGGCCCTTTGATGGGGAAAATGCTGGCCGATTTGATCACAGAGGGGAAAGCGGTGGACAGCAGGGTAAATCCTGACAGATTGTTTTTGAAGTGGTGCAGGAAATCTCCTGATTTAAATAGGAGATAGTGGGTAGTAGGTAGTAGGTTAGGCAGGCTTTTCTTTGAAAAGCTTTTATTTTTAAGATTGGACAAAGCCCAACAATGAAAAATTCTCCTATCTCCTATCTCCTATCTCCTATCTCCTATCTCCTATCTCCTAT
>JBEWPY010000052.1:0-11379 GCA_047689495.1 Candidatus Sulfurovum profundilacunae | reverse complement strand
AAACAGCAACGGTGACAACTTCTGTATGCTTCCGGACCGGCTTACAAAACTATTTAAAAAAAGGGTTTAATCAAATTTTGCGTAAAATAAACGGTAAAGTTTTAACCCGGTCCCTATAACATACCGGTACACAAAGGAATAACAGTGATAATGAACAGTTTTGATAGTGTCCTGCCTGACGAAAAAGGTTACTTTGGCGAATACGGCGGAAGTTACATACCTCCGCAGCTTCAGGAGATCATGGATGAGATCACCAAAGCCTACCTTGAGATCAGAAAAGATCCTGAATTTGTCAAAGAGCTGGGGGAACTCTATCAATACTATGTCGGCAGGCCAAGTCCGATCTTTCATGCCAAAAACCTCTCTGAAAAATACGGTGCGGATATCTATCTCAAACGTGAAGACCTCAACCATACAGGAGCACACAAGATCAACCACACATTGGGAGAAGCACTGCTGGCCAAAAAAATGGGCAAAAAAAAGCTTATCGCAGAAACCGGTGCGGGGCAGCACGGTGTAGCGCTCGCTACCGCTGCGGCCCTGGTGGGACTTGAGTGTGAGATCCACATGGGCGAAGTGGACATCGCGAAAGAGTATCCCAATGTCGTACGTATGAAGATCCTCGGGGCAAACGTCGTGCCTGCAACGCATGGACGCAAAACACTCAAAGAAGCAGTAGACTCTGCTTTTGAAGCCTATCTTGCCGACCCCAATTCACAGCTCTTTGCCATTGGCTCGGTAGTCGGCCCGCATCCATTCCCGATGATGATCAGGGATTTTCAGTCCATCGTAGGAAATGAAGCCAAAGAACAGTTTCAAACGCTAAGAAACGAACTTCCTCAGAATATCATTGCCTGTGTGGGAGGAGGGAGCAATGCCCTGGGTGTCTTCAATGCATTTCTTGAGGATCAGGAGGTGGCACTTTGCGGCGTTGAGCCTGCCGGCAGGGATATCGAAACCATAGGAGAACACGCCGCGACGATGACCAAAGGCACACCGGGCGTAATGCACGGATTCAAATCCTATATGCTCCAGGACGAGAAAGGTGAACCTGAAGAGGTCTACTCCGTTGCCAGCGGACTGGACTATCCTTCCGTAGGACCTCAACACAGCTACCTTAGAGATATCAAACGTGTCAACTACGTCACAGCCAATGATCAGGAAGCGATCGAAGCCTTCTTTGAACTTTCGCGTCTGGAAGGCATCATTCCTGCCATCGAATCTTCGCATGCCCTGGCATTTGCACTCAAATTTGCACAGCATGAAGGGAAAGGTTCGACGATCCTTGTCAACCTTTCGGGACGCGGAGACAAAGATATCGACTTTGTGGTCGAACATTACGGAGAACAGTACGGTATCCCGAAAGCGTAACCTCTTTTTTAAGTTTCATGCACTATCCTTTTGGAAACCATATCAAGGATGAACCTGCAATGATTACGCTGCAACAGATAGAAGAAAAATATGATTTCATTTTCCCCGAGTTCTTCAAAAAACTCTGGGATGACGGTATGCTCAACTATATGAGAGGCTTTGACGAAGGATTGAAAGAGGGGGAGAACTGGATTGATACGGTCTACCCTGCACTCAAAGAGAATCCCCCGGCACTCCTGCACTCAGGGGAATCACAGCTCACTTTGCTTACCCCTGAAATGCTGCTGAACTTTGAGACACCTGCGTTTTGGGATACAGAAGCACATCACTTTATCCCGTTTGCCAAAACACTGGAAGGCAACTACTATGCATTTTATGACACTGTCAAAATAGAGGGAGAAACACCGATTGTAGAGATATGGGATGAGATGGACGATACGGAGTACTATGCGAAAAACTTTGAAGACTTTATCTTCCGTCAGATGGTAGAGTCTGCCGAAGATATCGACAAAGATGATCTCAAAGTTGAGTACGGAGGCGATGTCAATGCCTATATCACCGATGTTTACCGCGACATAGAATCTATCACGCCATACCTTAAAGCCGAATATATCGAAAAACTGAAAGAGATCTACGGAAGAGAGCCGAAAGAAGATACACTGGTTTACCTGCTGATCACGATGCAGGAGTCTGAAGAGATCATTGAATCCTATCTTGATTTTGAACTCATGGGAGAATCATTCCCGCATGAGATATAATACCTCTATCCCATACACTCACCCGTATGACAGAGACATGCCTCTGTCATACAGAGAAGGATAGAACAAAGTTACAACACATAACTGTCAAGCAGCTCCGTATAGTCATCAAACCACAACGCTTCAGGATTGCGTTTATAGATTACAACACGGCCTCTGTCTTCCAGTTTCGCCGCCCTGTGGTACCGGAACATGATCTTCTCTTCTGTCATCCCCAGCACCTCGATCTTACCGCTTTTATGGCTCATCACAAAACGCGCCCTGGCAGCCAGTCCGCTCGTCTGGACCCTCGCCTTTTCAAAGATCCTGCCAATGGTCTCTATCGGCATCGTGTAAGGTTCGTTACCCAGTGTCGGCCTTACCCCGAAAATATAGTACGGAGGCACGCCGATCTCCGAGAGTTTTTCAAACATCTCTTTGAGTACCTCTACACTGTCATTGATCCCTTTGAGCATCGGTGTCTGGTTGGTACAGATCGCTCCGGCTTTGATGAGTCTGTCGATCGCTTCTATCGCCGGTTCTGTCAACTCTCTGGGGTGTGTAAAGTGGTTCATGATATAGATCCTCCGGTCCGCAGCGGAAAACTCCCGTATCATCTCAAAGAGCGATTCGTCTTCGAGGAACCTGTAGGGATTGAATGCCGTCATCTTCGTACCTATTCGGATGATCTTCACGTGATCTATCTCTCTTAAACTCTCGATAAGCGGCCGGATCTTGCTGGTAGAAGCCACCAGAGGGTCACCTCCTGTGATAAGTACATTGGAGATTTCAGGATGTGCTTTGATATAAGCGATCGCCTCTGTCATATCCTCTACCGTATCATCATTGTCATTCATAAAAAGACGCTTTCTGAAGCAGTATCTGCAGTACGCTCCGCATACATTGTTGAAAAGTATCAGTGCCGTATCCTGATATTTGTGTTCTATCCCCCTGGCTTTGGTATAAGCTTCTTCTCCGCTGGCATCCAGCTCACCCCAGCTGCTTAACTCATCTTTATCAGGGATCACAAGCTTCCTGATAGGATCTTCAGGATCATTCCAGTCTATCAAGCTGTTATAATAGTTGTTCGATCTGAATACAAACTTCCTCTCTACTTCCTGAAGTGCTTCGATCTCCTGTTGGCTTAACTGCTCTACTTTTTTCACTTTGGTCATGTATTTGATCTTAGCCAAAACATCGATTCCTTTTTATCTTTTTTATTACTTTTGTTACTTATATACCATAATGGTGCTAAAAATCACGAAAAATAGGGGGTTTTATCTCGTTGGTCTCGTTCCCACTCTCCCCGAGTGGGAATGCGCCCTGACCGGAAGGGAGGAAGTGCCCTTGGGGTGCATATTGGAGGTATGGCATCATTTAAAGTAATATTCTACTCTCGTTCCACCTCAGGAGAGGATGGAACAAGGGGAAGTTTGCACTTCTTTCAGAGTCTCAGAACGCAGGGAACAGGATGAACCCATAGGCATTACACCGAATAATACGTCGCTTTAGGATGATGCACCACCAATGCCGTCGTACTCTGCTCCGGAACGATCTGGAACGTTTCACTCAGCTCGATCCCGTACGCTTCAGGCTTAAGCAGGTCAAAAAGCTGGCGGCTCTGCTCCAGGTCGGGACATGCAGGATAGCCGAATGAGTAACGCGCACCCTGATAGCGGTTCATACGCACATCCCTCAGGGTTGCACCCTCATCCTCTCTGAGGATGCCAAGGTCCATACGTATCTGCTTGTGTACCACTTCAGCCAGTGCTTCGGCAAGCTCGACCGAGAGCCCGTGGACAAGGTTGTACTCGAGGTATTTTCCTGCATCATAGAGCTCTTTTTCATAGGCACTGAATTTCGCTCCGGCACTCACACAGCTCAAGGCGATCATATCATGTCTATCATGGGCAAAGAAATCGCTCAACGCGCGGTGCGGTTTGCGTCCCTGTCTTGGGAAATTAAACTGCGTGACAGCTCTGCCGACCACTTCATGCAACGGTTCCCTGTTTGCATTGGCATCGACATTCCACCCTTCGCTCTCATCAAAGATCAGCAATTCGCGGTCATCGCTTCGACACGGATAATACCCGTAGATGATCGTCGGATCAAAAAGATCTTTCTCTTTAAATTCACGTTTCAGACGTTCAAAAGCCGGAATAACCGTTTCATCAAGCAACTTCTGATACTCCTCTTTGTTCATACCCTTGGACTTGTACCCCCAGTGCATTTTGAAGACCGAACGTCTGTTGATCCATTCATAGATCATATCGATATCCAACTCCTCCTTGGTCAGTATACGTCTTCCCCAGAACGGCGGGGTCGGTATCTCTACGCGCTCGGGCATCTTGATCTCTTCAAAAGGAGGGATCACCACCTCTTTTTTGACCTTCTCCTTACGCACGACCATATCGCCGGCAAGTCTGGTATCCAGACCTACACCCGGATCTTCATTGTACTTTTCGATACGGCTCATCGCAACGACCCCGTCAAAAGCATCACGACAGTAAAAGATCGGCCCTTTATAGACAGGACGGCAGAAGTCATCAACAAACCCGCGTGTAAGTGCCGCGCCGCCAAGGAGTACCGGTATATCGATCCCCTGCGCCGCCATGGTTTCAAGATTCTCTTTCATCACGGCGGTCGATTTGACCAGCAGGCCGCTCATCCCGATCGCCTGGACCTGATCTTTTTCCATCACATCCAGGTACTCTTGCAGCTCTGTCTTGATACCGATATTGATCACCTTGAAACCGTTGTTGGAGAGGATGATATCCACAAGATTCTTCCCAACATCATGCACATCCCCTTTGACCGTACCGATCACCAGTGTCGTATCGGTCTCTTTCTCCTGCTTGGTCAGATAAGGGTTGAGATAATCCACTGTCGCTTTCATCGTTTCGGCTGACTGGAGTACGAATGGCAGCTGCATCTGTCCGCTGCCGAAAAGTTCACCAACCACCTTCATCGCATCGATCAGTATCTCGTTGACGATAGTGTCAGGGTGTATCTCTTCACGTACCTCTTCCACGAGCGGGATCATACGCTCTTTATCCCCTTCCATCAGCAGGTGTGCGATCTTCTCTTCGGAACTCATCGCTTCGTAGGCTTCATCATTTCCGCCTGCATCGACACTCTTGTCCGAAAAGTGCTCGATGAACTTGAAGAGCGAGTTGTCATCCGGGGCAAAAAGCAGCTCTTCACACACTTCTCTGTCTTCCTCACTCATCTTCGCAAGCGGTACGATATGCTTGACATTGATGATCACCGAAGTCATCCCCGCCTGGATACAGTGGTGCAGGAAGACCGAATTGAGGAAGATACGGGCATTTTTATCCAGGCCGAACGAGATATTTGACAGTCCCAGTGCAGAACCCACTTCCGGATGTCTCTTATGCAGTGCACGGATCGCTTCAAGCGTCTGTATCGCCGCATCACGGTACTCCAGGTCCCCCGAACCTACCGTAAAGGTCAGCATATCGAAGATCAGGTCACCCGGGTTGATGCCGTGACGGTTGACACAGAAGTCGTAAAGCCTTTCAGCGATACGAAGTTTGTCTTCCGTGGTTTTTGCCATTCCCTTTTCATCGATGGTCAGACAAACAAGGGATGCCCCATACTTTTTGGCAAGCTGACAGACTGCATCCAGTTTCTCTTCCCCGTCTTCGAGGTTGACCGAATTGATGATCGGTTTACCCCCGATACATTTTAACCCCGCCTCCATCGTCGGCACTCTGGTTGCATCCAGCATCAAAGGGAGAGGGATCTTCTGGTTATAGAGCTGCATCACTTCAGCCATATCTTCCGCGCCGTCACGCCCGGCAAACTCGACATTCACATCCAGACAGTGTGCCCCGTCACGCACCTGTGCCTGCCCTACTGTCAGTGTCCCCTCATAATCACCCGCAATGATCAGTTCTCTGAATGCTTTGGACCCCGTAGCATTGCTGCGTTCCCCGATCAAAAGCGGTGCAGGCTCCTGGAAGAGCTCGGTCGTGTTGAAGAGTGAAGCGATAGAAGGGTTGATACTCCCTTTTGGTGCTTTTGGCACCCTCTCTACGACTGCTTTTTTCAATGCCTGAATATGCTGCGGTGTCGTTCCGCAGCATCCGCCCAGAAAGCTCACCCCGTCAAACTCGGTGAACTCCAGCTGTTTTTCGGTGAACTCATCCGGTCCCATCGGATAGTAGGTATACCCTCCCCTGTTTTGCGGAAGTCCGGCATTGGAATGTACTGAAATAGGTATGTGACAGAGTTCACTCAATGTCTTGAGATGTTTTTTCACCTGATCCGGGCCTGTACCGCAGTTAAAACCGAGAGAAAGGAGATCAAAAGGCTCCAATATCGTCACAATCGTCGTCGCATCCGTACCGATAAGCATTGTACCGCTCAGCTCGATGGTCACTGATACCATCACCGGCAATTTGACACCGCGTGCTTCATTGGCCGCTTCACACCCATGCAGTGCAGCTTTGATCTGGAGCGGATCCTGGCAGGTTTCCAACAGAAATATGTCGCACCCCCCGTCGATCAGGCCAAGTGCCACTTCTTTGTATCCTTCATACATCTCATCATAATGGATATGCCCGAGTGAAGGAAGTTTTGTCCCGGGGCCGATAGAGCCGAGGACAAACTTTGGCTCATCAGCCGTACTGTACGCCTCACAGACCTCTTTCACCAGCTCGGCACCCTTTTTGGAGAGCTCATACGCCCTGTGTCCCATACCGTATTCATCTAAAACCCACGGCATTGTTCCAAACGTGTTTGTCTTGATCATATCCGCACCTGCCATGGCGTAGCGCTTGTGAATACGCCTGATCAGATCCGGAGCTGTAGCAATAAGCAGTTCATTGCACCCCTCCTGTACTTCTCCTTTTTCATCTATCCAGGCTTCAGCAGGAATTTCAAGATCCTGTATCTGTGTACCCATCGCACCATCGATGACCAAAATACGCTTTTGCAAAAGTGACTTTATCGTTTGAACTGTAAACAAAAATTTTTCCTTACACTAGACAATTTTCTAAAAAAATTCGAAACATATTGTAGCGAAGGTTGTAATAGAATCCTCTGATTTTACATTCTCATAAGCATAAGATCGTTATCATAATAACCGATAAGTTTAAAAGGTTAAATAACAAATGGGGCTGACAATAAAAAACACTATTACGGGCGAAGAGATTACCAAACCTGATCCGATTGATGAAGAGGTGCCTTTTGACGGCGGGGTCATGATCACTGAAACAGATACAGCAGGTATTATCACTTATGCCAACCGCAAATTCAGAGAGCTTACAGGATATACAAAAGAACAGCTGATAGGGTCACCTCACAAGATTAACCGCCATCCGGATATGCCTAAAGCTGCATTTGAAGAGATGTGGGGAACCATCAAACAGGGAAAATACTGGGAAGGTATTGTAAAAAATATGACCAGCGAAGGCAAATACTACCTCGTTGTTGTCTGGATCAAGCCAAAACTGGATCAGGATAGAAATGTCTTCGGATATATTGCAGGAAGAAAAATACCCGATAGAGAGCTGGCGCAACGCGCATTGATCCGATATAAGGCAATGAAAAAAAACGAAGCGTAGAGAGTGGCAGGTGACCACACCTCTACAAATTTGTCAGAGGTTCTCTTTCGCTTTTTGAAGTGCAGCAATCACTGCATCGATATTTTCTTTGGGAAGATGTACTTTCCAGTCCGGCTCTTCACTGTTTGACTGAAGTGAAATTCCTATACTGGCTACACTTTCACTTCCCTCCCCATAAGGTTCGGCTACAGTTGTGACCGTAATCTTCCCGTTTTCTGTTCCGCTCAATGCCATCTCTTCGATAATTCTAACCGTTCCGCTCATACTATTCTCCTTAGATTTGATACTATTCTACTATAGACTACTTACGCTTTAAAAGCCCGGATATTTTTGCCTGTAGTTTCAACCATAACTTATGGTCAATGGCAGGGAAGCCTGCATAAGTTCTCCCTCCTTCAAGCGACTTGGTCACTCCGCCTTTTGCAGCAATTGTTGTAAAATCTCCGATATGAAGATGCCCTGCAGTTCCGCTTTGGCCTCCGAAGACAACATTGCGTCCTGTCGTAGTAGAACCTGATAAACCTGTCTGAGAAGCAAAAAGCGAATGTTCTCCTATATCACAATTATGGGCAATCTGGATCAGATTATCGAATTTGGTTCCTTTGCGGATCGTTGTAGAACCAAATACCGCCCTGTCTATCGTACAATTCGCCCCTATCTCCACATTATCCTCCAGCACCACATTGCCGTTTTGATGAATTTTGATATGCTCACCCGTTTTTGTATGGGCAAAACCAAAGCCGTCACATCCGATCACCGTACCACTGTGAAGGATACAGTCACTGCCAACCTGCGTATGGTGATAAAGCGTAACATTTGGATGGATCAACGTATTGTCGCCTATTGTGACATGATCCCCCAGATAACATCCCGCCATGATGATTACATTCTTGCCCAATATGACATTATCTCCAAAGCGTACACGCTTATCGATATCACATCCCTCACCCATATCAGGGTGCCCGCCTTTGGTTTTGATCTTATGGACAAAAAATCTGGAAGCAAGTGCAAGCTTCAGATATGCTTCATCCGACACCAGCGCAACCGTACCTTCCGGCAGCAATGGAGCATGCTTTTCGTCAATCAAAACTGCTGCCGCTTTTGTATGGGAGAGTTGAGAGACATATTTACTGTCATTAAAGAAGCTTAAGTGAGAAGGCCCTGCTTCGCTCAAGGTATGAATCCCGTTGATATCAATATCTTTTCCTTGATATTCGATTCCGATTGCCTGGGTAATTTGGGAGAGTTTATAAGTCATAACCAACCTGTCCTTATGCAACAAAAAAGTCACTGAAGTGTACTCCCGCGCAAAACATGCGCAGGAATTAAGATATTTTATTAACGCTCGATTGCTACAACGCCGCCACGTACCACTTCGATAGGGTTGTAACGCTCGGTAGCTTCAATAAAGTGCCTGATACGACACGGCTCATCCGACACCAGTGTAATCACCATCTCCGGGCCGACATTGACGATACCTCCGTTATAGGCATCACAAAGTGCCGAGATATCACTAAGGTTTTCAGCGATCGGGAACTTTGCAAGTACCATCTCTTTTTCCACCATCTCTTCATGTTCGATCACTTTGTATACAGGGATAAGTTTGTGAAGCTGCTTGGTGATCTGTTCCATCACCTTTGTGCTTCCCTGAGTTTCAATCGTAATGTGTGACATGTTACTCTCAGGTATGGGAGCCACCGTCAATGAAGTAATATTATACCCGCGGGCGGCAAATAGTGCCGTAACTCTTGCGAGCACAGAACTCTCATTCATTACGATAACGGAGATAACACGTCTTTTATTTTGTGTACTCATCTTTGCTCTCCTTTATCCTCTTCATTTTTGAGCGGAAGCATCATATTAAAGAGTGCACCGCCTGCTGGCACCATTGGAAGTACATTTTCAAACCTGTTAACGGCGACATTCATAAAACATACTTTATCTTGTTTGATCGCATCTTTCAATGCTGAATCAAACTCCTCTTTGGTCGTGACATCATACCCGATACCGCCGCATGCTTCAGCCAATGCTTTGAAGTCGGGCTGGAAACTGAGGTCAGTTTCCGAAAAACGCTTCTCGTAGAAGAAGCTCTGCCATTGACGTACCATACCAAGGAAATGGTTATTGAGGATAATATTGATAACCGGTATCTTATACTCTGCTGCGGTTACCAATTCCTGCATATTCATCAGGATCGATCCGTCACCGGTGATATTGATGACCGTTTTTTCCGGAAATGCCACCTTGGCACCTATCGCCGCAGGAAAACCGAACCCCATCGTTCCCAACCCGCCGGAATTGATCCACTGGCGCGGCCTGTCAAACGGATAGTGCTGTGCTGCCCACATCTGGTGCTGTCCCACATCCGAAGTAATGATCGCCTGCTCGCCTATTAGTTCACCGATGCGTTCAATAGCCCACTGAGGTTTGATCTCTTCATCGCTATCGGTATAAGCCTGAGGATGCAGCTCATCATAGCGTTTCAGGATCCCTCTCCACGATTCATAACGGTCGGTATTGATATCCTCAAGCAAAGGGAGCATCTCTTCAATTACCCGTTTTACATCCCCGACGATAGGATAGTCTACCTCTACCAGCTTTGCGATATTTGCAGGGTCGATATCTACATGGATCACATCTGCATACTTTGCAAATTCGGAGAGTTTACCGGTAACTCTGTCATCAAAACGGGCGCCAAAAGAGATCACCAGGTCCGTCTCACTCATCGCCATATTCGATGCATAGTTTCCGTGCATGCCGAGCATACCAAGAAGCATAGGATGATCTGCACCCATTACTCCTCTTGCCATCAAGGTTTCAACCACCGGTATCTGCGTTTTCTCAGCCAATTCCCTGATCAGCTTATAGGCATTTGACAATACTGCACCGCCGCCGATATAAAGTAACGGCTTTTTGGATGCCTTGATTGCTGCAACCGCTTTGTCTATCTGTCTTTTATTCCCTTTATACGTTGGTTTATAGGTCGGGATATCCACTGATTTGGGATAGCTGAATGTTCCGATATCTACCGTAATATCTTTGGGGATATCTACAAGTACCGGCCCCGGCCTTCCGCTTCTGGCAAGATAAAATGCTTCTTTGAGAACACGAGGAAGCTCTTCAAGGGTACGGATTAAAAAGTTATGCTTTGTACATGGCCGCGAGATACCTACTGCATCAATTTCCTGGAATCCGTCCGTACCTATCAGAGAGAGCGGCACCTGCCCTGAGATCACAACCATAGGAATGGAATCCATATAGGCCGTTGCCAGCCCGGTCACGGCATTTGTAAACCCAGGCCCGCTGGTTACCATTGCGACACCTACTTCACCTGTTGCCCTTGCATAACCGTCTGCTGCGTGTACAGCGGCTTGCTCATGACGGTTAAGTATATGCTCAAAACCTTCTTGTTTATAAATCTCATCATACACGTGCATGATCGCACCGCCCGGGTAACCAAATACGGTCTTTACACCCTCGGCGATGATCGCCTCACACACCATCTGTGCACCACTCATCTGCATGCTTACACGCTCCATCTTGAAAATTTCATCTGATTATAGCAAAAAAGAGGTTTGAATCAGCTAGTTTTTCTTAACTAGGATAAAAATAGTCTTAATTAAACCCTTCCTTTCCTGAAATTTGCCCATCAATCTACCCTTTTTCCTTGATGGATATCA
>JBEWPY010000051.1:0-11473 GCA_047689495.1 Candidatus Sulfurovum profundilacunae | reverse complement strand
ACTTAAACCTTGTTTAAAGTTCAAAGGCTCTTTTCATATGCGGAAATATCTCATCAAAGCTGTAGCCGTTGTCCGTAAAATATTCAAAGGCGATCACGCCTTGATATAGCAGCATAGCTGCGCCGTCTTTAGTCGGCTTTCCGTACGATCCGGCCAGTTTGAGAAACGGAGTCTCTTTGCCGTAGATCACATCGACACACGCTTTTGCCGTCGGTATGACATGATCGAGTATCTTTCTGGGGCAGGGAAGGGAATCATCTTCAAGCCCGGCTGAAGTCATATTGATCACCAGGTCATAGGTTTGAGGTTTGAACTCCTCGAACGTGTAGGTTTCAAACCCCTCTTCCCGATACCATCCCAGACGGCCCGCACTGCGGTTAAGTATCGTCACATCATATCCTGCTTCTTTCAGGATCACAGAAGTGGAGTGTGCTGTACCTCCGGCTCCCAGAAAGAGTGCTTTTTTAACCCCTTCAAATTCACTGATTGCTTTGAGAAAGCCTGGCGCATCGGTATTGTAGCCATGGAGCTTTCCGTCCCTTTCTACGATCGTATTCACCGCACCGACCTTCCTGGCAAACGGATCCAGGACATCGCAGGCATTGTAAGCGTGCTCTTTGTGCGGTACCGTGATATTGATCCCTTTGAGTTTTAATGCCAGAAACTTCTCTCTGAGCCTCTCCCCCTCTTCCAGAAGATAGCGGTTGTAGCATCCGTCTATCCCCAGGCTTTTAAAGGCACAGTTGTGCATAAGAGGGGATTTGGAGTGGGAAACGGGATTGCCGAAGATGGCAAAGAGGTGTTTGGGCATGATCTGTCCTTGGTAAATAGTCATCTCATTGTAACTTATCATAGCTTAGTGAAATAATTTTTATAAAAGCAGGTGAAATGACACAGAAAAGTATGGTATGTCTTTATTGCAGCAGACACGGAAAGATATACAAAGACAGAGAGGCCATCACTGCAATTGACGAAGAGTCACAAAAATACTGCTTTCGCGTATGGTTTATTGACAGCTGTCAAAGCATTAAGAGGCAGATTTTATTATAATACAGCTTGTGAAAGATGGAGGTTTTCAGAAGAAAAAGCCTTTTGATACCTTGCGGCTTTCTAAAGAAACGGAAGCGGTTTTCAGTGTACATCAATCAAATTCCTGCCAGGCAGGGAAATGTTTCCGCTTCTCTTCAAGTGCGTTGACCGGAAAAATCCCGGTATACCCTTTTTTATCATATCGAAGGAGTCAGAGATAGAAATCGTTGTTAACGGTAAAACGGAGTCAATCAGTCACGAAATAGATCTCCTGAGCTGGCTGGAGGGCAAAGGGATTGGCCTGGATGGGCTAGTTGTTATGATGAATGATGAGATTGTCAGAAAAGAAGCACGGCAGACTGTCATGATCAAAGCAAATGACGTGATCGAAGTGTTGAATTTTGTTTCGGGAGGATAGGATGGATACATTGATCATTGGAGGACATGAATTTTCCAGCAGACTCCTTACGGGGACCGGTAAGTTTTCTGATAAAAAATTAATCGCACCGATGCTTGAGAGCAGTGGATCAGAGATGATTACTATGGCGTTAAGAAGAGTTGATTTTTCCATGCTGGAGGAAAATGTATTGAATTTCATTCCCAAAGAGATAACGCTTTTGCCAAATACATCAGGAGCCAGAACAGCGGAAGAAGCAATTAAAATCGCAAGGATAGCCAGAGCAGCAGGCTGCGGGGACTTCATTAAAATCGAGGTCATTAACGATATGAATTATCTTATGCCTGATAATGAAGAAACGATCAAAGCCACAAGAGTCTTGGCAGAGGAGGGTTTCATCGTAATGCCCTATATGATGGCCGACCTTATCGCTGCCAAAAAACTGGAAAAAGCCGGAGCGGCAGCCGTTATGCCTCTTGGCTCGCCGATCGGATCCAATAACGGACTCCAAACCAAACCGATTTTAGAGATGATGATTGAGTATGCAAATGTTCCGGTCATTGTAGATGCAGGAATCGGGAAGCCGTCGCATGCAGCAGAAGCGATGGAGATGGGCGCGGATGCCGTATTGGTCAATACGGCAATCGCCTGTTCGCCGGATCCGGTAAAAATGGGGCGGGCATTTTCTCTGGCGGTAGAAGCCGGAAGAGAAGCCTATCTGGCAGAGATGGCAAAACAGTCAAAATATGCAAATGCTTCCTCTCCGCTGACAGGGTTTTTGTTTGAGAATAAATAATCGATGCAGTCCGATAAGCTGCCACCAAAGAAGAGATATGGGATACTATAAGGAAATAGAAACATTTAAAGAGTTTGATTTTAATGCCTATTTCAATTCTGTAACTGACGAAATGGTCACCGACAGTATTCGCAGAGAAAAAAGGGACAGGTATGATTTTTTAAATCTTTTATCTCCCGCGGCAAAAAAGCATCTTGAAAGAATGGCGGTAAAATCAAAAGAGTTGACGGAACAATGGTTCGGAAGAACCATATCGCTTTACCTTCCTGTCTATATTTCCAACTATTGCTCAAATGAATGTATCTATTGCGGGTTCAGTAAAAAAACAGGATTTCAAGAAAACACCTGAACGCTGAAGAGATCGAAAAAGAAGCAATTGAAATAGCTAAAACAGGCATAAAACATATCCTTCTGCTGACCGGAGAAGCGGAAGGTCTTGTCTCTTTGGAATATCTGGGTGAAGCGGTTGAAATACTAAAAAGATACTTTGCGTCAGTCACGATAGAAGTATATCCCATGGAAGTGGAGCACTATGCGTTTTTAAAGGAAAAAGGGGTTGACGGGTTAACGGTTTATCAGGAAACCTATGATGAAAAAACCTATAAAGAAGTGCATCTTTCCGGTAAAAAAGCGGATTATCATTTCAGGTTGGATACCCCGGAAAGAGGCGCTATGGCTAACCTCAGGGCGGTCAATATCGGGCCCTTGTACGGTTTGTCTGATATGCATAAAGAAGCCTTTTTATGCGGAATGCATGTCCGGTACCTGACAAATAAGTATCCCCATACCGAATTTGGCCTATCCCTTCCCAGAATCAATCATTCCGAAGGAGATTTTGAAGCGGAATATCAACTGGATGATGCCACTTTTGTACAGTTTATGCTTGCTTTCAGATTATTCCTGCCCAGAACAGGCATCAATATCTCTACCAGAGAAAAAGCCGAGTTCAGGGATCATCTTTTAGGGCTGGGTGTCACTAAGTTTTCTGCCGGATCAAAAACCGCTGTCGGCGGTTATGCCGAAGAGGAAAAATCAACGGAGCAGTTTGAAACATCAGATAAGCGCTCAACGGAAGAGATTGTCGCTATGGTGAAATCCAGAAACTATCAGGTGATTTACAAAGACTGGGAACAGATGGTATGAGGATAGGTATCGCAGGAGCGGGAGGCATCGGGTCCAATGCAGCGATGTTATTGGCCAGAGCCGGTTTTACGAAGTTTACAATGGTTGATTTTGATACGCTGGAACCATCCAACCTTAACAGACAGTTCTACTTTGAAGAGCAGCTGGGCAAACCCAAAGTTGAGGCTTTGGCAGTGAATTTAAAAAAGATTTATCAGGATCTTGACCTAAGAACATATGATGAAAAACTGGACAAAGAGAAGATGAAGCAGAGATTTTGTGACTGCGATGTCATCGTGGAAGGATTGGATCAAAAAGAGTATAAATCGATGCTTATCGAAGAGTGCCTGGCTGCGAAAAAAATGATTGTTTCCGCGTCAGGAATCGGCGGTACGGATCTGACCACGATACAAACAAAAACAATGGCGGACACACTTCATATCGTCGGTGATTTTGAAACGGATGTCTCCGAACATCAAACCTATGCAGCCAAGGTCACTATTGTTGCTGCTGTGATGGCAAATATCATTATTCAGAAATTCGGAGGCTGCAGTTAAATTTATAGAATCAGATTTACATCGGATAGCTTGCAAAGAGCTGTCCCAACAGCCTCTCTTTCAATCATGGCACCTCTTCTCATCCTCCGGTGCATATAGATAAAATCATTTTTTCAAGACCAGAAGTTTTACAAATAATAATAATGATAATTAATAGATAATTAACAAAGTTTTGTCATCATGCATAGATATTTTTCTGAGGAGGAAAATGATAAATGAAAAAACTTAAATACTCGGCGGTGGCAGCTTTGGCAATGGTTGCTGCTTTGAATGCAAGCGAAGACTTGGGTGTGATTACGGTTGAATCATCAACAATTGATGATAAGTTTCAAGCAAAAAAACCGAAGCTTCCAGTATGGCAGAAATCAGCGGTGAGAAAGTCGATGCATCACATTCTGAAAATATTCAGCAGATTTTGCAGTTAATTCCAGGGGTCACAACGGAATTTACCACAGGAGATTCTTTAAAAATACACTTAAGAGGGGTAGAGAACCAAATGTATATGGGTGAAAAACCCGGAGTTGCAGTGGTGATTGACGGTGTACCTGTATTTGAAAGAACAGGAAAAGTGAATATCGACCTTGACAATATCGAAAGTATCAAGGTTATCAAAGGCGGCGCTTCCTATCTGTTCGGTGATGACGCCTTGTCCGGTGCGGTGATCATTACAACCAAAAGAGGAGCAAAATACGATAATAATTTTGCAGCTGTAGAAGGGGGAAGCTACGGCTATCAGAAATATTTGGCAAGAACCGGACATTCAAATGAAAATATGAATTTTCATGTCCAGGCCAGTGAAAGAAAATCTGATGGATATCATGAAGATTCTGATTATGACAGCAAGTATCTTAACGGTAAATTCCAGTACTATATTGATGATACGTCGGATATAACTTTCGGAGCCGAATACTCTGACAGAGAAAAAGATTCGCATGGTACCGTCGGCGGCGCAACAGCAGCAGAAGAGAATCCTGAATCCATCTATGACGGCGATCAGGAGAGCCGGGATTACACAAGAATGTATGAGGTTGAGCTCCTGAAGCTCTTTGCAACCTATTCCAAAGATTTTGATGACAGATCAAATTTGCTTGTAAACGGTTATATGTATACAGACGATACCCAGTTTATGTCAAGATCGCAAACCAAAGATGAAAACGGTACCGAACAGGCTTACTTCGATGATGACGATTATGTGTATGATAATGATTATTCGCAGATACAAAGGGGTATCAAGAGTGAGTATAGGACATCATCTGAATCATTTGCCACACTGATAGGTTTGGATCTGAGGGCCAATGAGTATGAAAACAAATCAACATACAGGGTTGACCAGGCGCTTGTCGTATATGGAGGCCCGAGTGCCGGTACCTATCCGGGATATTATCAGGCCGGGGATCCCAAAGGCGACAGCACCACAGATGAAAATGTCTATGCTGTATACGGTGAGTACAAATATGCCTTTACCAAGAAATTCAGTGTCACGACCAACCTTAGATATGATTTTATTGAGTATGACTATAACGATTATATGGATAATCATTATAATGAAGAGTTTAAAGTTTGGTCCTATAGAATCGGTGCAAATTATCAGGTAAGTGACGCTTCTACCATCTATCTGAACTACTCTACAGGGTTCAGGGCGCCTACCGTATCACAGCTCTATGCAGGGGATGTAAGCACCTGGGGGGATACCATCAATAACCCTGATCTGGATCCTGAACAATCAGACAATTATGAGATAGGGTTCAGAACCAAGCAATATGGCATTGGCTATGATATCTCTCTGTTCCAGATCGATAGAAAAGATTTCATCATGAAAACTTCAGGAAACTATGGAGATACCGCTACCACTGATATGTGGGACAATATAGGCGGAGCAAGACACAGGGGGCTGGAACTGGCTGTAAACGGCGGTATCACGCAATCGCTCTCTTTTAATTTGGCCTATACGTACCTGGATGCGACCTATACCGATTATGACAATTTCGGTATGACAATGGGCAGCGGATGGAGTGCTTCAGTAGTCACAGCTGATGTAACCGGAAATGATATTCCAAGAACACCGAAGCATCAACTGAATGTCATCACTGACTATCAGGCAACGGATCACTTGAAGTTTACGGCAGAAGTGAATGCAAAATCAAAATATTATGCCGATGATTTAAATGAGCTGGAGATAGGCGGCCATGCAACCCTTAATCTGGGAGTAGACTACATGATGAAAGTAGGGGGTTACGATTTAGGTATGTTCGCAAAAGTAACGAATGTCTTGGATAAACAGCACTACAATTCAGCAAGATCAAGCGGTGACAGAAACGAGGATGGCGTGTTTGATTATGAAGACTTATCTATTACTGTAAATCCCGGACGCATATTTACCTGTGGGTTAAGTATGAAGTTCTAGGAAGAGTAAGTTGGAAATAACAACGCTTTTTTCGATCTTCATCATAGGGCTCTCTTACGGGGCGACGGCATGCATGTTTTCATGTATGCCGTTTTTAAGTCCTTTGCTTGTGGGTCATTCAAACGATACAAAACAGGCGCTTGGGATTATCCTGCCCTTTAGTCTCGGCAGGATATGCAGCTATACGTTTTTGGCGATCATTGCGTACCTGAGTTCTGCCTGGGTCAGGCAGATATTGGATGACAACAGCCTGTTTAGTATGATTCTCGGGGTCAGTACGATCTCTATGGGACTTTTTCTGTTCTATAAAAGTTTTAAAGCTGTCAGTTCATGCGGGCATACAACACCTCTAATAAAGAAACCAAAGCTCAATAAGCTGGGTTTTTTTGCTATCGGTGCCACCATGTCAGTCAATCCCTGTGCCCCCATCATGGCGCTTTTGGCGGTGGCAGTGAACAGCAGCACGTTTTACAATGCGGCAGCTTTAGGAGTCTCTTTCGGCGCAGGGGCAGTGATCTTTTCGATCCTTTTTTACGGTTTTATCGTTTCAAAAGTGATCAAGGGGCTTATGGCCCAGTTTTCTTCTTACAGGGTATGGATAGAACGTTTTGCGGCACTATTATTGATGATAGTGGGAGTATTGGTATTAAACGGTGTTTTAATACTTTAATGTAGAGATAAAGGATATGGAGTGGTAGATTTTATAAAGCGTGACAAAAATGATATCTATGCAAAGCCGGTATTGGGCTTTCTGTTTAAAAATCAGAAATTTTTAATGACATTGAAGATAGTGGTTTCGGCGCTGTTTTTTTATGCGATCTACTTGGGTTTTGCAGACACGTCAAAAAACAATACCTTTACCTATGCGCTTTTCTGGGGTATTTTCTGGTCCCTGTTTATGGTAGTGACCCTTCCGACATTCGGACGGATCTTTTGCGGTATCTGCCCTCACGGGTTTGTGGGAAAATATATCACAAAGTTCGGATTGAAAAAAACGATGCCCAAATGGATGCAAAACAGGTACATAGGCGTACTGCTGCTAGTGATAGGATGGTGGGGAGTGTACTATATGTTTCCCGGCGTCTACAGGACACCCTTCGGCACGGCTCTTTTATTTACAGTGATGACCCTGCTTGCGTTTGTGGTCTATTTTCTCTATAAAGATATGAGCTACTGTAAATATATCTGCCCCATAGGCACATTGACAAGAGCGTACGGAAAACTCTCTTTTACCTGGCTTGGAACGTATAAGAGCGCATGCGACGAGTGCAGGACTTTTGAATGCGCAACGGCCTGTCCTTATAATTTAAAACCGTTTACATTCGATAAAAGAAACTCTATGACGGACTGTACCTTATGTATGGATTGCAGCAGTGCCTGTGAAGCTGTCAGTTTTAAAGTGAAGAAACCTTCTTTTTCACTTTTTTCAAAGTTCAGGATCGAAAAAGCCGAGGTTTGGGCTTTTGTGCTTATTTTGGCTTCTATTCCTATTACCATGACCTTCCATCACGGTATCGGAAGAAGCAATGCTGCCGGTGATATGATCTGGTCAAAAACAGCGGAATTTTTCAAAGGGTTTGTCCATTTCGGTGCGATCGATCCTGTCGGGCTCTTTGCTTTTTTATATGCAATGCTATTGACTATTCTGGCGGCTGTGATCGGTATGTTTATCGCTTCCAGGATACTTAAAAAAGATTTTAACAGTACATTTTATGACCTGGGATACTCGTATGCTCCTCTGTTTATCCTGGGTTCGATCGCCCACTCGCTTGAGATGTTCTTTATGAGAGGGCATGAACAGATCGTAGAAGGTTTTGCGTATGGATTCGGTTTCACGGCAGATGTGGCTTCGCTGGCAAAAAGAGGAGATAGCTGGCTTCATATCTTCGGCCTGCTCAAATGGGTTGCAGTCGCCTGGGCGCTGATCATACTCTATAAGAGAATGAAACTGATGGATGTTCAGAAACTAAAAAAGATCATCGCTTTTCCTTTTGCCGCCTCTTTGATCCTGTTTTTTATCAGTGCGAATATGTATAGAGGCTATATCATGGATACATACGGGAGAGCTTCAGGAGGGCATGGAAATCATGGCGGCGGAGCGATGTTCCAGAGCGTTCCAAAAGAGAAGGCCGTACTCTTGCAATCAGGAAAAGAGAAAGCATCCTGTGCCGCCTGCGGTATGAAACTCCCGATGTTCTACAAAACCAATCATGCGGCACATCTGGACGGGTCAGCCAGACAGTATTGTTCTCTCCACTGTTTGGCGGAAGAGAAAAACATTAAAAAAATGCCTGTCGAAGATTTCAAGGTTGTTGATGTCAAAAGTTTGAAGTTCATCGAGGCAAAAAGTGCATTTTATGTTGTGGGAAGCAGGGAAAAAGCCACTATGAGCGAAGTAAGCAAATATGCATTTGCCAACAAAGAGGATGCGGTCAAATTTGCCGGCCGTTATCAGGGAAAAGTAGTAGATTTTGATACGGCATTCAAGATTGCACTGAAAGATTTTGATACGTCTGCCCAGAAAGTGATCAAAGAGGCATCTGCGGGTGATGTGGTCTATTTTACCGATACAAATCCGGCAGCCAAAAAAAGAGGCGGCGGGCATATGCATGGCGGTTCGTGGGGACGAGTCCCTACAAAGAAAGTATGGCCTGTTTTTGCGGATGGATCAGACACATTAAGCTGTCTGAGTGATATCAATGCCGCGCTTTATGTGCTGGATGCAAATTTAAACACGATCAAAGCGAAACAGTCAAGAGGCAGAGGATGCAGATCTGTAAGCTTCAAAATGCCTGAAAACGGTTACTACAATCTTTTTTATACCGCTAAAACAGTCGATGGAGATACTTTATATCTTAGCACGGCAAAATATGAATATATGAGATTTAACCATAGCAATGATGCCGTGTATGATGAAGAAAAGATGTCAGCCCATACGATCAAGGAGGTCCCTTTTGATATCCTGAGAGTGCGGGAGGAGGGTGAGACTTTTTATCACCGTCTTTACTCCGGGGATAAGATAAGGGCAAAGGTTTTGCTGGAGGGGAAACCCCTTAAGGGGGCTGACTTGACGCTTTCAACAAAGAGCAGATGGTCAAAAACGGTAAAAACAGACAAAGAGGGAATCGCGGTCCTTGTCCTTTTAAAAGACTATTTCCCGGAGTGGAACAGGTTTGACAAAAGGCATAAAAACAAATTTATGCTTACGGCTTCTTATACACAAAATATCCAGGGAGTACTGGATGGCAATACGTATAATAAAATAAAATACACTGCCACCTATCCATCCGTTTACTACCCGGGAACAAGCGAGTACAAGTCTTATGCCTATGGTTTGTCGGCAGCAATGGTTACGATGATAGTTTCAGGATTTGTGATCTATTGGTATAGAAGAAGACGGGAAAAACCGTTTAAAGAGGTGAATTTTGATGAAAAAGATTAAAGATTTTATCAACAATGCGGATATAAGAAAATTCAGGTTCTGGCTACAAATCTTTTTCTTCATACTTTTTGTGTATGGAGGGTATTTTGCCGTCAACCTGGGAAACAGTATTCCGGTGTTTTCGTGCGGATATGATAAAGAAGTGGGAGGTATGTGCTACTTCCTCCCCCTCCGGCATCAACTGGCCCGTCCTTTGGATGTGCTTTTTAGCGCAGCAAGTATCTCAGTGTTAATAGGTTTTATCACTTTCCTGTTATGGTTTATCGTATTTAACAAAGCATGGTGCGGCTATGCCTGTCCTTTGGGTACGATGCAGGACTGGATCACAGGCTTGCGAAAAAAGCTGGGTATCAGATACAGTACCTATACGCAGCCGCAATTCAATAAATTAAAAAAGATAAAATATTTTATGCTTGCGCTTGTGATACTGGCTCCTGTGGGCGTGGGTCTCGGACTCCTTGGGGGTGAATGGAGAACGGCTTTTTGTGAGATCTGTCCGGGAAGGATGATCACCCCTCTTTTTGTAGGGGATGTTTCGCAGTGGAGTTTGGATTTTTCAACCAAAAGCGCCATGGTTTTGACAACGCTGGGCTTGATGATCACTGGTCTCTTCTTTGTGGGTTCCTTTATCAAAAAAAGATTTTTCTGTTTTTTCTGTCCTATGAGCGCCATGCATTACATTTTTAGTGATGCAGCACTGATAAAGCTTAGAAAAGAGGGTGACAAGTGTACGAAATGCGGTGACTGCTATAATGTCTGTGATATGCAGATCAAAGATATCGCAGATGATGTAGAGAGTACCAATATTTTAAGAGATGACTGTATCCTCTGTATGAAGTGTGTGGCTGCCTGTCCTGAAGATGATGCTTTGCATGTCGATATCTTGAACATGAAAGTATTTACCTCCACCAAAGGCGGTTTTTCAAAAAGAATGGAGATGGATAAACCGGAGGAAAAAGATGACCCAAAAATCTAAAATAGAGACTCCAAAGCAGAGACAAAACCGCCATAAGGCAATGGAAGCTGCTGCGGTACTCGATAAGATCAAACATGATTTCAAAGCGCCTCCAAAGGCCATGGATTACTTTTATGATCTCTATGAAAGAGTCCATTGCAAACAAGAGTCGCTTCATGCTGACAGGGCCAAGGTGGGGACAATGTGTATCCAGGTCCCTTCAGAGATCATCTATGCGCTTGATGCCGTACCCGTCAGGCTGTGTAACGGTTTTTATACCGATGACGATATCGGAAGCGACCTGCTCCCTGCAAAATCATGTCCTTTGGTCAAAGCGACTGTCGGGCAGTTTTCATCAAATAATTTTTCGGATAAACCCGATGTGATAGTCTCTCCGACAACCTGTGATCAAAAAGCAAAATCGGGCGCGATTATCGAAGATATAGGGTATGCCGTCTTTGATATGGAGTTTCCGAGAACAAAAGAGAGCGAAGAGAGCAGAGAGTACTGGAGAAGGAGTGTCAGGAAGTTTACAAAAGAGTTATCAGCGGATCTCAATAAAAAACTAACAAAGAAAAAACTGAAAGCGGCCATCAAAAAAGTAGGGTATGCCCAGCATCTTTATCACCAGTTGAATGTATTGCGCAAACATACCAATGCTCCTATTTTGGGTACAGATATGTTTCTGGTGACCAATGCTTTTTTCTTTGATAAGATAGATAATTGGATAGAAGCAACAACCGCACTGTTAAAAGAGACGGAACAGAGAGC
>JBEWPY010000050.1:0-11483 GCA_047689495.1 Candidatus Sulfurovum profundilacunae | reverse complement strand
ATAAGGAGAAGAATGTTGTTTTACCTTTAGTCATTGACTGTGATAGTTACAAGATTTGAAGTTAGTACTTCAATCTTAGAAGAGTAAGATTTTTTTCTTAAAAACTTGAAAAAAGAAATTTTACTCTTGAAATTAATTATACGAGGATCATACAATGAAACGCTCTACATTACTACTCTCTATATTGCTGGCTTCTTCTCTATACGCAGCAGACCATAAAACAGCAACCAAGCCCGCAGATGTCAAAATGGAAGGCATCAGCTACATCAAAAAACTCGGAAGCACGCTGAAAAACGAATTGCAAAAACATATGAAAGCAGACCCTACTGCCGTAGCTGCATTTGGTTTCTGTACGGCAAAAGCGATGGAGATCACCGAAGAGGTGAACAAAGAACTTCCTCCTCATGCCAGCGTGAGAAGAACAGCGCTGAAAACACGCAACGAAAATAATGCACCGGATGCAACTGACATCAAAGTGATGGAAGCGTATGTCAAGGCGATCGAGGCGAAGCAATTCAGCCCCAAAGATATCAAAGTCGTAGAAGAGGGCAATGTGACCAGAGTCTACAAGCCGCTCCTTACCGGAGGAGTTTGTCTAAAATGCCACGGAGAGAATGTCAGCAAAGAGCTGAAAGAGATGATCGCGGCAAGCTATCCGAAAGACGAGGCGATCGGCTATAAAGAGGGAGACCTCAGAGGTGTGATCGTCACTGAGATCAAGCAGTAAAAGACCACCTCTTTAAAAAATTATTTTTTTGCCGTCATCAAAAAGACGGTAAAATCCGCATGCGGTTTGCTGATTGTGCTGGCCGTCGAAAAAGATACTTCACTAAACCCCGCTTCTTTGGCATACGCTTCCAGTGCAGGGCGGTCAAACCCGTAGTGATACACCCCCGTGTTGTCACTGTGAAAAGTGCCGTCTTCGATATCCAGGTCAGCCAAAGCGATAAACCCGTCGTCTTCTACCATATCATAGAGCCGGGAAAGCAGGGCAGGTATATCCTCGATATGGTGTATCGTCATGGACGAGATGACCCCGTCGTAACGCTCCCGGATATCATATTTAACAATATCAATCTCTATCACCTCTGTTTTGCAGGCAAACTCATCGCATTTGCTCTCAAACTCCTTCAGCATGGAAGGGGAGCTGTCCACCGCCATGATTTTCCCGACAAACGGAGCGATAAAATAACTCAATAAACCGGTTCCTGCACCCAGGTCCATGATTTCCATAGATTTGTCTAATTTAATATTTTTTACTATTAGATCAGCGATTGCTTTGGCATTCTTTACTCGCCTGCTGCTCATGTCCCATGATTTTGATTTGTGTGCAAAAAGATCATTATTTTCCATCATATTCCTTAATATTATTTAGTATTTAATTAAAACAGGGACTCTTGTTTCTCAAGTTTTATATTCTCCCAGAAGAGATCCACATGTTTTTCAAACATCGAAACCACTGAAGAGGTCGATTTTTTGTCTAATTTTAGCAAAGAAACCTGCATTTGATAAAAAAACAGAGGAGAAAAGAACTCATTTGCCAGCAATAACGGATCCTGGGACTTGATCATCTCATCCTGCATCATTGCAAAAAAGAGTCCGGAGAGTTTTTTGACATTCTCCTGGTAAAAGTGCTCGTTATAGATCTCCCGGATACGCTCATTCCGGTATATCTCCTGCATCAAGAGTTTGAAAAGCGCCTCATTTTGCCCGTCAAAGCCGATAAGCTTGAAAGTAGTGGCAATACTCATTAATAGCGATTTACCCTGTTTATGAAGCTCCTGGGCTTCTTTATCGGCAAATATCTGCACGATCGCAGAGGAGGTCAGCTCCGAAACCAGTGTTTCAAGTATCTCATCCTTGTTCTTAAAGTGGTTGTAGAGGGCACTCTGCTTCACACCCATCGCACCTGCGATATCTCTTACTGTCGTGGCTTTATAGCCTTTGGAAGAGAAGAGTTTCAGTGAAGTTTTGAGTATTTTACCCTTGGTTTTGCTACCTTTGGATAGGGCAGAAGTTACGCTCTCATCGGACATTTCGGCTCCTTTTGATGATATTATAGTGAACAATTGTTCATATGTCAAGATACTGCTATTCATATTTCATGAACAGATGTTCATGAAATATTTCTTTTCTCTTTTTATTTTATGAACACTTGTTCTATTATTCTAAATATGATCACACCTGTTAAGAACACTTGTTCATATATGCCCTTTCGGATGCCGTATTTACGGGCACTGGAAGCAATGATACGACTTTGTACACCTGTTGCCTATAGTTAATCCGTAAAGAAAGCGATACGGCAACTATTTTATATTTTAAAATATTATTTACATTGATCCGTTTCTTTGCAGAACACAATCATATCCAGGCAGAATACAACCATATTCTAATATTAGAGAATATGATAAACTTGCCGGTTTTTAAAAAGTATAAAAGAATAAACTGTCTGCCTCTCAACAGTGATGAAACAGGACTGTAAATTCAGAGGGATCGAATTTTATTGTTTATGGAGTAGCAACCGATTCTTTATTTCATACATAAGGTGATATGCACAAGTCAAAGTTTTTAAAAAAAGAAGAGAATATGCTCTTTTTATGAAAGCGTACATGATACGGATCTCATTTTTTGAATCTGATTTTTGCAAGTATAGTTACAGAGAAGAGCATGGAATGTGTAAAACTATATTTTTAATATATTTTATATTATGTTAACCTAAGTGTATTTAAACTTCTTTTCCCAGGCTATCTGTGTATTTCTACACAAATAACAGTTGATTCAGTTTAGCCAGTTCGGCCAGTTTTTTCCGTGTCGCCTGATCGATCGGTTTTTGTTTGATCTTTTCGACCATGCCGATCAGCTGGTCATAACTTTTAAAGTCCATACTCTGTTTATGCAGTGCTGCCCGACTCAGATATGCCAATACTTCATCTTTTGTCACGATATCCTGGTTTTCAAGACTCTGTATCAGCATAGCCAGCAACATTCCGTCTTCTTCGTTCACAAGTTCGGCAGCCAACTCTTCCGCTGCTGTTTCTTCCAGGCCGCGGTTGTGTAATACTTTTACAATGCCCGAAACAATAGACGAATGGTTTACCTTGCTGTAGCTTACCCTCCGTTCTACAGTTTGACCCATCGCCGGGTTCAGTGCCAATCCGGTAATGATCAATGTGATCGTGAAAAAGTTTTGTTTATGCATATGATGATCCTTTGTATAGGATATGATAGTTGAATAAGGTTAACCGACAATTAAAATCATTGCAATCCGCACCCGGTTTTTCCTAGTCTGCTGTCGCTTCGTGGATCGTCTGTTTTGTACTGCTCCATGCTTTTTTGGAATCCTGTTTCACGCCTGACCATGTTTTCGAACAGCCGCTCAGGGCACCGATTAAAAATACCGAAGCAATCATTGAAATAAAAAGTCTCACTCTTTTCTCCTTCTTTTGTCAAGAGATTTAAAATATGTCATAATGACATATTTTTATACAATCATAGTATGATTATACTATCATTGAAACACTATACGAAAGAAAAAACGCAAAAGGAGTCCAACAAATGGAAGGCAAGATGAAGGTAAGCTACACGGTCATGTGTGCCAACGATGTTCACCTGGAGGCTACCCTCTCACAGATTCTATCCAATGAAAAAGTGGTCAAAACGATCAAAAGCGAATTTGCGAAAGGGTTAAGAAATCTAACTGTTGTTTCTGAGGATGAAGCCTCGCTTTTTATCAAAACAGACAAAAAGGTCTATGAATTCACTGTCAACAAAGATGACTTTACCGATATACTGGAACTTGCGGAGGAGGATGCGAGAAAACACAAACGTATCAAAAAAGAGTGCGAAGGTGTCGAACTTATCGATATCGTAACACTTGACTGACGCATCTATGTTATACTTACTCAAAAATATGAAGCAAGATATACAATGGCAAAAAAAAAGAAAAAACATCTTATAAAACTCAACAATAAAATACGCAACTACTTTAAAGGCCTCCCTTTCGATGAAGGTGTCGATACGCTCGAAGATGACAAGCTGATCGAACTGGTCATGCTGCTTGAGATACCTATGACACATCTTGAGCATGATGAGATGGTCAGGGCGCTCAGACGCGTCTGGAGCGAAGAGGGATACAGGACCAGGGAACAGATCGTCTCCTTTCTCACTGAACCGTATAAAGCAGTGCATAAAGGGAAAGAGGCTTCTGATGCTTTCCCCCTGGATAAAGTAGCAAAGATACTCCATCTTCTGGAAGGGATAGCGCATACCAAAGAGGAGGAGAACAGGATACTGGATGCTTTCATCGAAGTCCGGACTTCCAAAATCACTCAGGAAAAAATCGCTGCAAAACTTGGCTACCTGCGCCTCAAAGAGCGTTTATACACTTTGGAGGAAGCACTTGATGTCACATTCAACAGCCTTAATGAAATGACATTTTATGAAAGTTTCACCTTTGTCCTGAAAGAACACGATTTTACCAAAAAGCTGCTCTGTATCTCGGATCCTGTACCGATGGATAAGCTGTGGGAGAAAAGTGATGAAGAGATCATAGAGGTACTCCGAAAACAGAAAGAAGAGGTCTACCGGGATAAAAAGAGCTCTCTGGATATTTTCCTGACACATCTCAAATCGTTTCATCACCCTTACCTCAATGAAGATCAGATGACAAAAGCGCTCAAACGCCTTTCCCCGGAAGAGAGCCTTTGTCATGCGCCGATTGAGTTTAAGACACTGAAATATATCTTAAATAATATTAGCGATAAGTACCATATCTTTGAAAGCAATGATCACATTATCATAGAAAAAGAGAAGAACTATACACTTTTTGGTACGACACTTTACTATATGACTTCTGTCTCTTATGAAAAGTCCCTTCTCTACAACTTCATCTGGAGGGGGGAGGAGCTGCCGGTCAAAGAAGAACTCAATGATGTCAATGACAGGCTTTTGGCCCACTTTAAACTCGCGGTTGAAGAAGTCCATGAAGAGATGCATCAGATGTGTGGTACCCTCAAAGTAGAAGATCACGTCATGGAGAATTTTATCGTACGTTATATCGAAGCACAGATACTCTCTTCCCGCACCCTCAAGTTCAAAGAGAAATCCAAACGTCGTATCCTTTTTCATTTCGGTGAATATCTCAAACCTTTGTTCGCGAGACAGAAACGCGAAGAGCTGCTCGCAAAAACGATCCGCGACTTCAAACGCCTTTATCCTCTCGCACGGGAACTCAAACGCAAGATCATCTTCCATGCAGGGCCCACCAATTCCGGGAAGACTTACCGTGCTCTCGAAGCACTGAAAGAAGCCGATACCGGGTACTATCTTGCCCCGCTCCGTCTCCTTGCACTGGAGGGGTATGAAAGCCTCAAAGCCGAAGGGGTTCACACTTCGCTCATTACCGGTGAAGAAGAGATCATCGATGAGGAGTCCACACATATCTCCTCCACGATCGAGATGATGAACAGCTCGGTAGATGTTGATGTCTGTGTGATCGACGAGATACAGATGATCGCAGACCGTGACCGTGGCTGGGCATGGGCAAATGCGCTTATCGGCGCACCGGCAAAAAAAGTGATCCTGACCGGTTCCTCTGATGCCCTTGTGGCGGTCACGGAAATATGCGAATATCTCGAGGAAGAACTGGAAGTGATACATTTCAAGCGCAAGAATGAACTCGAAGTCATGAACTACCCTACTTCGATCAAACAGATCAAGCCCAATACGGCGATCGTTGCTTTTTCGCGTAAAGAGGTACTTTCCCTGAAGCAGAGACTCAGCGAACGCTACCGGGTTTCTGTCATCTATGGCAACCTCTCGCCTGAAGTAAGACGCGAAGAAGCCAGACGCTTCAGGGAAGGAGAGAGTGAGATCCTTGTCGCAACCGATGCGATCGCCATGGGACTCAATCTTCCGATCAAAACGATCCTCTTTGCCAAAGACAACAAGTTTGACGGACTGCGGAGACGCGAACTGATGCCGACAGAGGTAAAACAGATCGCCGGACGGGCGGGAAGATACGGCCTCCATGAAAAAGGCTATGTGGGCGCACTGGATGACTCCATCCTCTATACGATAGAAGAGGCTTTTCATGCCCCTCTTCCGGATCTTAAAATGCCTTTTTCAGTCATGGCAAGCCTGGAACATGTACTGCTTATCGGTGAGATACTAGAGACTGACAATATCCTGGATATCCTCGGGTTTTTTGCGGACAATATGGAGTTTGAAGGTCCGTTTGTCGCTGCCAATATCGACAGTATGCTGGAGATCGCATCGATCGTCAGCGAATACAAACTCGACCTCAAGACACGCTATTACCTCTCCTGTGCGCCTGCAAGCATCTCCTCTCCCTATATCGAGTCTGTTTTCCACCGCTATATCAGACAGATAGAAGCAGGCAAAAAGGTACTTTACTTTCCGCCGCGCGACCTGCCTGCCTTTGCGCAGACCAATGATATGCTGCTCAATGCGGAAGACCGTGTCAGAGAGATATCGCTCTATCTGTGGCTGAGTTTCAAATTTCCCGATCTTTTTGAAGACACGCAAAAAGCGATCGACAGCAGAGCAAGGCTGAACCGCTTCATAGAGAAATCGCTGCAAAAAGGGAGCTTCACCAAAACTTGTAGAAAATGCGGAAAAGTGCTAGACTTCTCTTACCGTTTTTCCATCTGTGATGAGTGTCACAGCAAAGGAAGAAGCGGCGGAAAAAGTACCTCAAAACGAGGCAGTTACAGAAGCCGTAGAAGAAGATAGAAAAGGATTGAAGTTTGAAAACACCATTAACCGAAGAACAGCAGGAATGTATCGCACAGAAGGATGCGTTTGTTACGAAGAAAGCCGAACTGCTCAAAGAGTATAAAAGCTATGAGAGTGACCTGGAGTTTGCAGAAGATGAGTTTGAAGAGGGATTGATTGCAGCCAAAAGAGAAAAACTGGCAAAAGAGATCAAAGACCTGGGGAGCAAGATCAGGGAGATCGAAAGCCTGGAAAGCCAGGCATAAAGCATCATGAAAAGCGGACACCTGGAGCAGCCTTTCAGTCTGGTTCTCTCAGGCGGGGGAGCCCTGAGTATCGCTCATCTGGGCGTACTTTATGATCTGGAAAAATTGCATATGGCGCCCCGTGAGATCATTGGTACGAGTATGGGAGGCATCATCGGTGCCTGTGCTGCCATAGGCATGAGGGAAAATGAGATTCGCAGTCACATATCAAGTTTTTCGGGCCTGCTCAACTGGGTAAAGTTCTCTTTCAGCGGCAATGCTGTCGTTTCCAACAATAAGATAGAGGAGATCTTTGACAACATCTTTGGTAAAAGGAAGATAAAAGAAACAAAGATCCCGCTCAAGCTGATCGCTACCAGCCTGCGTACAGGTCATAAAAAAGTGTTTGACAGAAGCGATGATGTCACGATCACAGATGCCTTGCTGTGCACGATCGCAATCCCCGGGATATTTGACGAACATACGATAGGCGACAACACCTATGCAGACGGTTTTTTATGCGAAAACCTTGGTATCAGTGAAGCTGCCTTCGATACAATACTTGCCGTTGATGTTCTCGGCAAAAACGCTTTTGACCATTCACTGCCCAACAACTTTTTCAAAACGCACAACGTTCTGGAAATGTTTGAAAAGTCCATTCGGCTTCTGATCTACAACCAGACACAGAACAATCTAAAGAATTTAGAGAAGAAGAATATCATTCTGCTTGAGCCTGATACTAAAAAATATAAAACATATCACTTTCATAAAGTTGACGAGATAAGAGCAGCGGGGATGGGATTATTGTATGGGAGAAAGTCCCATGCTCAGGAACTTTAAGCTTCAGATATCGTATGCGGTACTTTCCGGTAGGTTTTGTTTTTATCCAAACTCTTATGTGATGGCATCACAAAGAGGGTTTTGTCGGATCGGCCGCCTTTTTTTCCGTCTTTTTGGAAGGCAATGAAGATTTTCTCTCTGCTTTCGGCGTGACGACACTCTTTTGATTCTCTTTTTTCTTCCGGATCGTCACAACGATCTTCCCCTCTTTCTCCTGCATCTTCACCGTACTGGCATCTGCATCACGAGGAAGTGTCCGGGAACGCTGCAGTACCGAAGTGTAGCTTTGCTGTGACTGCATCCCCTGCTTTGCTTCACTTGATTGTTTGGTCACTTTCGCTTTAAAGGTCAGGATATTATCTCTGACTGAAAGGTTGATCTCGTTCTCTTTATTCGCTTCTACACCTGTATCATACTCATAGCAAGCGCCCTTATCGACGAACATTTCACCTTTTGTGCCGATGGCACCCGGCATATAGAACTGTACATTGGGTTGATTCAACTGTTTTGTACGCTCCTGCATACGTTGATGCATCCGCTCAAAAACCTTATCCATCTCTTTCTGCATCTCAAGCATCTCTTTAAAGATATCATCACCGAACGGATCATTCATAAAAGGCTCAGCAGCATGCAGTGTCAATGCACTCAAAATCGGTACAAGCAGAAAAGTAATTTTCTTTTTAAACATTTTTGCTCCTTATACAGTCAGGTTGTTTTAAAAAATTATAAAAAACCAAGGTTAATCTTTTTTAAATAGCAAGGGTCTCCTGCTATAATAGTTAAAACAGTGGTCAAGGGTATCCGATGATAGTAAATGGTATTGCATATATTGCTCTTTTAAGCGTGGTTGCAGCATCGATCGTATTTGTAAAGAAGCAGATCAAAGCAAAACTTTTTGAATACCTTCCCTCTATCGTGATCCTCTATTTTACGGTAATGTTCCTCTCTACTCTCGGCGTATGGCAGAAAACTCCCGAGATCACCGATACCTACAGAATGCTCAAGTCAAACCTCCTGCCTGCAATGATCTTTCTGCTCCTGCTCTCAGCCGATATCCGCCACATCGCCAGGCTGGGCAAAAAAATGATACTGACATTCCTCCTTGCTTCGGTAAGTATCGCCACAGGATTTGTCGTCATGTTCGCCCTCTTCCATACCTCTTTTGAACCGGATTCATGGGGAGCATTTGCAGCGCTCAGCGGCTCATGGATGGGAGGGACCGGCAATATGGTTGCGATCCAGGGAGCGCTTGACGTTCCTAGCAGCAAGATGGGCTATGCCCTGCTGATCGACTCCATCGATTATGCGATATGGGTGATGATCCTCCTGTCTCTCGTGCCTCTGGCACATCGGTTCAACCGCTGGAGCGGTGCAGACACCTCCATCATCGATGAAGTGGGGGAGAAACTCGCACTGGCGCAAAACTGTGACAAACCGACCTTTGTCTCGCTCTTTATTCTTCTGGCTGCTGCCCTGCTCGTCTCTACACTTTCGCAGGAAGCAGCTGCCCTGCTTCCGACAACTGACTTTCTGACCCGAACCACCTGGGTCGTCATCATCGCTACGACTGCCGGGATACTCATGGCGTTGACACCGCTCTCCAAACAGTCAGGCTCCATGATACTGGGCAACATCATGCTCTATCTGATCGTAGCTCTCATCGCAAGCAGGGCCGACTTCGCCGAACTCACCGAAGCACCGCTCTATATCATCGCAGGATTTGTCATCATCTCCATCCATGCCCTTGTCATGGTGGTCTTTGCCAAACTCTTCAGGATTGACCTCTTCAGCCTCGGTGTTGCATCGCTGGCCAATATCGGCGGGGTCGCATCCGCCCCCATCCTCGCTTCAGCCTACTCCAAAGCCCTGATCCCTATCGGTGTACTGATGGCGATGATGGGGTATATATTGGGGACTTTCGGTGGTTTGATGGTGGGGACAGTGCTGGAGATGATCGGGGGTTAGTTCCATTCGTTCATGCCAAGTCTGTCAAAGCATCCATGCCTAACCCTTCCCTTCGACAGATTCAGGCCAAGGAGATGGAGCTTCATGTGCGACATCCGGATTTCCGATCAAGCGTCCGGAATGACGGAGATAACAGGCGTAGGTCGGGATGCCCTCATCCCGATACAGATATAAAACGGCATCAAATGATATTGTCGGAGTAAGGATACCCCGACCTTGTATATTTTAAGGATGAGGGTGTTTGCTCTCTACCGCCCAAAAGGCGTTGTGGGCTGAAGCGTTGCCAAAAGCAGCAGCGCTCCCAGTGCGATCACGAGCAGTGCCGAGGCAAGCTGAAGCAACCAGCCGTATCCTCCCAGAAAGCGTTTCCCTTTGTTCCTGACTGCAACGGAAGCGATACCTGCCAGTGAAATTGTCAGTCCCATTCCCACACTCATCACTACGGCACTCACCACTCCCAGGACGATATGTCCCATCGAGAGGGCGAAGAGCGTGATCGTCATAACGCCCGGACAGGGTACGATCCCTGCTGAAAAGGCTACCGCATAAGCGCTACGGTTTGAGAGCTTCGTCTGCTCTTTTTCCTTTCGGTCCTTCCAGCTCTCGTAGACGAGGTAGCATCCGACCAGGATAATCAGTATCCCCGAGGCGATCATGGAATAGCCGCTGAACTCTCGAAAACTTTTGGAAAAAAGTGCCTCTATCAGGTAGTAGATCACCAACGTCAGCGTTAGTGCAGAGAGCGCATGGACAATAGCGATCAGATATCCCATTTTCAGTGCCTGCCTGTAGCTTCCTCCTTCACGCAGGAAGTAGAGTCCCACCAGTGCCTTGCCGTGTCCCGGCCCGACGGCATGGATGACACCGTAAACAAATGCAATGCCGATCACGCTCAAAGCGGCGCTAAGCGCCTCGGGAGAATCAAGGTTTTTCAGGTTTCCTGAGACCAGTTTGTTGAGCTCATATTGCCAAAGAGTGATCGTGCGCAGCAGCGCGGCGTAAATTTCGCTCATTTCAACTCCAATACATAGCCGAAGCAGTAATCATAATCCTGTTCAAAAACCTTGAAGGAATGTCCCGGGTTTGCCTCCTTGACAAATGCTTCAGTAACCCTGTAAGCGGTCATGTTATCCCTGTCAAAAAACGGATCGTTTCAGCCTCTTCGGGACGCGGCAGCGTAAAGGCAAAGACCAGCTGCGCCCCCTCCACAGAAGCTCTAAAATCCCGTGCTTCACCGATAGCAAGCTGCTCTTCTCCTCTGAAAAAATAGGTATAGTAGCCCTGCTCTTTTAAAGAGGCAAAGATTTCACTGTTCAAATCCTCGCTCTCGGCGGAGGAGAAGGCATTGTCATGATCGACGTCATAGTCCATGATCAACATATTGGAGGTCATCTCGTCAAACATCCAACGCAGCTGGACCGTATCTTTCCCTATCTTGGGATAGACATCGACAAAAACGTGAGGATGGGCAACAAGAGTCAAGGCAAAACAGAGCAGTGAGATCAAGATTTTCATGAAGAAGATTATAACCGAAATAGATAAATATTGCGTTTTTTAAAGGAGGAAACTTCTCTATTCGATGGGTTTGTTATGTGTAAAATGATGCGCCACTCAGGGTCTGCCTACGCAAGTTCCTGTAGAGCAGTGAGCTGGTCCCCAAAAATCAAACAACAATGCAGTGAAATTAAGGTGTAACGA
>JBEWPY010000148.1:0-2008 GCA_047689495.1 Candidatus Sulfurovum profundilacunae | reverse complement strand
CTCAAAACTAAAGATAGCCTATGCCCATCTAGGATATTATAAGAAACTGCAGTTAGTGGTTTACAGTCCTGACGATTTTGAGATTTTGGAGTAAAAAATGGCGTACTATTATTGGATTTTGGCGTTTCACGTGATGAGTTTTGTCTCCTGGATGGCGATGCTTTTCTACCAGCCGAGGCTCTATGTCTACCATAGTGAACATGCGGATAATAAAGGTTTTGTAGAGGTGGTACAGATACAGGAGTATAAGCTTATCAAGTATATCGGAACTCCTGCTATGTGGGCAACGGTCATTTCCGGTACGCTCATGCTTTTTCTGAATCCCGGGATCTTTCAGAACGGAGGGTGGATGCATGCAAAACTCTTTTTGGTTGTGCTGCTTGTAGCCTACCACTTTTCGTTGGAGTTTCACCGCAAAAGACTGATAAAGAATCCACAGTATAAACCCGGAAAGTTCTATCGTTTCTATAATGAAGCCCCCACCCTTTTGATGATAGGTATTGTTATTTTTGTCGTGGTCAAACCTTTTTAGAACAATAGCGTTTTAACCTATTTGTGTTAAAATAAAAAAACTTGATTTTAAAGGATAAAGAATATGAATTTACCATCTATCTCCCTGCCAAACATAGAGTTGTCTTTTGGTATTCCGCTGTTAATGCACCCGCCGGTCGATCATTTCGCTGTCGCTTTGCCGATCGTTATCCTGTTGATCGAGGTTATCAATCTTTTTGTAAAAAAAAGAGCCATCTCCGTACTCTCCCTTTTTCTAATCGTCGTAGTAGCTGTTGCTGTTGCGTCTGCTTATCTGACGGGCAGTGTAGATGGCAAAGAAGCCTATCCTCTGCTAAGCGAAGCGGGACAATCGGAGCTGAAAGAGCATAAACTTCTTGGTACCTATCTTGTATTTTTTGCAAGTGCAGTGGTTTTCTTAAAACTGCTTTCCATGATGCTCTCCAAAGGGCTGGTAAAAGCTTTTTATTTTTTGATCCTGATCCTTTTCATCGCTGCCATATTGAAACAAGGCAAAGACGGCGGAGAGCTCGTTTATGAATTCGGAGCGAATGTCGAGGCGGTAAAAATACTGGATGATGAAAAATTCGATCTCGAAGAGGAGCTGGAAGAACTTCAGGAAGAGCTTGAAGCAAAAAACAAAGAGCTGGAAACAAAAAGCGAAGCGCTGGAAGAGGCTGAAAAAGCAGAGGCTCCTGCAGAAGAAGCCGCTGAGCCGGCGGTAGAGACAGAGGCAGCAGAGATAAATACAACGGCAGCGGAATAATACAATCCATCCATCATAGGCTCCCTAGGAGCCTCCATCTCCCTCTGTTGTAAATTCTATCTCATATCGCTCTTCGGGGATTACTGTCTTAATGTTGGCAAGATATTTTGCCATCATTTTCGTTTGGTTGGCATCAAGCGATTTTGCAAACGAGATCATGATGGTTCCAAACGCCGTTTTTGTTTTACCCTTTTGAAGATCCTGAAGACGTTTAAGTATCACCTCCTCTTTCAAACCCTGAAGTCTTGGAGAAGCCCCCATCCCTTCTCCGTAGTTTCCATGGCATGAGTTACACGCATTTTGCAGGTAAATCTGACGCATTAGCTGGGTTTGTTCCTGTGTGAGATCAGCAAGAAGCAATGTATGATTCATTATAAGTAGTATTAGAAAATTTCTCATGCCTCATTTTATCATCACTAAAATATGGTCATGTTTATTTTTATTGACTGAAATCAATCCTTGAAAAAATTGAAAATATTATACTGTATACCTATTACCATTTGTTAAATAGATATTTTAATATAAAAGCTAAACTTGCTGTGAAGCAAGGACAGAAAGTCTTGGGTCTTGTAAAATGGATTTTCCACTTTTGCAAGATTGCCAAAACTGCATAAATTGATCATAATATTTGTGTCATAGTCTTGCCTGTTCTTTCTTCCAGAATGTTGATATATAAAAATGATTTAATCATTTGTGAGGAGGAGAGGAGATAATATGGGAATAAAAATAAAA
>JBEWPY010000147.1:0-2018 GCA_047689495.1 Candidatus Sulfurovum profundilacunae | reverse complement strand
ATTTCTCCCGGGAAAACCATTCCGTCGAATTTTTGTTATACTTAGAAAAAAGAAAGCGCAGGAAGCAGCAGGCTATGTATCAGATAAAAAAGTGGTTCTTTATAACGCTTATTTTCTCCTCAGCAAGTGACGCAAACCTTTTTGTGATGACGGACAAAAACGGGCATGTCATAGAAGAGAAAGCGCTGAACCCTACGTATAACGGTGCGATCCTGCAAAAAGCAACCGAATACTCTTTACAGGCGATCTATGATGAACTGCACAAGGCGGAATACCAGGCACGACGGGCACAGATAGCAAAAGAGAGGATTGAGCACATTGCCAGGCAAAAGGATGCCGCCCAAAAAGCGGGCCTTACTTTCGAGCTCTCACCTACCCAGAAAGCCCAGCTTCTTGAAGATGCCAAATACTATCAAGGGGGAAGATATGTCTGGGGAGGTACCACTCCGGATGGTTTTGACTGCTCGGGATACGTGCAGTACCTCTACAGAAAACATGATATCGATCTGCCCCGTACCGCATGGGATCAGTCAAAAAAGGGTTATGATGTAGCGTTGGACAACCTGAAAAAAGGTGACCTGCTCTTCTTCCTGACCGACAGGAAAAGAAATATCCCCATTACGCATGTCGGTATCTATATCGGGGGAGGGAAATTCATCCATGCCGCTTCCAGAAAAAAGGGGATCATCATCTCACCGATCACCCATGGGAGCTATCGCCATACCTTTGTCAAAGCCAAACGTATACTGGAACAGCCGAACACTTAAAGCCTCTGCAATTTTTTAAGCGCTTCTTTGACCAAAGCAGAGGTATCTCCCGTACATCCTGATAATGCTTTTTTGATCGCCTCTTTTTTAAAGCCGAGGCTTTCAAGCGCCATGACCGCCTCTCCCAGCGATCCGCTGTCAGAACTTTCTCCCTCTCCGTCCACGATAAAGTCCGCAAGCTCCACCAGGATCCGGCTTGCCGCTTTGGGACCGATACCGGGTACACGCTTAAGCAGCCCGACATCTTTGGTGCTGACGACCTTGGCAAAGGTTTCCGGCGTAAAGGTCGAACAGATCGCCAGCCCTACTTTCGGGCCGACCCCGTTGATCTTCAGCACGGTATCGAACATCTTTTTTTCATTCATATCCATAAAGCCGAACAGCAGATGGGCATCTTCCCGTATGATCTGCGTCGTAAAGAGCTTGACGCTTTTGTCCTGTATCGCATTGGAGGTATTGAGCGAGACCATCACCTCATAGATTAATCCGTTGACATTGATATGTACAAAAGTAGGATCTTTCCGCTCTACCGTTCCTTCTATCCCTACGATCATCTTGGCTACTCCCGTCATTCCCGACTAAATCGGAAATGTAAATAATTAATTGTCAAAGTATAACAACTCTTTCTCTTCTAAAATAAAAAATATGTCATATTGTCATATTTTATGATCTACTCTTGGTTTCTAAAATAGAAGGTACAACTCCGCCTCTTTTGCAAGCACTTCCAACTCTTCCTGGTTTATAATATTAAGTTTTCGAAACAGACATATGCTTGCTTTGGCATAACCTTGAAAATATTTTATTTGCTCTTTATTCCCTATCGCTTTTGCCTGATAAAATGACTCTATTGCTTTTTTAGCTCTTTCAAATATTCGTCTGGGTTAATCTCAATATACAGACTTTCTCCTTCTCTTAAATATTGATTGTGCATATTGTATGATAAAATTTCCTTGCTACGAAGCTCCAGCTTCGTAGTGTATGCTGTAAACCCGCGTCAAAAATATCACACCCCTTTGCGTTTAAAATGTCACACCCCCTAACCTTAACGTCATCGGAGTCAGGTGAGTCATCAGAGTCAGGTGATGCTAATGCTATTATCCCTCTTTGTCCTCTTGATAACCCTCTGGATTGTAGTCTGATTCAGTTCCAATACTTTAGCCATCATATGCTGGGAATATCCTTCCTGATACGCTTTGAGGATAAGACTGTTTCTCTCTTTGGTATTTTTTGCTTTTGACAGCATCTTTTTGA
>JBEWPY010000146.1:0-2067 GCA_047689495.1 Candidatus Sulfurovum profundilacunae | reverse complement strand
TTTTCTTGATGAAACCTTTGCTTACCATTGAGTGGATCTGTTTGTTCGCCACTTTCAGCGCATCTGTCGCAGCAGTTTTATCTGCAGTATCTACAGCGCTCTCTACCGCTTTCGTGATGTTTTTAAGTCTGGTTCTGTAGTATCTGTTTCTCTCTGCTCTTTTTGCAGTTTGGATGATACGCTTTTGTGCCGATTTATGGTGTGCCATAGTTTTCCTTCTTGAAATTAGTGAGCGAATGATACCCGATTAACCTTAAATAGATATTAAGTTGAACGCTTGTTCACTTTTGCTGTTATTTATGCTAATTGGGTAAAATATACAAATTATTTATCGATAAGGATCTATTTTGACTCTATTTGGTACAGATGGTGTAAGAGGAAAAGCCGGGAAAAGGGTGACAGCAGAAGCTGTTATGCGTCTGGCTATGGCTACGGGAATCTATTTTAAACAATTTGTAAAAACAAACAAAATACTTGTGGGAAAAGATACCAGAAGAAGCGGGTACATGATCGAAAATGCCATTGTATCGGGACTGACCGCGGTGGGCTTTGATGTTATTCAGATCGGTCCTATGCCTACACCGGCCATCGCATTTTTGACAGAGAATATACGATGTGATGCGGGTATCATGATCTCTGCGAGCCATAATCCCTATTATGACAACGGTGTGAAGTTTTTTGACTGTCAGGGCAACAAGCTCAACCGCGAAAAAGAGGAACAGATCGAACAGATCTATGAAGATGATGCCTTGATCGCTTCTTCTCAGGCAACCGGCAAGATGATAGGGAAGTCAAAACGTATCGATGATGTAGTCGGGCGCTATATCGTACATATCAAAAACTCTTTCCCTCAACACCTTTCACTGGCAGGAAAACGTGTAGTGATAGACTGTTCGAACGGTGCGGGATATAAAGTCGGACCGACGATCTTTCAGGAACTCGGAGCAGATATCGTCGTGATCGGAGATGACCCTGATGGTTTCAATATCAATGAAAACTGCGGGGCTATGCATCCTGAAGTGCTGTCCAAAGCTGTTCTGGAGTATCGGGCGGATATCGGTATTGCGCTGGACGGTGATGCTGACAGGTTGGTGATCGTGGATGAGAAGGGTGATGTGATAGACGGAGATAAACTCATGGCTGTGCTTGCAACCTACCTGAATCAACGGGGAGAGCTTGAAGGCGGCGGTATCGTGGCAACCGTGATGAGTAATAAAGGACTCGACGAGTATCTTCAGTCACAAAACCTTAAGCTATTACGTTCACCGGTGGGAGATAAGTATGTGGTAGAGACGATGATGGCTAACGGGATGAACTTTGGCGGTGAACAGAGCGGGCATATCATCTTTAGCAATTATGCAAAAACTGGTGATGGGCTTTCCAGTGCACTGCTGGCAATGGCATATCTGGTTGAAAAGGGTAAAAAGGCAAGCGAGGTCTTTAACCCTTATGCGTCCTATCCTCAGATGCTGGTAAATCTGCTTGTAGATGAAAAGAAAAGCTTTGATGAGATAGAGGGACTTTCTGCGCTGAAAGAAAAAGCAGAGAAACTTGGAATGCGCCACCTCTTCAGATATTCCGGTACCGAGAATAAAGTACGTCTTTTGCTGGAAGGGAAGGACGAAAAGATGCTTGAAGAGATGATGGAGGAGTGTACGGCATTCTTCAAGGGTGCATTGGCTTAATGCGTGGAATCACTGTCTTCCTGCTGGTTGCGCTGGGTACCTTTCTCATCGATCAGGGAATCAAGGCACTCTTTATAGAGGGGTATTACCGTGCAGGGTCCTGTATTGATCTTGAACTCCACTACAATAAAGGAGTGGCATTTTCACTGTTTGCTTTCCTTGGCCCTTACCTGAAGTGGATACAGGGGCTTTTCATTATCGGCATATTGGTTTTTATGACAAAAGAAGGCTATATCAAGCGTTATGCCTTTCCGGTAGGTTTGGTGATCGGCGGGGCATTCGGCAATCTTTATGACAGATTTGTGCATGGAGGGGTGGTAGACTATGTGGCATGGCATTGCGGATTTGACTTTGCTGTGTTTAATTATGCAGATGTAGCCAT
>JBEWPY010000049.1:0-11971 GCA_047689495.1 Candidatus Sulfurovum profundilacunae | reverse complement strand
CATACCCAGCTCCATTCCGAACCTGGAAGTCAAGCCTCCCATCGCCGATGATACTGCAGGCTACGCTTGTGGAAACGTAGGTCGCTGCCACTTTGAGTTTCTTTCTTTATTCTTTTTACAATCACATTCATTTCATTATCAGTTCAATCAAAACAATTATTCACTATTCACTATGCACTAATCACTAATCACTATTCACTACCATCCGTTGATGTTTGATTTACTCCTCATTAATACTCCTGGGTTATAATAGTACTAAGAAAGGTAATAGACAAGCTTGAGAGATTCTACTCCTTGTTCAAAATGTAATCTCCTTGTTTTTTCTCTTGAGCTTTTACCTTTTTGCGAAGAGCCTGCTTCCTTCCCTTTTATTTCCTTGTAACTTTGGCTCTTCGTTATTCAATCTCTTACTTCAAATCAACTTTTGGATAAAATAGCATAACTCTATATGATTAGGATACGCTATGGCAAAAAAGATGGCATCGGCCAGGATTACGACGGCTAGCTCCGATCTTCTTACGGAACTCAACAACTCTTTACCCTTTGACAAGGCACTTTATGCAGAAGATATCGAAGGCTCGCGCGCACACGCGATGATGCTCGGCGAGCAGGGGATCATCTCAAAAGAGGATGTCGCTGCGATCGATGCAGGGTTGGCAGAGATCAAAGCGGATATCGAAGCAGGGAAGATCACGCTGGACGGTGATGATGAAGATATCCATATGGCGATCGAGCGTCATCTGACCGAACGTATCGGTGATGCAGGGAAACGTATGCATACGGCCAGAAGCCGTAACGACCAAGTCGCACTCGACTTCAGAATGTATGTACAGAGAAATACGCTGACGATCGCCGAGCTGCTTCTGGAGAATGTCCAGACCTTTGTCAAAGCAGCAGAGGAGAACGCGGAGGCGATACTTCCGGGTATGACACACCTTCAGCATGCGCAGCCGATCAACTTCGGTTACCATATGATGGCGTATGCGAGTATGTTCAAGCGTGACTATGAGCGTTTTATGAGTTCTTACAAGCGTAACAACCTTTCACCGATCGGATGTGCGGCTCTTGCAGGCACGCCGCACCCGATCGACCGTAAGATCACGGCAGAGAAACTGGGCTTCGATGCTCCGACGCTGAACTGTCTGGATACGGTAAGTGATAGGGACTTCGCACTGGAGATACTCTTCAACATCTCTACCATGATGATGCACATGAGTAGACTTAGTGAAGAGCTGATCATCTGGAGTACAAGCGAGTTCGGCTTCGTGACACTTAGCGACCGCCATGCAACGGGAAGCTCCATCATGCCGCAGAAGAAAAACCCTGATATTCCTGAACTCCTCAGAGGTAAGACAGGCCGTGTCAACGGTAACCTGATCTCTCTGCTTACAGTGATGAAAGGACTCAGCCTTGCGTACAACAAAGATATGCAGGAAGACAAAGAGGGTGTTTTCGACTCTGTAAGAACAGCGGTTCTAAGTCTTCAGGTAATGAACGAGATGATCGCAGATATGAAGGTCAATACTGACAAGATGGAGCAGGCATGTATGATCGGCCACCTCTCTGCAACTGACCTGGCTGACTACCTGGTCAAAGAAGCGGGACTTCCGTTCCGTGATGCCTACCATATCGTTGGAAATGTCGTGAATATGGCTGAAGAGAAAGGGCTGGATATCTCGGAACTCGGCATCGAAGATCTTCAGAGCGTGGATGACCGCATTGGTGAGGATGTGGTAGCGCTGCTCGATAACCGCGCTTCGATGAACGCTCGCAAGTCTGAAGGTGGTACGGCTACTGAGAGAACGCTTGAGCAGGTGGAGAGTATGAAGGGTTGGTTGGAAACTCAAAAGTAGGCATTAAACGTTAAGTATGCATTCCCAACGAGGAGAGAGTGTGTTTTTTCACACTCTCTGTCCGTGGTAACGCATATATCGTTTTAAGCAACTATAAAACTCCCTCTATTTAATAATATTGCATACTGATTTAATATCAAATTAACTTATTTGACATTATAATATTGATCATATCAATAGAAGGAATAGAAATGAATGTCATGCATCCCCCCTTTGTACACTTTGTGATTGCGCTTCCGCTTGTGGCTCTCTTCTCTCAGTTTACCTATATGGTAACCAAAGATATAGCCTACTCCAAGGGTGCGACACGAACCATAGCTTTTGCGCTGCTGGTATCTTTGTTTGCGGTATTGACCGGATTGAACGATGCGGATAAGATACAAGAAGGCCATACCATTCTGAATGAGGGAGTGAATGCTTTGACTACGCATAAAATATTTGGTTTTTTCGTTGTCGCTTTGCTGCTTGGAGCTACCTTGACAAAATGGGTTTCCCTCTCCAAAAACTCTTCGCGTCTAGAATATCTTTCTATCGTGCTGATGATCATCGTATTTATGGCTTCTCTCTATCAGGGGAGAAGCGGCGGGTCTCTCGTGTATCAATACTCTGGCGGAATAGCTGACAAGGTGATAACCCAAAGGGTAAATGAGCAGAAAAAGAATTGAATCCTCCGGAGTGTAGATTTCACTCATTTTAGGATATTCGTTCATAGATAATCTATCAAAATCTGCCCCCGTCACTAAAACAACTTTTTTACCACTTCATCCCTATCCCCAACACCTTCATAAGAAAATATAAAAAAAATCATATTTTTTGCTAATATTTTATAAAACTTTAAGAATTGATTATATATAATAATTTCTATCAAAGGATAATTATTATCCTTTAGAGAAAGGATTTAAAATGGCTTGTGATTCAGGTTCAAAACCAATCGAAGAAACAAAAAAATCTTCAGAAGAAGAAAATAATAAAAATACAGAAACAAAGGAAAAAACAATGAGTTCATCTTTAGTACTAAGAAAGGCACCGGAATTTGCGATGGAGGCATATGATGCCAAAACAGGACACTATACAAGTGTAAAGAGCGAGGATTATGAAGGTAAGTGGTATGTCGTATGTTTTTACCCGGCAGATTTTACCTTCGTATGCCCTACAGAGATCGCAGCAATGAATGCGAAATATGACGAGTTCCAGGAGATGGATGTAGAGATCCTTGCAGTCTCTACAGATACGAAGTTCTCTCACAAAAGATTTGTTGAGACAGAACCGTTGTTGAAAGATCTTAAATTGACGATAGGTGCCGATCCTACAGGTGCGGTGAGCAGAGCATTCGGCGTGATGATCGAAGAAGAGGGCGTTGCACTTAGAGGAAGATTCCTTATCAGCCCTGAAGGTACCGTAGTAGCCCAGGAAGTACAGGCACCGATGGTAGGAAGAAACGTCAACGAGTTTCTTAGACAGGTCAAAGCGTGGAAACATGCAGAAGCTACAGGTGAAGTATGTCCGGCAGGATGGCAGCCAGGCAAGAAAACACTTCCGGTCAATACGGATGTAGAACAGATGACAGGTAGAGTCGGTGATTATATCACTGTAGAAGAGATTATGTCCTAATCCCTTAAAATATCATTTTAAAAGAGTGTATACCGTTGCTTTGCGAGGGATGCACTCTGATCGAACTTCTTATCATACTTTCCTCTTTTAAGATTTTAAGACCACTGGATCATTTGGCAGTATAGAGGGCACCTATACGAACCAAACGTTCATAGATTTTCCATCTTTGCGATCACCTTCCCGATTTTTTTAGCCTTTACCTTTGTTCCATCCACCTTGGCTGCAGGAACAGACTTGCACGTCTTGCAAAATCCTCCGATGCAGGACTTGACCTTGATGGAAGCATCCGGAAAAGCTTTGGAAAGTTTTTTTTCAAACTTTTTGATCCTGGAAAATTTTTACAAATATTTATTTTCATACTGTTACTATAGCATCGGGAGTGTGTAATATATGAGGAAAAAGTTTACAGTACTGAGGTGATCGTCATTTTTGCCGCGGATAGGCGGGGCAACAGGCCGGATTAATCGTCCGAAGAGGTGCTATAAACCTCTTCGAGGAGGTTTAAAAGCGGTAAAAACAGCATCTCCACTTCAGAAAAATCTATCTGTGCCTGGTTGGAAAAGAAAAAATGACTGTTGCGGTTTCGGCGGGTACGAATAATGATATAGAACATTTTCGAGATCAGTGCCGTACGCTCAGGATCGATCGCAATATTCGGAAAGAGTTCGTTCTCAGCACTTCTGAGGGCAGTACTTATAGTACCCGTATTGATTTGTGCTACATAGCTGATCTGCATCACTTCGAGTGTTGTCTGAAGCCAGTGATTTGTCTCAGCAGTGACCCTCTCCCCATACTCTCCATGAGCCCTTTTCCGGAAAAAGGGAATATGATGTTTGAGCAGACAGGCTTTGAGCAGAATTTCGGTTGCAAGGGAGAGGTTGCGCCAGAAATCGACCACTTCAAAAGGTTTCTCTCCGAAGGAGGCATCAAGAAGCACAAAAGAACCGTTTTTATAGGCAATGACATTTTGAAGTGTAGCCAAATGTATCGCATAGTTATGGTTTTCCCGGGCAATATTGCTGATATCAACAGACATTCTACACTCTCCTTCAGGAATGTTAATGACATTCTGCCAATTTTGATATAAAGTGTATGTTACTCCTTCTTTTGACAGAATAATCAGGATAGCCACTATGATATCTGATCCCAAGAGATGTGACTGCTGCTGCAAGTGAACTGGCACCCAAGGCAGTCCAGAAGGCATGCTCCATACTTTCTACTCCTTTTCACTTTTATTTTTTTCCAAAAGAGATTTTTCCAACCTCTCTATGATCTGTTCAATCTCTTCATGCACTTCACCGGTAAGCAATGCCCCTCCAGAGAGTTCCCTGTGTACCAATTCGGGATCATAGGGTACTGACCCAAGTACTCTGCTCTGGAGCTCCCCGAGTTTCTCCATCATGATTGACTCCATCTCTTTTGAGTCAATTTTATTCAAGATCAGCCAGAACTCCTGTAGTGCTGAATCCCGGCAAAAGCTTTCTATCCTTTTGGCAATGGAGAGCGATTCAAGTGTGGGGTCCAGAATAATCAGTATGATATCCATCGTATCAGTGATCTTCCTTCCAAAATGTTCGATCCCTGCTTTCATATCAATCAGGCTTACCCTCTCTCCATCTACCATGAAATCTCTGACGACCTTTTCTACCGGTCCGTCACACCCCTGGCCGTAGGCTTCAATCTTCCCGGCCTGGAACATGTGTATCCCTTTCTTTTGGAGAACGTATTCAGGGGGTATCTCCCTGTCAATATCTATTCTTCTTTTCGTCACCGGTTCAGGATCATCGACTCTTGTCAGGGGAGAAGGGTCATCTACCGGGCAGGTGACAACATCAAGCCCGCCGAAAAACTCCAAAAGAGGTTTGGGTTCACTCTCAACACCCACTCCGAACAGGAGTCTGATAAGTCCCTCGGGATTGGAAGCATCACCGTCCAAAACCAGTGTCTGATAAGCCTTTTTTTGAAGTACATTGGCCATCAGGGCAACGATCGTACTTTTCCCGCTACCCCCTTTGCCGCATACCAAAATTCTCTTTCCTTCCATCGGTTTCATCCATTCACCTTTTTACATCATACTATTTTTGCTTGATTATTGGACGCATTACTCTTACAACTATTGTAGTACAATTCATGTATATCAACTCTTAAGAGGTATACCTATGGAAACAACACTCTTTGATTTGAAGTCAGGGCAGAAAGCAGCGATAAAAAGTTTGAAGGGTGGAGCAGAGTTTCAAAAAAAACTCAGATCACTGAATCTAAGAGTGGGAAAGACGATCAGAAAAATTACGACACAACCGCTTCAGGGTCCTGTAGTGGTCGAAATAGATCATACCGAAGTCGCCATCGGCATGAATATGGCAAAAAAAATAGTTGTAGAACCTTTGAAAGCAGAACCAGACAGATGAAAATACTTCTTATGGGGAACCCGAATGTCGGAAAGTCAGCCATCTTCTCAAGACTGACCGGCGTAAATGTCATGATATCCAACTATCCCGGTACTACCATTGAGTTAAAAAAAGGAAAAATGAAATTCGATGACCAGATGGTAGAGGTGATCGATGTGCCCGGAACCTATTCACTGGAGCCTACTTCAAAAGCAGAAGAGGTTGCAGTGCATATGCTGGAAGAGGGTGATCTGGTCATTAATGTGGTGGATGCAACTAACCTTGAACGCAATCTCAACCTGACGCTTGCGTTGTTATCGCACAATATTCCGGTGATTATGGTACTTAATTTTTGGGATGAGATACGTCATCTGGGGATCAAGATCGATATCCAAAAGCTTGAATCCCATTTGGATATTCCGGTTGTCCCTGTGGTTGCGGTGACTGGAGAGGGGATCAAAGCACTTGTTTCAAGACTTCATGAAGCAAAAGCCCATGAAAAGCGTTACAGTGAAGAGTGCAGGTGGCGTACCATCGGCAAGATCATCAAAGAGGTCCAGCAAATCACGCTGAAAAAGCATACATTTTTGGAGATGCTTGAAGATTTGAGTGTACAGCCGTTGACGGGTATTCCCATCATGTTTTCGGTTTTGATCGTTGTCTTTTGGACTGTCCGTATAATCGGGGAAACTTTGATTGTTTATCTCTTTGATCCTCTCTTTGACCTTTATCTTCCCTTTGTAACAGATTTGAGTCGGATGCTTGGAGGTGGAGGGGTGATCCATGACATTTTACTTGGAACACTGATAGAGAGGAAAATAGATTATATCCAGTCGATGGGACTGCTGACGACCGGCCTCTATGTTCCGCTTGCCATGGTTTTCCCCTATGTAGTTGCTTTCTACCTGGTGCTTGGTATCTTGGAGGATAGCGGTTATCTTCCGAGACTGGCCACCCTGGTCGATGCCCTTTTGCATAAGCTTGGGATGCACGGTCTGGCAATCATCCCGATGTTTCTCGGGTTGGGCTGCAATGTACCGGGGGCACTCAGTACCAGGATTCTTGAAGGCAGAAAACAGCGTTTTATCGCAGCAACTCTTATGGCCATCGCTGTTCCCTGTATGGCACAAACAGCGATGGTATTTGCTCTATTGGGACCTTACGGTATCCAAGGGCTGGGAATCTTTTTTATAACCCTTTTTGCTGTATGGCTTACACTGGGGTTTTTGCTTAATAAATTTTTGGGAGGTGAAACTCCAGAGACATTTATGGAGATACCTCCTTATCGCATCCCTTATCTAGGAAGTCTGGGAAAGAAACTCTGGATGAGGATACGTAGTTTTTTACTCGAAGCGATCCCTTTTGTATTGCTTGGCGTACTTATCGTAAATATTTTGTACGTTTTTGGGATCATTGAATGGATCAGCGAGGTGGCATCACCGGTGATCGTAGGTATATTGGGGCTGCCAAAAGAGGCGGTTGCCTCTTTGATCGTCGGTTTTCTCAGAAAAGATGTGGCAGTGGGAATGCTTCTGCCGTTGGGGCTTGATATGGAGCAACTGATTGTAGCAAGTGTAGTATTGACGATGTATTTTCCCTGTGTTGCGACTTTTGTAGTACTCTTTAAAGAGCTGGGTGCCGGGGATCTGCTCAAATCGACTCTGGTTATGGTTATTTCCACACTTTTGGTTGGAGGTCTCTTGAATCTGCTGTTATAAAAAACGTTTTTGTTTCTGTAGTATGATGGAGATCTAATTTTTCTGCGATTAAAGGCTTGTAGAGTATACTATTTAAAATGAAGTGAGGAGAAGAGGTGAAAAGAGCGTTGATGAAAAGTATCTTATATCTCATCGTAGTTGTATCGGCCTCTCTTCTGCTTGTGGGATGTGCTGCGAAGTCACGCGACTATGCTGCACCCTCTGCCAGTGAGTATGAAGAGGCAAATGTTGCGGGATATAAAAAGGGGATACGCTACTGGGGTGATGAGACAGCTTCTTTTGCATGCTTAAATCTGAGCAAATTTAAAAAGAATAAAAATAATCATAAGCAGGTAGATGTACTGGCACTCTCGGGAGGGGCTGAAAACGGTGCGTACGGTGCAGGTATTTTGAACGGCTGGACCCAAAGAGGTGACAGGCCAGAGTTTACTGTAGTGACAGGTGTCTCTGCGGGTGCCATTATCGCCCCGTTTGCCTTTCTCGGTCCCAAGTATGACAGGGTCATAAAAAAGCTTTTTGCCGAGAACTCCAAAGAGAATGTCTTCGACCCTACACCGATCAGAGCACTGTTCGGCGGTTCGGCTATGGGGGACGCCTCACCGCTCAGAAATGTACTTGAAGAGGAGATCGATGATGCGTTTATAGCAGAACTGGCAAAAGAGGGAGAGAAGGGTCGTATGCTGCAGATCGGAACCACCAATCTTGATGCCCAGCGTCCGGTGGTCTGGGAGATCACAGAGATCGCAAAATCGGGTCGTCCCGATGCGAAAAAGCTTATTCTGGATATCATCCTTGCCTCAGCTTCGATCCCCGGACTCTTCCCTCCGGTACTGATCGATGTGACGATCAATGGCAAGAGGTACCAGGAGGTCCATGTGGATGGGGCTGTGACAAGACAGATATTTGTCTACTCTTCGGACCTGGATATCCGCCGGATCGAGCGAACGCTGCATATCCACCCCAAAAAGAACATCTGGCTGATACGTAATCACAAGATCGATCCCGACTACTCCCCGGTCATACTCAGCGTTAATGATATCTCAGATCGTTCATTCAGTACTTTGATCAAATATCATGGACGCAGCGACCTGGCCAATATCACCGCCCTGGCAAAACGCGACGGCTTTCATATCCATATCACAAATGTACCCAAAAGCTTTCATGCTCCCCTCAAAGAACGGTTTGACAAGGCATATATGCAGGCACTCTATCAGGTAGGGTATGAGAGAGGAAGATCCAGTGCTACTTGGTATACGACGTTCCGCTATTAAGGGGCAAATAGGTTTTGGAACATTGTATCTTTTTGGGGTTGGGATTTTTGTGGTATGATTGGAAAAGGCTTCTTTAAAGCTGTGCCAAGACGGCTATCTCTATAGAGCGAAGTGGAGGAGTGTTGTATGAAGTATGAGAGAAGCAGAAAAGCGCTTTATGTCTCCCTATGGTTTTTTGTGACGTTACTCTATGGGGCAGAAGCGCACTCTGCAGCAGAGAAGGAGGTAGAGATGCACTACCCGGTCATCATCACAGTGTTGTTTGATAACAACCCTTACAAAAAGGGGCTGCAGAGTGGATGGGGTTTCTCCTGCCTGGTCGAGGGAATGGAGAAGCGCATTCTGTTCGATACGGGTGCAGAGGGGAGGATCCTGCTGGAGAATATGGAGAAGCTGGGGATCGCCCCTGAAGAGATCGACCTTCTGGTGCTCTCCCATGCACACTCCGATCATACCGGTGGTGTGTATGATCTTTTGGAGAAAAGGGATACGGTAAGGGTATATCTGCCCACATCCTTTCCTGAAAGCTTCAAGGAGAAGACCAGAGGCTATGGTGCAGGTATCATCGAAGTCAAGAAGCCGATGGAGATCGCAGAGGGGGTCTACTCGACGGGTGAGATGGATGCCGGGTTGAAGGAGCACTCTTTGATCCTGCGAACCCCCAGAGGGATGGTGATCATCACCGGTTGTGCTCATCCCGGTATCGTCAAGATCGTAAAAAGCGCAAAAGCGCTCTTTCGTGATGAGGTACTGTTTGTCATGGGAGGGTTCCACCTCCACAACAAGAGCAGCCGTGAGATCAAGAGGATCATCTTGGATATGCAGAGACTGGGTGTACGCTATGTCGGCCCCTGTCACTGCAGTGGCAAGAAGGCAAGGGATCTGTTTGAAAAGGCTTACGGGGAGCACTATATCCCGATAGGCGTAGGCACGCGTATTGAGACTAAGACATTGCAGTGAAACATTGATCTGATATCTTATAAAAAGGAGAAGTGTCTATGCCGAGAACCGAAGCGTTTGAAAAACATTCCCAGGAGTATGAAGCATGGTTTGAAATCCATCCGAAACTCTATGAAGCCGAGATCAAAACGATACAAACACTTCTGCTTCCCTTTGAAAATGGTGTGGAGATCGGTATCGGGAGCGGAAGGTTTGCCCTGCCTTTGGGGATAAAAAAAGGGATTGAACCCTCAAAAGAGATGGCGCAGATCGCACGATGCAAAGGCCTTGAGGTGATAGAGGGTATCGCCGAAAACGTGCCACTGGAGGAGGGGAGGTACGACTTCGTCCTGATGATCACAACGATCTGTTTTGTCGATGATGCCCTTCAGAGCCTGAAAGAGATCTACCGCATTTTAAAACCGGGAGGTTTTGTGATCATCGGTTTTGTAGAAAAAGATTCGGAGCTTGGAAAACTCTATGAGAAACACCGGAGGGAGAGCCGCTTCTATAAGGAGGCGACATTCTACAGTACCGAAGAGGTGACGGCACTGCTGGAGAAGGCCGGTTTTCATGAGATAGAAGCCTGCCAGACCCTCTTCGGTAAAACGCTTGAATCAGTGGAGACCGATATCAAAACGGGGTCGGATGAGGGTGCCTTTATCGCGATACGGGGAATCAAAAAGTGATCAGAGGCTCCCTCAGGAGGGGGAGCCTCTATTTTTTATCTGAAGAGTGCCGGAAGGCTTTCCGGAGCGATAAACTCTATCGCATTGATCTTACGGTCTTTTATCCTGTAAATGGTGATTTTCCCCTCTTTTCTGCTGAAGTTTTTCCCCAGATCATCATGGATCAGCATAATGGAGAAGGGGAACTTTTCCATTTTCGGTATTGCAAACATTGACGTGATCAAAGAGGGCATGGCACTGATATCAGAGATATATCTGGCATGATGCGCTTGAAGATAGTTTGCCGGTTTTGTTTTAAGGTAGTCGTTGATGGCAGAAGAGATATCCTTTTCAAATGCTATGATCAGCAGTCTGTCCGTACCCCTCACCTCTAACTCATTTTCAAATTGGTCAGGGAGTGAGATTGCGGGAAGCTTCTCTCCGATTTTAAACTCCGCAAAGAGTACAGTTGTCAAGAATAGAGAGAGAAGTATCAGTCTCAATTTCATTATCATCCTTTTGTCTTTGGTCAAAATATTTAGCAACATTCAAAGCAGGTACTTCCTATGTTTCAAGAGAATGTTTTTTGCAGAATCAGCCCAGTGTATTGACTACATAGGCCTAGGCTGCATAGGCCGCTAACGTACTTAAAAATGCGATGCTGATCGTCTCGATTTTGGTACGGGAGAGCGGTTTTGTGTAGTCCTCGATATCGTTTAGGTTTGGTTCCATGATATCTCCTTTATAAATTTGTATGGTAGATATATCATAGTAGGGTTAACCGTTATTTCAAAACGGTGTAGTGAATGCCCCCCCTTTGGCATGTATGAGAAATTGTATTTTATGATTAGCATAGTAGCTTCAAATTTTGATATATTTTGGATACTTTTCTGCAGTAGTCTTAAGGAAGTGAGAGTACTTCCTTCTTGGCCCTAAAATAGTATGATTACAGAGAAAACTGGAGCGATGGTACACTTTAAGGTTAAGTTCCATTTAAAATACTTTATAAATGATGAGGAGGGGGGTATCGGTATTTACATACCGTTAGTGTTGGTCATGTACAATTCTCTCATAGCGACCAAACAGGTAAATATATCAAACCATTTTTATGTTAACTCCTTTTTTTAACCTCCTCCCAATTTTGGTTGCTATTTTAAAACAGATAATCATCTGTTTTTTCCCATGATCCTGTCAAGATATTCATACTGTTCTATGCTTTTTGTTCTTTCTTTTCCTTGTCGTTCTGAAACGCACTCGGCCTGATCTTTCTTGAAACTTTAAGTACTGTCGCCACGATAAAACCGCCGCCCGGCACAACCCAAAGCACAACAAGTCCGCTGATCTTTACGATATCCAGGACTTGGGCACCGGCTTTTTTATACTCTCTCTGCTTCAGCAGCCTTGGAATCTCAACGGTTTCTTGATACTCTATATGCACCCCTCGCTTCATTTTCTCGACAAAAACAACAAGCTTTCTTTTTCTATATTTCATTGGTATCATTTGTTTCTCAGACCTGTATCTAT
>JBEWPY010000145.1:0-2087 GCA_047689495.1 Candidatus Sulfurovum profundilacunae | reverse complement strand
CAATACAGCCTTTTGATATTTCTTATAAATCATGCTATCCTAAAGAGAGTATCTTTTCTAAAAAGCAGTTTTATCGGGATGGAAGGAAACAAAAATGCAAAAAAATATTGACGGACTACAGGTTATAACCCATGGAAACAAAAGCAATCAATCCATCATTTTTATACATGGATTTCCCTTTGACCATACGCTTTGGGAGGATGTGATCGAAGACTTTAGCGATGCGTACTACTGCATATCCTATGATATCAGAGGATTTGGGGAGTCGGATGTCCAAACGGGTCAATTTACTATGGAAAGATATGTAGATGATTTGGGGCATATCATTTCTGCACTGGGCGTTGAGCAGTCGATCTTGTGCGGATTTTCAATGGGTGGCTATATCGCACTCAGGGCACATGAAAAACTTGAAACAAAGTTCGCGGCACTGATACTTGCAAATACCACAACCTTCAGCGACAACGATGAAGCAAAACTAAAACGTGCAGCTGCCATATCAAGCATAGATAAAAATGGTGTGGAGCCTTTTTTTGGATAGTTTCTTCTCCGTGGCACTCAGTGAAGTTTTCGTGCATCAAGCATCAGATACGCTAAAAAAATTAAAAAACAGGATACTGCGCTTCAGCCCTGTCGGAATAAAGGGTGGCCTCCTGGCAATGGTCAGCAGAACCGACACGACACAAAGCCTGAACGGTATAAACAGCCCTGTACTGCTAATCAGTGGTGAAAATGACAAGATCATACCACCCGATACCATGAAGGATATGGCAAAGAAGATAAAAAACCATACCTTCGTCTCATTACATAATAGTGGGCATATGAGTATGTATGAAAACCCTGATGCGTTCAAAAGTGCAATGCATAGGTTTCTAACGAGTATTGAATAACTTCCTCTCATATCCATAGATATCATTTCTGAACTGTACGATCCCCTCTTCATCCACCCATACGGTATGGTACTCTACATAAACGGGTATCTGCTCGGGCAGTGTGATCCATTCATTCTCATAGGTATCATAGGCATAACCCAACCGGTTCAAAAGCTCCATCGGTTTTTCCAGCCTTATGCACCCATGCGAAAAGGCTCTGACTCTTTTATCAAACAGCGATTTTGCCGGGGTATCATGCATATAGACATTGTATCCGTTGGGGAAGAGAAACTTCACCAGCCCCAAAGCATTGTTGGGGCCCTTTTTTTGATAGAGCCTGCCCTGTCTATCGAAAGCAAAGCCGTTTCTCTTCAGGTAACTGCCTGATTTGTGCGCATACTCATTTGCATAGATCGACGGAGGGACATTCCACCTTGGATTTTTAACGATATACTGCATTTTCCGAATGAGCACCGGGGTCCTCATCCGGGGTTTTCCTACGATGACTTTCATATCCAGCACAGGTCTGTGATCGAGATAGTAATAGAGTTTAAACTCGGGGATATTGATAAGAACATACTTTGAACCTTTCGGGCTTGCGATCCTTTCGAGTTCCAGATTCTTTTTTACTTTTGTGATGAGGCTGTGGATGGAGCGTTTGAGTTCCCGTTTGGTTTCCGGGCCGATGATCCCGTCCACTTTCAGCCCGTGTCTTCTTTGAAATTCAAAAATCTCTTCTTCAAACCGTGAAGTCATTTCGATATCTTCCCTCAGCCTGGCTTCCTGCAGGAGGTTCAACACCCTTTTGATCCGGATGACATCCTCTTCCTCATTGCCTTTAAATCGAGGGGGCGTATAGAGATCACGGATGGAGTAGAGGTAGTCGATATACTCTTTCAGCCCCTGATACCTTCTGGTATGCGGCATAAGCCTCATAACATAACGATATATATCGCCTTTGCTCTCCTCTTCTTTGAATTCTTTTTTGTTGACTCTTTGATATCTCTTCCTGTCTCCTCTAAGCCTGTAGTAGTTGATAGAACCGTTTAAGAGGCATTGGGTGATCTGATAGTTTGTTTTACCGTGGCATAAACTGTACCTCTCCTGGTAGCGTTTCAGATTCTGATCGGACATGGAAGCAAACAGAAAAGTATGGATCAGCAAAAATATTATTTTTTTCATACCACATCATAACATAGAGATGATTTGATATATTTA
>JBEWPY010000048.1:0-11987 GCA_047689495.1 Candidatus Sulfurovum profundilacunae | reverse complement strand
GCAAGTATGGGTAAAATTTGCTTACACAAATTGTACGCTCCTCTTCAAATTAGCATAAAAAAGGAAAAACATGTTGCAGCAACTAGATATGAATTCACAAGAGTTTAAAGATGAGATGGCAAAAACTGAAAAGTTCGCGGATAAGGTTTGTGAGTCCAGAGGATGGGTCTATGGTCCGGATGATGATGTGAATGAGGGGGTTGTCATGGGGCTTGCAAGACACAAACTTCTCTTCGGAAAACGGTTCTGCCCCTGTTTTATGGTTGAAGAAGATCCGGAAAAACCGGGAAAATTCAAAAGTACAGATGGCCGTATCTGTCCCTGTAAACCGGCAATCGAAAAAGAGATCCCTGAAAAGGGGATTTGTCACTGTCAGATCTTCTGTACGCCTGAGTATAGAGAAGAGAAACTCAAAGAGAAGGAATCAAAGCAGCAAGTCAAAGAAGAGTTACACGATATAGAAAAGAAAACAGGAGAAGATGCAGTATAAGGGTATGCCCCCAAGGGAAGTGATGGCAGCATATTGGGCGATTGGAATCCCAGAAAAATTAAGGATAATTTTTCTCTTTTTAATTTTAAATCGGTAAAATACGCCATCATCTATACCTGTCTGGGTATGTGTATGAGGGAAGCTGATGCAGAATATTTTAGACAAATCCGACGTACACTCTGAAGAGCTTCAGGAACTTCTTGATGCGAGAGCAGAAGGCAAAATAGACTTTTTGCTGGTTGATGTAAGAGAGGATATGGAGTACCGTATGGGGCACATCAAAGGTGTCGATGCGCTTTTACCGATCTCTTCTTTTGGGGAGTGGGCAGAAAAGCTTGCTACAGAGAATCAGGATAGGACGATTATTTTTACTTGTCGTACAGGGAACAGAAGCGGCCAGGTACAGAGGATTTTTAAACAGAACGGATTTGATCGGGTCGCTAATCATGCGGGCGGAATTGTCTCTTATCGCGGAGAAATTGAGTACTGAATGATGTCAAAGATCCTCTATCTTCATGGTTTTGCTTCTTGCGGGGAGGGGAATAAGTCAAAAACCCTGAGGGAATATTTCGGAAATGAAGAGGTTTGTGCCCCTGACCTGCCTCATTCTCCTGAGGAAGCGATAGCGTATCTTTGTGATTTGATAGAAACTCAAAATATAAAACAGTTGATAGGTTCGTCCCTGGGCGGTTTTTATGCCACATATCTTGCTGAAAAGTTTAAAATTTCGGCGGTACTTCTCAACCCCTCTGTTGTTCCCTGGAAAACGCTTGCTTTATATACCGGATGGCAGAAGCGGTTTTGCGACGGAAAACGTTTTGAATTTAAAGAGAGCTATCTCCGGCAGCTGGAACAATTAAAAGTAGAGCCTGTCAGGGGAGATTATCTTGTTTTGCTCCAGAGCGGAGATGAGGTATTGGATTATCAGATAGCAAAAGAGTATTATAGTAAGCATAGAGTGATTGTCGAGTATGGCGGTAATCACAGGTTTGAAAATATTGCAGATTACCTTCCAATGATAGAAAGATATAGGAGAGTGGATGAACGTTGTTGACCTTTTTATGAAACTGTTGAGTTTTGAGTCTATTACCCCCGATGATGCAGGGTCATTGGCTTTTATTGAGGAGTACCTCAGTGGATTCGAGGCAACCTATGTGAACAAAGAGGGGGTCAAAAACCTCTTTTTGACCAAAAAGTTTTCAGAGGGCTCGCATCTCTGTTTTGCCGGGCATGTGGATGTCGTTCCCCCGGGGGATGGCTGGGAAACCAACCCTTTTACCCCGGTTATCAAAGAGGGTAAAATCTATGCGCGCGGTACACAGGATATGAAGTCGGGTGTAGCAGCGTTTGTCCAGGCAGTGAAAGAGGCAGATGGTTTTGAAGGAAGGGTGTCGATCCTGCTTACTTCCGATGAGGAGGGTGAAGCAAAATACGGAACACGGATTATGCTTGAATACCTTAAAACCATTGATATGCTGCCGGATGCATGTATCGTCGCCGAACCTACCTGTGAAAAGAAGTTCGGGGATGCGATCAAGATAGGACGGCGCGGTTCGATCAACGGGATTATCGAGAAACATGGTACACAGGGGCATGCCGCTTATCCCGAAAAGTCAACAAACCCTATTCATAAAGTGGCGCAGGTACTTCCGGCTATGGCAGGGGTTGATCTTGATGAGGGGGATGCGTTTTTCGCTGCAAGCAAATTTGTCATCACCGATATCAGGGCGGGAATGGAGGTGACCAATGTGACTCCCGGTAAACTCAAGATGATGTTTAATGTCAGAAATTCGACCAAAACGACCGTAGAGGATGTAGAAGACTTTGTTCACAAATATTTCAGCGGCCTGAATTATGACTTAACCATCAGCCAGTCAGCTGTTCCTTTTTTAACGGATGTGGACAAGCCGATAGTGCATGCCGTCGATGATGCTATCCAAAAGGTGTGCGGTATCATGCCTAAACACTCAACGGCAGGGGGAACCAGTGATGCAAGATTTATCGCGGCATACGGCATAGATGTGATCGAGTTCGGAGTGATCAATGATACGATCCATGCACCGAATGAAAGAACTTCTATCACTGAAGTAGAGGCACTTTACCGGGTATTCAAAGAGGTGGTCAAAAATTATCATAAAAAGGCAGAGAGATGAGAAAACTGATATGGATTCTGGGGACACTGCTGCTCTTGGGCAGTACCCTTCATGCAGCGGAGCTGGTTTGGGAAAAGGATACTGAAACTGCATTTGCAAAGGCGAAAGCGGAAAAGAAAAATGTGATGCTGATGGTTGAAGCTTCCTACTGTAAGTGGTGTAAGAAAATGAAGCAGGAAACATTGGCAGATGAAAAGGTGAAAAAGCGTCTGGAAAACTATATACTGGTAAAGATATTCAGATGTGACAATGAAGCGATGATGATACTGCCTGAACTGCACTATCCGGCACCTACCACTTTCTTTATGACACTGGAAGGCGAGATCATCGAAAAAGCGATAGGTTTCTTTGAAGCAGCAGATTTTATTACTTTTATCAATGATGTAGAGGAAATCCAATAGCCGATGCTCTTTAAACGTCCACATTTTACAGAATATATCATGGCGAGGCTCGTGACGCTCTCACTGACGGTTTTTGTCGTATTTTCTGTACTTCTTGCTCTGTTTATCGAAGAGAGTACAAAATTGAGTCTGGTGATTTTTTTGATGTGGCTTGCCTTTACGCTCTTTGTTTTTGCCATTTACAGAGGTGCTTCCAAAATGCAGCGCGAACTCAACCTGATCAATACCTACCTGAAACACCTTGACACCATCGATAAGATCGATACGGATAAACACTTTTTTACCGAAGAGTTTGAACAGATTAACCAAAATCTCCTCAAAGTGCTCAAGAAATCAAAAAAAAGAGAAGATATCAAGCAGCGGTACAATACGAAGCTCAAGCTCAAAAACCAGCAACGCGGAGATATGATATCTGCGATTGCGCATGAGTTTAGAAACCCTATTGCCTCGATTATAGGATATGCCCAAACACTTCAGGAGGACAAAGATATTCCTCCTTCATTGCATGACAAGTTCCTTGGTAAGATATGCAATAACGGTGATAAGATCGAAGCGCTGCTGGGGAGACTGGTTCTTTGGAATAAATTTGAGAGCGGTGAGATGACATTGCATAAAAGCAAAATTGACCTTTTAGCCCTGACGCAAGAGATCAGAAATGTTTTGCTTGATGACAAATATAAAAATAGAGAGATTATCATACAGGGAGAACCTTTAGAGGTTGAGGCTGACCGTACGCTAATGGAAATAGTGATCAAGAATTTGATAGAAAATGCGTTGAAGTACTCTAAAGAAGAGGTTGCGGTGACGCTTGCCGAAAACAGGTTTTCTGTTGCAGATAAGGGAGTAGGTATCTCAAAAGATGATATTGAAAAAGTAACCAAAAAGTTTTATCGTTCCGGTGCGCATAACTGGGATAATTCAATGGGACTGGGACTCTCTATCGTCAAAAAGATTCTTGAACTGCATGACAGTAAACTTGAAATCCAAAGTTCTCTGGGAGAGGGGTCAACTTTTTCTTTTATATTAAAATAAATTAGAAACAATACATTATCTTTTCATTTGATAGTTTAAAACATTTTAATTGATGATAAAAGTTACTTATCTGTGTTATTTTAAAAAAGTCATATTTTCTTTTCCCCAATAACCGTTTTTTAATTCTAAATTAACTACACTTTAAACATGCAACACCCCCTAAATAGCCTATTTAAGGGGTGCTTATGAATTTTATAAGTTCTGCTAAATCTTAAGGAGGAAACATGAAACTAGGTTTCTTGGTTGACCTGAACCTGTGTATGGGTTGTAAAGGTTGTGAAATCGCTTGTAAAGTGGAAAATGATGTTCCGCTGAGTTCTTGGCGTTTACGTGTAAAGTATATTGATATCGGTACCTTCCCCGATACATCAAGGTCATTTACGCCGCTGCGCTGTAACCATTGTGAGAACGCACCTTGTGAGCGTATCTGTCCCGTTTCTGCACTGCATTATCTTGAGAACGGTATTGTCAATGTGGACAGTGAAAGGTGTATCGGGTGTGCGGGTTGTATGATGGCCTGTCCCTATGGTGCGATCTATATGGATCCGGAAACCAATACAGCGGATAAGTGTACCTACTGTGCGCACCGTATCGAGAGCGGTATGATGCCTGCCTGTGTGGTTGCCTGTCCGGTTGAGGCAAATATCTTTGGTGATGTGGAAGATGACCACTCGCATATTTCTCAGTATATTATGGCTCACCAGGGCGGTATACAGGTACGTAAGCCTGAGAAGCATACCAATCCTAAGCACTACTATGTAGGCGGCGGTACTTATACGCTGGATCCGCTTGCACATAAGAGACTTGAGGGGCATAATCTCTTTAACAATATTACACATCTTGAGCATAACGGCGATCCGCACCATGGTGTGATCGACAGATTCCTGGCGCCGTTTGTCGGTCATGAAGAGGCTGATAATTCAAGCTTTATGGACTCTGAAAAATCAGAGGCTCATACCCATGAACAAGAGGGAGGTCACTAATGGTAGAAAATACGATTCACGCGACGCAAGCCGTCGTCACATTGGATGTTGCGCTTCCCGGTATCATCTGGGGATGGATGATTACGCTGAACATGTGGGCAAAAAGTATCGGTACAGGAGTGGTATTTGTCGCTGCATATCTGATTTACAGACATAAAAAAGAGGATATGCCAAGCCTGAGATGGGCCATGCCCGTGATCTCGTTTATTGCACTGAATGTATTCCTTCTGTTTACACTGACGGATCTTCATCAGCCATACAGAATGCTCAATATCTTCCTGCACCCGCACTGGACTTCAGCGATCACCGTAGGTGCGTGGATGGCATCACTCTTTACATTGCTTGTCACTATTCTAATGGTGATCGGACTTGCCGATCAGTATACTGAGTATTTCAAGAGAGGGTGTAAAGTAGCCCCTGTAAAGTCTTTGATGAAGTTTGCAGGAGAGAAGTCCGGGACATATGAAAAACTCTTCCCGTTTGTAGTCTTCCTGGCGATCCCTGTAACCGCTTATACGGCAATCATTATGGCTGAGTCAAGCGCGAGAGAGTTATGGCAGGCACCGACTGAAGTCATGCAGATGATCTGGGCGGCATTGATGGCCGGTTCTTCAGCATTGATCCTGATCTCCGGTTCATGGAGCAGAGCAGTAAGAAAGGATCTTGCATTGATCCTTTCACTTACAGTGTTCTTCTCTTTTGCAATGTATATGGGGGAGTACTTCTTCTCGTTCAAGTCTGCCGAAGCTGAAGCAACACTGGCATATGTGCATGCAGGCGGAGCGTATAATGTAGAGTTCTGGTTTGGTATGACGCTTGGGTTTGTCGTACCGTTTTTCCTTGCAACTTCTACCATGAAGAACGATAATGTAACGCTACTCAGGTTTGCAGCTATTTTATCACTGGCGGGGCTGTATCTTGCAAAAGATGTATGGCTCAAAATCCCGCAAATGCTACCATTGAGTTAAGGAGAAAAGATTTATGACAAAATCAATGAACAGTACAACAGATAAAAAGTTTATCGAAAGCAGAAGAAGTTTCCTTAAAGGTACCGCATACTCTGTAGCAGGTGCAACCCTTGCTGCAGGTGTATTCAAGACTGTGGCGGAGACTCCGGCGACGGCTGAGAATAAGTTCACACCGACACCTAAGACACTCTCTTTCTATCCGCCACTGGAAGAGTGGGACAGCTTTACTGAGCTGGATGGAAATGACTGGAAAAGAGGCGGTACAGCCAGAAACGGTATTCAAAGCGAAGAGAATCCGGACGGTATCAAAGCGACGGAGTATATGCTTGTACCAACTTCCTGTTCAAACTGTGAAGCTTCTTGCGGACTGACAGCATGGGTGGATCTCTCTACCTACAAAGCGGGCGGCCAGCTTGCGGTACGCAAGTATATGGGGAATCCGCTTCATTCAGGCAGCCGGGGTAGAAACTGTGCCAAAGGGTATGCGACTCAGTCACAAATGTATGATCCGGATCGTATCCCGTTCCCGCTTAAGAGAGCTCCCGGTTCCAAAAGAGGGGAAGGAAAATGGGTAAGAACCACCTGGGATCAGGCAATGGCCGAGATCGGTAAGAAGATGCATGATACACTCAAGAAAGGTGATGAGATATCCAAGAAATCCATCATGTATCATGTCGGCCGTCCAAATGAGAATGGATTTGGCCACCGTGTACCTCATTCGATGGGGCTGGATGGATATGATTCGCATACGAACATCTGTTCTGCAGGTGCAAGACAGGGGACAATCCAGTGGGCGAATGATGACAGGAATTCTCCGGATTGGGCGAATGCGAAACTGATCTTTCTTCAGTCTTCCCACGCAGCGGATGCAGGTCACTATTTCCAGCAGGCAGCAGGCAGGATTGCAGATGCCCGCAAGAAGGGTGCAAAGCTTGTTGTTATGGATCCGAGACTCTCCAACTCGGCAGGGATGGCAGATCTTTGGGTCCCTTGTTGGCCGGGTACTGAGACAGCGCTTTATCTCTACCTTGCAAACAGAATCCTGAATGAAAAGGGTCTCAACGGCGAGGACCTGGTAAACCACGAGTTTGTGAAGAACTGGGTGAACTGGGATGAACTGATGAACAACAGAGAGTATCTTGAACTGCTTGTAGAAAAAGGATATATCAAAGCTGTTCCTGCCGGAAGCAGTTATGAAGATTTCATCGAGATGGCAAAAGAGATGTACAGCCCGTACACCCTTGACTTTGTTGCTGAAGAGTGTCGTATCGAGAAGCGAACGGTTGAAAAACTTTACGATATGTTCATCGATGCGGGAGCCAGAGTAGCGACCTATATCTGGAGAGCGGGACCGATCGGACATAAAGGCGGTTGGATGAATGCAAGAGCAGGATTCCTTCCTTTCGTACTTCGTGGCGCAATGGCCGGTGACAAAGGCGGTGTCGGCCTGCACCACTGGCATGTGATCTCGGTGAACGGTAAGGGCGACAAGGCGGCTGAAGCCGGGGAACGACCACCGAAAGTAGATGTATGGAACGAGATCGCATGGCCGCCTGAGTATCCGCTCAGTACTTATGAGATGTCCCATATTATGCCGCATCTCCTTCTTGACGATGCATGGAGAGCAAAATGGAATGCCAAAGGGCTGAATGTACCTGAGAAGCTTGCTGTCTGGATCCCGCGTATGTACAACCCGGTATGGATCAACCCGGATGGATTCAGATGGATCGAAGCGCTGAAGCGTGAAGACAAGATCGAAATGTCATTCAACCTTTCTCCGACATGGTCAGAGACTAACTGGTACTGTGACTATATCCTTCCGGTCGGATTGGCCGGTGAGAGACATGACCAGCACTCTGAGGCAACCGAGCCGAAAAGATGGCTGAGTTTCCGTAACCCGGCACTCAGAGTTGCGCTTGAGAAGATGGGTTGGAAACCGAAGGATCCGACACGTGCAACGCTGGAAGCACATATCAAAGCAGGCCTTGGCGAGATATGGGAAGAGGTAGAATTCTGGGCAAATATCATGGTACACCATGTAGATCCGGACGGAAGTCTTGGTGTCAGAAAGTACTGGGCATCCAAAGAGGATCCGAGGAGAGCAGTCACGATCGCCGAATGGTATCAGGCTGCATTTGATAAGCTTCCAAATCTGCGTAGAGCAGCGAAAGCGGCATATCCTGACTCTCAATACCCTAACTACGAGATGATGAGAGACAGGGGTACCTGGCTGGAAGAGGCTAATATCTATAAACCGCAGGAGAGACCGCTTAAAAAAGACGGTGATGCATATATTTCTCATGGTCACAGATATGAATCATATGAGGTAGAAAAGACTGAGTTTGGTACCCTGGTTGTAACGGATGAACATACGGGAGAAAAGCATGCGATCGGTATCGAGCGTGACGGTAAAGTCATGCAGGGGTTCCATACGTTGTCCAAGAAGCTGGAATTCTTCTCCTCCTATTTTGCCGAGTGGAAGTGGCCGGAGTATGCCGTGCCTATCTACCCGACAACAAAAGAAGGTAGAGAGAAGATGACGCATGTGGTTACGCAGGTACACCATGACTTTATGACAAAAGAGAATGAGTTTGCGCTGAATACAGTGTTCAGGCTGCCGTATAATATTCATACCCGTTCTGTCAACTCAAAGCATCTGATGGAGATCTCTCAGAACCACAATCCTGTATGGATCAATACAGAAGATGCAAAAAGATTGAACATCAAACGCGGAGATGCGGTAAAAGTAACGATCACGGATACAGTATCCGGTCTTGAATCCGGCTACTTTATCGCAATGGCAGTGCCGACTGAAGCGACAATGCCCGGTGTCCTGGCGAACTCACATCATGCGGGTAGATGGAAGCTCAAAAATGCCGTTGAGATCCCAGGATTTGAGCATAAGCTTGGCGTGATGGGTGTCGGGGCACCGTTGTATGAGATGACAATGGACGGTAAAGTAGGTACCTTGAAGCCGACACAGGGTCTGGATCAGGGAATGCAGGAGCGTAGAGATACGTGGCAGTTCAAAGAGTACAACAAGGACCTTGACAATATCTGGTGGGATGGACTGAGCGGTTCATGGCAAAATGCCGTAGCGGCTTCGCATCCTGACCCGATCGCAGGTAACCATGCATGGCACCAGAAGGTATCTATCGAGCCGGCAGGCAAAGAGGATCAGGTCGGTGATATCTGGGTGAACTATGAGAACAACATGAAAGTGTATCAGGAGTGGAGAGACAAGCTGACGCGTCCACTGGCAAAAGGCGATACCCTGAGACGTCCTAAGCATATCAAGCGTCCGGCAGTACCACTGTCGCACAAGGCTTATTCTGTAGAGATCAAATAAGATTTCTATCTATTTGTCGGGGTGAGGACACCCCGACCTACATGTATACTACTTCCCAGATAACTTTTTTCTTAGGGTGAATTTATCTTGAAAGTGGTATAGTGCCGACTAATTAAAAATCTCGTTCCCATGCTGAGCGGTGGGAATGCATACGTATGTTTGATATGCTAAATAGAGTTTTTATAGTATAAAGTGATATATGCATTCCCACGGAGACCGTGGGAACGAGACCTTATAGGATTTATATGGAACAGATGAAACAGAATATCGATAATCGTATTGCTCTGTATGCGTTGACTTCAAGGTTAATGCTAATCGAGGCGGATGATGCGTTTTTGGACAGCATCGAGAGTGATGAGGCGATACTTTCGCTCTTTCCTCACTATAGAGACTGGAGCAAGCGTAAAGAGCTCAGCCGTGAAGAGCTGATCAACCAGTACTACAATGTAGACTTTGCCAATCTTTTTTTGATGCATCTTGTACCGTATGAAAGTTTCTATACCAGAGAGGATCAGATGATAGAAAGCGGTGGTGACAATCCCGTCGTTGCTCTGTATAATGAACTTGATTTCCGTGTAGAGCTTGACAGGGCCAGGGTCGTCAGTGCGGACCACATCGGAGTGGAGCTGGAGTTTATGTATATGCTCTGTCTGGCACTCAAAAAAGCAGTTGATGCAGAGGATCAGGAGGGGGTGTGTGAACTGCTTCAGGTGCAAAGGGCATTCCTCAAAGAGCATCTGCTGGAGTGGGCGCCGATGTTCCTGATCAATGCAAAAAAAGAGTCCCGGACACCGCTGTATCACGATGGTGCCGAGCTCACGCTGGAATTCCTGCTCTCAGACCTTGAGTATATTACCCAGATGCTTGAAACATACTGTGAACAAGCGGAGCATGAATGAACCTTCATTTAGAGATCGCTTCCTGTGTCAGAGCGGCCAGCAGGTTTTCACAATGTACCAAATGCGTGGATGCCTGTCCGGACTCGATTCAGATCGTAGACAACCTTCCCGCATTTGCCAAGGGTACAGGTGTGGAGGCCGCTGCGTGTGTAGGAGCATGTCCTACCGAGGCTTTTGCACTGAGTGACTTTTCGACCACAGAGTTTTTCTTTACTTTTTTGGAGTCTAGAGTAAGACTGCTCTCTCCGAAGATCAATCTCCCCTGTCTCTCCGTACTGAGTATTGAACATCTGATATCCCTGGCGCTTGCAAGCGAAGAGACGATCACACTTGACCTGAGCAGCTACGATCCGGAGAGTCGGCTCTTTGATCTGATCGAAACACGTGTCGAAGAGGCGAATTTTGTACTCTCAAGCATCTCATCAAAACAGCTTGAGAGCAACCAGGACAAGGTTGAAAGAGTGCCGGATGAAGAGAATAAAGAAGAATTAAGCAGACGTTCATTCCTCGGCAATGCTTCCCTTAAAGGGGTAGTGAAGCACAAAAGAGAATTCGATGAAGCAGTGGAAGCGGAAGAGCTGCGCACCTTTGAGCTGGACAGTGCTGTGATCTCCAGGATCAAAGAGAAGCATCTGCCCGACAAAAGAAAGATACTCTTCACCACACTGAAGCGTCTGGATGTGCCTGAGAGATTTGATGTATTGGCAAGCGAAGATGTGAGCTTTGCCTCTCAAAAATATGTCGATGAGAAGTGTACCAACTGTCAGATATGCTATCGTATCTGTCCCACCGGAGCACTCTCTACAGACAAAAAGTTTTCAGTGATCAATTTCGATGCAATGCTGTGCGTAAAGTGTCACCTCTGCCATGATGTCTGTGAACCTGATGCGATCCACCTTCAGGAGGGGTTTGAGCTGAAGGAGTTTTTTGAACCGACACAGAGAACACTGGCGACTTTCGATATCAAACGGTGTAACGAGTGCGGGAACCCTTTTACATACACGGGAGGCGAACAGACCTGCCCGAGATGTCTGGTTGAAGAGGAGGAGGCGTTGTTCCTTCATAACAATGCTCAAAAAATGAGGAGTTATGAATGAGGAGTGAGGAGTTTGGGTATGCTTTTTTTCAAAAAGCTTTGATTGGGGTAGTGATAAAAAAATGAAAGCGTTTCACAGAAACGCCTACCGACACTATTCACTCCTCACTCCTCGTTCCTCACTAAATACACAGGAGGTAAGACGATGATGCCGCATGAGATACAGCCCGATACAAAGCTTTGTACAATCCTTGGCTATAATGCACAGACGGGATATACAAGAAAGTATTTCAACAAGATACTTAAAAAGCAGGGGATCAATGCCACAGCGATTGCTTTGAATATCACTGATGAACATTTTGATTTTACCCTGTCCAATGTCGCAGAGTCAAAAGTAGATCGCATGATGTTTGAGAAAGAGTTCTGGCAAAAAGCAGTAAGTTACTGCGATGAACTCAATGAAGCAGCTTCCAGAGAGCAGAGGGTAGATTTCATAGAAGTGCAAGAGGGAAAGATCAAAGGGTATTGTCTGGATGATGAAGTCAATACACTTTTTGAGCAACCGGAGCTGATGGATGATCAGATACGTTTTGTTGCCAAGATGATGCTGATCGCCAACAGATGGTACGGTGCAAAGATCGATGTGGATGAAATCCCTTTGTTGATTGAGAATTGA
>JBEWPY010000047.1:0-12247 GCA_047689495.1 Candidatus Sulfurovum profundilacunae | reverse complement strand
GAAAAAGATCGAAGTGCTCTTTGAATTAGCCTACGATAAAGATATGAAAGTGACATATTGATGGATAACTGTAAGGTGGGAGAGCATTTGGATGTAATGCTACTTTTGCTATCATAGTTTAAGTTTTTCAAGTGGGAGTAAAATATGAAAGTAGTGATCAATCTTTATAAAAAGCACAAAATGACGGTGGATAACTATATCATCACAGCGATCAAGAATGCTCCGCGGGATTATATAGAAAATGCCGATATCATCCTGAAGAAGCACCCGTTCTTGCAGCTGATCTACAGTGTGGATGAGAACTATCAGCAGGTCAGCCCGGTGATCTGCCGTCAGGACCGCGAGACTTTCAATATCGGTGCAAACAAACGCCACTATTTTACCAAGCTGGAACTGGATGAGGATGGGTTTTATGTTTCCAACCCTTATATACACTATCGCACAGGCAAAGCGAGTATCTCCGTCGTCCGCAAAATAGAGGGGAGATATTATATCTTTGACTGCAACCTCATTACCGTGCTTGAGGAACTGCGTCTGATAGAGTACAACAGTACCCATGACAAGATGAAGAAAGTCGTGTATTCACTGGGGTCCGGACTTTTGGTTGCGATCGCTCTTGCACTTATAGGGTACGGTGGTTATATGTTTTTATTGATATTTTTTGGAGAGAATGTAGACTTTTTCCAGGAGATATTCAAATCTATTATTGCAGTGACCCTGGGTATCGCTATCTTTGATCTTGCAAAACAGATCATTGAGCATGAAGTGATCTTCCACTCCTTCAGCCATGGGGAGGATCGGCAGTATAAGGTTTTGGGTAAGTTTCTGGTCTCTATCATCATTGCTTTGCTGATCGAAACATTAATGGTGGTTTTCAAGATCGCGCTTTCTGACTATAAAGATATGGAGGCAGCCTTTTTCCTTCTGATAGGTACGACAGCGATGTTTGTCGGACTGGCTTATTTTTACAAGACGATCATAGGAAGATGTGAAATAAAGGAGAAAGAGTAGCCCCGGTTTATTGGATGAGTTTTAAGACGTCTTCATGGAGATTGCTTCGGATCACAGAGTGTACCGGAACTGCTTCACCCTCTCGGGAAATCGCTACGAAGGTAAAAGTGGCATGGGTCACCGCCATGTCGCACCTTGCATCACAGTGGAGTTTATGACACTGTACGACCACTTCCACATAGACCGATATGGAGGTATTGCCTACTTTGTTGATCGTGGTGTAGATCGTGACGATATCACCGCTTCTGACAGGTTTGATGAAGTGAAGGTCTGTTACGCCGACCGTCACGGCAGGAGCATCGATAAGGTCATCGACTGCGATGGAAGCCGCTTTGTCCATCATAGACATGATCCAGCCGCCGAATACCGTTCCGATAGGATTGAGGTCTCCGGGGTAGGCCTGTACGCGCAGTGTCAAATTTCTCATACTTTTACCTTTTTTTATAAGATAATAGGCGATCAGTCCGAACATGACCACCGTACTCACTGTGTCTATGATACCAAAATTTTCTACTTCTGTGGCCATATTCAGTATGTTAAGTTCACCAAAAAAAGTATCAAACAGAGATCCAAAGAGGATACTGAGCGAAGCGATCGTACCCAGGTAGATAAGCAGGGCTTTTTTCCCAAACATCTGAGCGACTACTCCCATTGTTACGGTATTGGTCGCAGGGCCGGCAGAGAGGAAGACAAAGGCGGCGCCGCTGCTCATACCGCTGAGCATAAAGGCTGCTGCGATAGGCAGAGAAGCGGTTGCACAGACATAAAGGGGCATAGCGATGATAAGTACGGCAAAGTAGGTGAGGATCTGATACTCAAAAAGCGGTGCGATGATCTCTCTGGGAAGCGCGGTCGTAAAGAGGCCGCCCAGGATAAGGCCGATCAGCAGGGCTTTATAGATATCTTCAAAGAGGGTGACATAGGCGTAGACGAAACCCTCTTTGAGACTGAAATGATTCTTGTTTCGCTCACTTTTTCTTTCCCCGCAACAGCTTGAACAACAGCTTTGATCCTCTTCCTGCAGTTCACTCTCTTTGCTGTCTGTCAAGTTTTGCAGCAGTCCCGTGATGATAGCGATAATGACCGAGGTGATGACACGGTAGAAGGTAAAGAACCAGCCGAAGAAGCTGTAGGTGGCCAGGATAGAATCAGCCCCGGTGATAGGGGTAGAGATAAGAAAACTCTGTACCGCACCTTTGCTTGCCCCTTCTTTTTGCAGGGATTTAGCCAGAGGTATCACCGAGCAGGAACATACAGGTATGGGGATGCCAAACAGTGTTGCTTTGATCACTGAGGTTGTTTTTTTCTCACCTAAATGAGAAGCGATGAAATCATCCGGGATCAACTGTTTGAGGATACCTGCGATCAGAAGTCCTATAAGGATATAGAAGCTCATGGCATTGGCAAGTATCAGTATATTTTCCGCAAATTTTAAAAACAGTTCCATTTTTTTAACTCCTGGCATCATAACTTGTGTCATGGTAACAAGTAAATGATGCAAAAAGTGTGTAATTTAAGTAAAAAAAGATGTATAATGAGCAAAGAGGAGGGGTATCTCTTATAAAGGAGTGGGAGATGACGATTGAAGAGATAAGATTTGAGATGCAGATCAATGAGGTCAGCAAAGAGGATATTGAAAAGATCATTGAAGAGTGTACCCACTCGGGCTTCAGCCCCGAACATATAGATGAGGAGCTTTTAAAAAGAGGATATCAGAAGATATTCACGATAGACTATGAAGCTCTGGATACGTATAATGAGGATGCGTGGAGCGATGAAACATAGCGTATTTCATGCATCTGTATTAACCACATATAAGTAAAAAAAAGAGGAGGAGTATCTACTCCTCTATTTATTTTTCATGAAATTTCCCCTGATGCTATTTTAATGCTATTTTAATGCTATTTTAACATGAAATAATATGTCAAGAGACTTCTAAAAAGGAGCGTTTCATGGCAAAAAAACTCTTTCTTGTGATCGGAGCACCGGGGTCAGGTAAAACCACAGATGCAAGTATCATTGCCAAAAGGCATAAAGAACATATCGTGCACTACTCAATGGGTGATATGCTTCGGGATGAGATCGCCTGCGGCAGCAAACTTGGCGGGATGATCAACCGCTATATCAAGAAGGGTGAGCTGGTTCCGCTTGAGATCATTATGGATACGATGCTTACTGCCATCAAGTATGCACCGACTGAGGTGGTGATGATCGACGGTTTCCCCCGAAGTGTTGAACAGATGAAAGCCTTTGATCAACTTTTGAGCCGGGAAGATGAGATCGAGCTGATTTCAGTCATTGAAGTGAGGGTAAGTAAAGAGAGGGCTAGAGAGCGCATCCTTGGCAGGTCAACTGAAGCAATGCCCGGCCTGAAGCGTGCGGATGACAGTAAAGCGGTCTTGAATGACAGGATGAAGGTCTATACGGAACCGCTTGCAGAGATACAGGAGTTTTACACACGAAAGAAACTTCTTAAAATAATCGATGGAGAGAAGCCTCTTGATGTCGTGGTAAGCATGATGGAACTGTTTATTGTGAGCAGGACCGATGTGCCTTCTATCCATGTTTCAAATGATAGCTATAGGGCCGTAAATATTTAACAAAGCTGAAAGGAGAGATGATGACGCTTATCGAATTGTTTACAGATTATGTAAGAAATCAAAAAAGTCTTAAAATCTATGTAAAAGAGAGAAAGAACTATCACACACGTGGTGAATTTAACGACCAGACGCTTCTCTATGCAGAAGAGTGCCTGCAAAGGCTGAAAACGGAAGAGCCTGAGATCTATGATCTGATGTACGAGACACTGGAGCAGTATTATGAAGAGGATTGCGGACACTATGTGGAGTATCCTATCAATTTCATACGCCAGATCCTGCAGATCTGTCAAAACCATGTTCCTGCCCAGAGAGTCTATGAAACGTACCGAAAAGGCTTGAAGCATCAGTATTGTGATGCGTAGGACGATACAGCATCCTGCGCCTTGAAAGCCAACTGAAATGTCTGATGAAGGGTTTCTCTGTTTCCTGTAATGATTTGCTGTCGTTAAACTTCTGTTGCTCCTGCTCCAAAACTATGATAAAATTAAAAAAAAAAGAAAGAGTTGCATATGAAATTTATTCAAGTGTTTTTACTGATATCATTATTTGTCTTTGCAGAAAACAGCAAAAATGTGGAAGCGGAGGCAGTAAACAGTATAGAATCACTGAAAGAACCGATGTACAAACCGTTCATTGAACGCTATTTGATCGATGAGGTAAAAAATCTTCGTAGCGAACAGCAGAATCTGCGTGTGGAGACAAATGAAAAAATTGCCCAGGCAAGATTGGACGTTTCAGATCGTGCCATGAACTATATGGCAAATACAGTGAATATTATTTTCCTCATCCTCACGGCCGTGGCATCACTGATAGCAATTTTCGGATGGAAAAGCCTCAAAGATGCAAGAGAACAGACCAAACTTATCGTACAGCAGCGCCTGGAGGAGATCACCGAGGAGTATACCCAAAAGCTCAATGAGATAGAAAAGCAGATGCAGCAGCGTTCAGAAGACATCCTCACCAATCAGGAAAATATTTCCCGATCCGACGAGATCCATGCACTGTGGAGAAGAAGTACCCTTGAAGAGAACATCCAGGCAAAGGTGGATATCTATGACCAGATTTTAAGTCTTGACAAAAATAATGTTGAAGCACTGACCTATAAAGCGGATGCCGTGCTGGACCTTGGCGAAAAAGAGTGGGCATTGAATTTGTGCAATCAGGCGCTGGAGATTGATGATGAATATGCTTACTCCTATTGGCAGCGAAGTTGTGTGAATGCAGAATTGAATCATATCAATAATGCCGTAAGGGATATCAAAAAAGCAGTTGAGCTTTCTCCTGTTTTAATCAATGATATCGATACAGAAAAAAGTTTCGATAAGATAAGAGAGGAAGAGGCTTTTGTCCGCTTTTTGAAACAGGATCTGCCGCTTTTGGGAAAAACCAGGAAAGCTCTTAGCCCTATCCGGAAAGGTTTATAGAAGGAATGAAGGGAGAGATTGCTCCAGTCTTACTCCTCCCCATTACTCTCTAAGTTCACTGAGACGTTTGAGCAGGTATTCCAATTCTATCCGTTTTTCCACTTTTTCATTGACCTTGTCCTCAATAAAATCTACAACCTGTCTTTGAAGCTTGAGTTTTTCCAGTTTGTTGATATTGGTGATACCTCCCGGGTTGAGAACATTGACCTCCAGTATCTTGTCGCCGATCATATCCAGGCCTACAAAATAGAGCCCGTCAGCCACCAGTTTGTTTCCTATCTTTTTACAGATACGTTTCTGGCTCTCAGTCATCGTGTACTTGTGCGCAGTACCGCCTTGCTGGATATTGGCCCGTATCTCGCCTGCTGCGGGCTTTCTGTTGTAGGCACCAATAAATTTCCCGTTGAGCATCAGGACCCTGACATCACCTTGGTCGGCCCCTTCGATGAATTCCTGCAGGATCACATATTTGTCCCCGTCGTCGTCGATGTAAAAGTCAAGCAGAGAGTTGATGTTTTCCCTTGCATTTTTTTCCAAAACGATGACACCTTTGCCTCCGGAGCCGTCAAGCGGTTTGAGGATCATCTTTTCTGCTTCGGATTCGTCAATGGTTTTGTTGATGAACTTTTTGCTGCCGGAGACATGTGTCACAGGCAAAAAGGTATTGTTCGGGTCATGGAACGTCGTGGTATAGAGCTTGTTATTGGCTTTGCGTATCCCATCCACATCATTGATGATCACCACTTCATCTTTGATCGCATCGAGAAAGTTGAAAACGATAGGATTGATAGGCGGATCTTTTCTGATCATCAGACAGTCAAATGCATGCAGCGGTGTCATACGTTTTTGGAACGTGGCCTTTTTGTGGAAACTTATGGGGTTATCCGGAATTTTTTCCATCTTGTCGATCGTTTTGATCAGGCCGTGTACGATATTGTTGCGTACCGTGAGGTCATTGGTATAAAGCAGAGAGACTTTATGCCCGCGTTTGACACACTCTTTGATGACAGCCAGTGTTGAACTTTTTGCCGGATTGATACTCTCCCAGTTTGCGATAATAAAACCGATATGCATCTTTTTCCTTTGGTTGAAATATAAAAGATATTATACTCTATATTTGAAGGAAAATATGCAGGAATTCTTAACAAAAACGGGAGGTTATGATGAGCATATCTGCCTCCTCTTATGCTATAAATGAAGGAGGGAACGAGTAATGATTTTGCATCCATTTCGGCGTGTATAATCAGGAAGTCATGATGAGTAAAAAAAGAAAGCGTGAACGGAATGATCTTGATGAATCTAATGACGCGAAATAAAACAAATATTTTACGGGCGGCAGGGGTGATACTCACCTCCCTTTTTTTGGGACTCAATGTTTCGGAAAGCGTGAATGTGACGTTGGCGGACAGGAGCAGGTTTAAATACAAACTGCTCATAGGACGGAACCTTCTGTATGATAATTTTATTGTAGATGTCAGTCAAAAATATACCATAGATCCCATGGAACACAAGGAAGAATAATGTCTTCAAAACTTCAGGTAGCGGTGATCGCTTTTTTCTTTCTCTGCTCGGTTTTTTTATCATGTGGTATAAAGCAGTCTATTTGAATATACCATTGACACCCCACGCCAAGCAGTCACTCTTTACCATCAGTGCAGAGATCAGCTTCAAAGGCGATAATCAGTCTGCGCAGATCTCCATGGCTTTGCCGGGTCCGCAAAAAGATATGCGTATTATCTCCCGTGAGAGCGAATCGGGGGGACTTTGGCTATACGATTTCTCAGAATAGAGATGATCGGCAGATACAATCAGATACTCAGATGGGAAGAGATACTCTTGATGGCAGCAAAAAGTTACGATATTACGGGCCTGGGGTATCTGGGGTGGATATCGTTTTTGATAAAAATGTCGGCCCGCTATTGCTTGAGCTCAATGCCCGTCCCGGCCTTGCAATACAGATCGCCAATGATAAAGGAGAATATCACAGAGCTAAACGGATCGATCAGGAAAAAGCTCAACGCAATGCCAAAGAGAGAGTAGATATAAGTTAGGCTAAAATAATGAGACGGGATGGGATACTCAAATAGAATGAGATTTTATTTGAAAAGATGCTCTCTGATTTTCGGGCAGAAATGTAAAGAGAGTTTCTCCAGGCTGAAGCAGGTTATTATGAAAAAAAGAGAAGGAAAGGCAGTGCATGAAACAGATCGGTTTTTTCGGGATGAATACCTCCGGCTTGCCTTTTACCGCCGGTGAGGAGGGTACGATGAAAGTGGTATGGTCCATGGGATTTGTGACCCTGCTGACTCTCCTTATCGTCATACTGTGGCGAAAGAAAACTGAAGAGACAGAAGCGTAGCCATTTTTAAAAACCGGGGTGCAGGGAGAGGTATAAAACAGTTACTGTCCGGAGAGGTATTTTGCCACGGCATCTTCATCATTGGAGTGCGGCAGGATGACATCTGCTACCTCTTTCACTTCATCCAGGGCGTTAGATACCGCCACTGAAGTACCTGCAAGCCTGAACATCCCGATATCGTTGATGCTGTCTCCGAAAACGGTCATATCGTGCGTGTCGCGGCCGAGATACTCTGATACCTTTTTGAGGGCGAGTGCCTTGTCTCCCTCTGGATGGAGGATGGTCAAAAACCAGCCGTCACTATACTTTTCAGGCGAGAGTTTGTACTCCAGTTCGTTCCCAAAGGTCTTTCGGAGATGTTCGGTCAGGGGATTGAGGGTATCAAATGCGCCAAAGTAGACAACCTTGAGATTCATCTCCTCGGACTGGATATGTTTGTGAACTTTCAGACGGGGGTCGTTGGCGTAGCTGTTGAGTACCCCTTTCTGGTAAAGGTTGAGTGTGGCAGGGACACTGAATGACTCGTTGAGCTCCATATCTTTCAGGGAGATGATAAAAGGAAGGATATCAAACTTTTTTCCCTCTTCGATGATCGCATCCCCCAGTTCTTTGTTGATCAGCTTGAGATCGATGAGCTTTTTTTCGGGGGTGACGACCATCGTACCGTCCAGCAGGATCATCGGAGCATGCAGATGCAGCTTCCCCAGAAAGTCACGGGTCTTTTGAAAACTTCTGGCTGTGGCAACGGAAAGGATGGAGTGCCTGCTCATCTCATTCCATACTTCGGTACTGAAGTCGCTTACAGACTGATCCGTGCGAAGAAAAGTATGGTCCAGGTCAGTCATATAGATCTTTTTTTCATGTTCCATGTTTACGTATCAACCCATTTTTGAAATTCTTATTGACAGCTGCGATTGCGGCACCGGACGCTCTGACCGTCCCGAGATGGAGTTACTTTTTTCTTTTCTCCTCCGTTCCCGGTCTGTTTTCTTTGTCGTATTGTATCGTAATAAGCTATGATTGTCAGCCGGGAAAGCAGGTATATACTCCGTACGGCTGTCTGAACGATATCCGGAGCCAATACGCTGACAAAAACAGATAAGAATTTGGTACAATGATAAGAATCAGGAAGGAAAAGAATATGAACAATGAGCCTACAGAAAAGAAACCTTTTAAGCCATTTTCCAATATATGGGTGATACTGCTCTTGTTGGTACTGGCACTGCAGATTTTTTACTACAGCAGTTCGCAAACCCAGAGTGAGACCCTCTCCTATAACCAGTTCAAAAGCAGGATAGAACAGAATAGGGTCAAAGAGATCTGGATCGACCTTGACCGGGCAGTTGCTTCTCTTAAAGTGCAGCCTGGACAAACATCGAAGTATATCAAAACGACACTGCCTCCGTTTGATGATGAAAAGTTCCTGGAACTGTTGGAAAAAAACCAGGTCGATATCCATGTCAAATCCCAGGAGGAATCGAAGGTCTGGACATCGCTGTTGATGATGTTGCCGTTCCTGCTTTTCCTGGGGTTTATCATCTACAGTGTCTATAACTTCAGAAAGCAGTTAGGCGGAATGGGAGGCGGCGGTGGCAGCGGCGGTGTGTTTGATTTCATGCGCACCACTGCCAAAGAGTTTGACAGAGAGAAGAGCGCTGTGACATTTGATGATGTTGCCGGGGCGGAGAGTGCCAAGATCGAGCTCTATGAAGTGGTTGATTTTTTAAAAAATCCTCAAAAATATGAAGCGATAGGCGCCAAGATACCCAGAGGTATTCTTTTGACAGGCGCGCCCGGTACGGGTAAAACCCTTTTGGCCAAAGCGGTGGCCGGCGAGGCGGAAGTTCCGTTTTTTTCCATCAGCGGTTCTGAGTTTGTGGAAATGTTCGTAGGGGTAGGGGCTGCGAGGGTGCGTGACCTCTTCAGAAAAGCAAAGAGTACAGCCCCTGCCATCATCTTCATAGATGAGATCGACTCTGTAGGCAGGGCCAGAGGTGCAGGAGTCGGCGGCGGCCATGATGAGAAGGAGCAGACGCTCAACCAGATCCTTGCCGAAATGGACGGGTTTGAAACCGATGAGAGGGTGGTGGTCATAGCAGCCACGAATCGTCCGGATATACTGGATTATGCACTGCTCAGGCCGGGAAGGTTTGACCGTAAGGTCACGCTGGTACTGCCCGATATCGATGCACGCAAAAAGATATTGAAGATACATATGGCAAAAGTACGTCAGGATGGGACGATAGACCTTGAAAAGATAGCCAAAATGTGTATAGGCTTCAGCGGCGCAGACCTGGCAAACCTCGTGAACGAAGCGGCGATGCATGCAGCCAGAGAAGACAAAAAACGTGTTTCACACGGCGACCTGCTGTATGCGCGCGACCGTATCATCATGGGAGTTGAGCAGGAGTTTGTCCTGGATGAAAAAGAGAAAAAGCGTGTTGCCATTCATGAGAGCGGACATGCCCTGGCGGCACTGCTGCTGGAACATGCCGATCCTATTGAGAAAGTCAGTATCGTTCCGAGGGGACAGGCACTGGGAATGACAGAACAGCTGCCGCTCAAAGATATCAAAAATTTCCCGCAAGCCTATCTTCTGGACAAGATCGGTGTCATGCTTGGAGGAAGAGTGGCTGAGCTTACGCTGCTCGGCGATCTCTCTTCCGGAGCGGCCAATGACCTCAAAGAGGCTACGTCACTGGCAACACATATGGTGAGTCAGTGGGGCATGAGTGAACTGCTCGGCCCTGTCTACTACCAAAAAGGGGAAGAACATGTCTTTCTAGGGCGTGAAATGGCACTGCCAAAGGACTTCAGTGAAGCTACGGCAAAACTGATCGATGATGAAGTACGTAAGATCATCTCGGATAAAGAGAAGCAGATGCTGGAACTTTTTAAAGAACATGAAAAAGATATCATGGCTATTTCAGAAACTCTTTTGGAAAAAGAGGTGATCTATGCAGAGGAGATCAGGACTCTTACAGGTCTTTGAACAGCGTTAGTGTATCAAGGCGGTAAAAGCTTTTGAGCGCTTCATAGATATTCGGTAAAAGCGTTTTTAAGTCTTTTGGTGCCATGAAGAATCGTTCGGAACAGACCGCGAAGAACTCCGCTTCGTTTTCCAATGCATAGGTGCCGAGAAAGGCAGCCTGTTTGGTAATGAGGCTGCGTTTGGTCTGCTTGGTCAGTAGGGTGAAGGCATGGGAGAAGGCTGCAGTGTAACGCGGATAGGCTGATGCTTCAAGTTCAGGGGTGCCGTCGGGCATACCGTCTTCAAAATCCAGTTCGTGTGCAAACTCATGGAGGATGACGTTCTCTTTGCCATCCTGTCTCATATCTTTCAGGACATGTTCCCATGAGAGGACCACCGTACCGTTGGCTGACTGCCCTTCCAGAGCAGCCTGACGCTGATGGCGGATACCCGCCTGGGTATGCGAATCATCCACAAGGAACTCGTTGGGATAGACGATGATCGTCGCTACCCGGTTATGTTCATCCGTATCAAACCCCAGCCTTGTCAGTGAGGCATAAAAAGCGATAATCACCTTCATCTTTTCGGTCACTTCCATTCTGGCGCCGATAAACTCTTTCTGCCCGATAAAAAAAAGGATACGGATACGTATTTTTTCCTGGAGATGTGACGGGAGTGACCTGTAATGGGGCAGCGTATCCAGTATCGTTTGATAATGACCGGGAAAAGGCGCGGACGTGAGTTTTTTGTACCGCCACATCTGCAGGAAGTATTGCAGACTCTTCCACAATAAAAAGAGAGCGATCAGTGCAAAGAAAAATTGAATCAGTATCAGATAGTAAGCCATACGGATATCATACCTTATGGTGCTTAACAGTTGACAGAGAGGGGAGAAGAAAAGAGCCCGGAAGGGCTCTTGATAGACTAATTGAAGTCAGGTTTCGGTGTGCTGAGCGTACTCTCGGGAAATTGAGGGTAGGCGATTGCCGGCTTTCTTCCTTTCAGCGCTTTAAAGAAAGTTACGATTTTGTCTGCGTCCGTATCAGAGATTTTGATACCCAGCTGTGTACTGCCCATCTCTTTGACTGCTTCTGCAAGGCTCCAGATCTGTCCGTTGTGGAAGTAGGGTGCCGTTTCGGTGATGTTTCTCAGTGTCGGTGTTTTTACCATACCGTTTTTATCGCCTTTGAAGTCTCCGACGTTTGCAAACTTATATTTTGCAGCCAGTTCAAACGGTTGCATGGTACCGCCTAAAGCAATGCCGGTATGACAAGAGACACACCCTTTGTCCATAAAGACTTTGAGGCCCTCTTTTTCTTCTTTGCTGAGTGCATCCGTTTTTCCATTCATGAAGTCATCGAACCTTGATGGAGTCACCAGGGTGCGCTCAAAGATACCGATCGTTGCAGTGATCGTCTCAAAGTCGATCTTTACATTTTTGCCGTATGCTTTTTTGAACTCTTCAACATATCCGGGGGTAGAGTTTATACGCTCTTCAACGAGTGATGCCGGCGCTGCCATTTCAGGTGTCGCCTGCATAGGCCCCTGTGCCTGATCCTCAAGGTGCGGACTTCTTCCGTCCCAGAACTGCGCCTTGAAGAACACGGCGTTGTATACCGTCGGCGAGTTGAGATGGTGAGGGTTTGCCGCCCAGTTATGCCCTACAGCCGCCGGTACACCATCCGCACCGCCCAGCCCGAGGTTGTGACAGGTATTACAGGAGATGATACCGCTCTTTGAAAGTCTTGGCTCAAAATAGAGTTTGTGTCCTAGTGCCACCTTTGCCTCTGTGATCGTACCGTCCGGATCGATTATTTTTTTAAGTTCGGCTTTATCCGTAGGGATCGCCTCTAGACCGCTTTTCTTGGCTTCATCCACTAGA
>JBEWPY010000046.1:0-12772 GCA_047689495.1 Candidatus Sulfurovum profundilacunae | reverse complement strand
TATTTACGGATTTGGGAAAGACAAAGGGATGAGATGACAGGTAAAAAATTAAATGTGGAAAATACAAATATATTGCTATTAATGCTGATAGCATATCTTTTCAGCTTTGCAATCCGTATGATATGGGTATGGCAATTCCAGGATAATCCGAATTTCTACTGGAACGATCAGCTGATGATCAATACCAATGACGGGTATACCTGGGCGGCAAGTGCCCAGCAGGTACTTTTTGGTATGCATGAAAGCAACCCCGGCATACGGGATATGTGGGCAAATGGTATTATATTTTTTACGGTACTTTTTGCAAAGATCACCCCTTTCAGCCTTGAGACGGTCATACTCTATATGCCGGCTGTCATCTCAAGTCTGGTGGTGATCCCTGTCATTCTGATCGCAAGGCTGTATGGACAGGCGCTCTGGGGCTTTTTTGCGGCACTGCTGGGGGCGATCGCATGGAGTTACTATAACCGTACGATGACGGGGTACTATGATACCGATATGTTCTCGGCGATGGCGCCGATGTTCATCCTGTATTTTTTGATGAAGAGTACCATCGATTTTAATTTGAAAAATGCCCTATATGCTGCCATATTCATCTCTGTTTATCCGTTTCTGTATGACCAGGGGGCATCGATCATCTATGCGATGGGGATAATCTACGGCATGTATCTTGTCTGGTACCACCGTGATGAAAAACTGACCTATATTTCGATGCTTTTGGTATTTTTGGCCATGATACCGTTCGGCCTACCCAAGCCTTATGAGTATCTGGCGCATATCCTGTTGGTGACAGGACTCTATTTTGCTCTGTCCCGAACCTCTCTTTCTCAAAAACAGTTGATGGTCGGTGCGGGTATTGCATTGATAGCACTGTTGGTTTTCGGAAACGTGTTTGGCCTGATCTGGGGGAAAATGATGGCATATATGTCAACAGGCACCAAAACAGAAGGATTGCATTTTTACGGAGTACACCAGACGGTAAGAGAAGCGGGGAAGATACCGTTTGAAACCTTTGCGAATCGTATCAGCGGTTCAATACCGGGATTGATCGCAGCAATGCTGGGGTACCTGCTGTTGATCGTGAAGCACAGAGCCTTTCTTCTGGCGCTGCCGTTGGCGGGTATCGGTATGTTCGCCCTGTGGGGAGGGTTACGGTTTACCGTCTATGCCGTCCCTGTTGCGGCGATGAGCGCGATCTACCTTTTCTTTGTATTGGGAGAGTTTTTTAAAAACCCCAAATTCAAATACCTTTTGGCAGCCGCGGGCACCGCGGGCATGCTTTACCCCAACATCACGCATATTGTCGATTACAGGGTCCCTACTGTGCTGAGCAACGCTGAAGTGAAAGACCTTCAGGCATTAAAAGAGATCGCAGACCCCAAAGATTATACTCTGGCATGGTGGGATTATGGCTATCCTGTCTGGTTCTATTCTGAGACAAGCACCCTGATCGATGGCGGGAAACACCAGAATGACAACTTTATCATTTCAAAAATCTTGCAGACATCTTCCCCGGAACTCGCGGCCAGCCTGGGCCGTCTGGCAGTTGAAACCTATGAGAGTTCGAACCATGGGATCGTGGCCGATACACTCTTTAAAAACAGGCAGAAGGATCAACTCGACCCTAACCTGCTGCTCGCCGAGCTGGAATCCTCAACCTACAAGCTTCCTTCAAAGACGAGAGATATCTATCTCTACCTGCCGTACCGCATGCTCAATATATTCCCGACAGTTTCCAAATTTGGAAATCTGGATCTGAATACGGGAAAACCACTGCGCAAGATGGCTTTTTATCCGACAGGTTTAAAAAAGAAGAGTGACAAAGCGCTGCATTTCGCCAACGGGATCGTTATGGATATGCAAAAAGGGGAACTCCGCTTTGGCAGACAGATGCAGCGTGTACAATATTTTATCGTTGCGGACAGCGCAAAGGGCGGGAAGGTACGTTTGCAGTCGCAGCGCTACCATGCTGACGGGCAGTTTGCCGTTGTCTATATGAAAAGCTATGGAAGGTTTGTCGTGATGGATATGGAAACCTTCCACTCTGCCTATATCCAGATGTTCGTACTCGGAAAATACGATAAAGAGCTGTTTGAGCCGGTTGTCTCGTCTCCGTACAGCAAGATCTATCGGCTGAAGAGATAGAGGCGCAGCTCTATTTTGCCCGTTCTTTGCGGTAGAGGTAGCTGTAAAAGAGTGTGTAGCAGAAGATAAAGATCAGCAGGATCAGTATATTGGCTTTTGAGTTATGCGGAAAGAGAGAAGCGCACAGGATGAAAGGCGCATAAAAGGCGAGGATGATCACAGAGGTGAGAGGATTGTTTCTGCTGATGTTTCTGTAGACAAGCATATGAAAGTGATACCCGTCCGGCTGGAGGGGAGAACGGCCTGCTTTCAGTTTGCGAAAGATTGAAAATATCACTTCCCATACCGGATAGATCAAAATCGCCAGGATATACCACGGACTGATTTTCGGATAAGCGCCTGCCAGAAAGATACCGATAAGGGCTACGATAAATCCTACGAGATAGGCGCCTCCGTCCCCCAGAAAGATTTTGCCTCCGGGAAAGTTGATCACAAAAAAGCCCAGTATCGTACCAAAAGTGATCAGGATGAGGCTGAACATTTCCCGGTCGCCGACAAGCAGTGTGGTATGCCCCAGTGAAAGCAGTATCAGCAGGGCAGCCCCGGATGCAAGGCCGTTAAAACCGTCGATAATATTCATCGCATTCATGAGCCCTACGATACTGAATATACTGAAGAGGATCGCTACAGTATAAGGCAGGCGGATACCCAGACCGAGGTAACTGATGACCGCGTTGGTCAGCAATATCGCTGCCCCTGCCGCAAAAAGCTGCATCATAAGACGGACATGGGGCCGCAGAGAATGATGAAAGTCTTCAAAGATACCGCTCAGAAAAGCAAGAAGTATCGAAAGAAGCAGCTTCCAGCCGATGGGCGTCAGCAAGATAACAGACATCCCCAGAAGGATGCCGATACCGCCGGCACGCGGTGTAGAAGCATGATGAAACTTTTGAGGTTTTTCGGCCAGATGGCAGTCGATAAAACAGTTGAACTTTTCACTGTAGCGGATGGTGACGAACTGTATCAGCAGAGAGACCGTAAATGCGCCCAGTGCCAGTTCCCACATAGTTGCCATCCTTGTGCCTTTTTTGAAAAAGATTGTAGCATAGATAGCGTTAAGAACCTAAAGAAAAATATGCTATCATATTTTTGCTCTTTGAAGAGGGGTAATTATCATTTTATCATATCACAAAAAAAGGGGAAACAATGTTTCACAAAATCATGATCGGATTGTTATTGTCTGCAACGACATCACTCATGGCAATGAGTGCAGGTGAGCTGAATAAGGCTTCAAAAGAAGAGTTAATGGCGATCAAAGGGATCGGTAAGGCAAAGGCTGCATCGATCATCAAAGCACGCGATTTGGAAAAGTTCAAGAGTGTTGATGAGCTTGTACGCGTCAAAGGTATCGGGCCGATGATCGTAGAAAATGTCAAAAACGATGTAAAGGCGGCCGGTTAAGTAAAAGCTCAAAACCCTCTGTCAAAGAGCTTCGAACGGAAGCTCTTATCCTGTCACTACACTCTCTTTTAACGACTTCTTTGTTACAATTCTACAATTTCACCTCAAGGTATGACTATGGCAGTAACACGTTTCGCTCCCTCTCCGACAGGGTATTTACATATCGGCGGGCTTAGAACCGCACTCTTTTCATGGCTCTGGGCAAAAAAGACCGGCGGAGCGTTTCTGCTCCGTATCGAGGATACAGACCTGGCACGCAACTCGGAAGAGGCGCTGGAGGCGATCATCAAGGCCTTTGACTGGGTCGGGATGAGTTATGACGGTGAAGTACTCTACCAGTCCAGGCGTTTTGATCTTTACAAGAAGTATATCCGGCAGCTTCTGGATGAAGGGAAAGCCTATCAATGCTATATGGGCAAAGAGGAGCTTGATGCACTCAGGGAGTCACAGATGGCTGCGGGCGAGCGTCCGCGCTATGACGGCAGGTACCGTGATTTTACGGATACGCCGCCCGAGGGCATAGAGCCGGTGATCCGTATCAAGGCCCCGACGGAAGGGACGATCTCTTTTACGGACGGTGTCAAAGGGGAGTTCAGTGTCTCGGCCGATGAGGTGGATGACTTCATCATCGCACGCGCTGACGGTACGCCAACATACAACTTCGTCGTTGCGGTCGATGATGCGCTGATGGGGCTCAGTGATGTGATCCGCGGGGATGACCACCTCTACAATACGCCAAAGCAGATCGTTGTCTACAACGCACTGGGATTCAAACTGCCGAAGTTCTATCATGTGGCGATGATCAATAACGAGCAGGGCAAAAAACTCTCCAAGCGTGACGGGGCAATGGATGTGATGGAGTATGAGAAGCTTGGATTTTTGCCCGAGGCACTGCTCAACTTCCTTGTACGTCTCGGATGGAGCTACGGGGACCAGGAGATATTCAGCATTGAAGAGATGATCGAGTTGTTTGAACCCAACAACCTGAGCAGATCATCTTCAAACTACAACCTGGATAAACTGCACTGGCTCAATGCGCACTATATCAAGAACACGCCAAACGACAGGCTTGCGGATCTTCTTCACCCCTTCGGTGTGGATATCAGGGAGCATGACAAGATCGAACTCCTGCTTGACGCGACCAAAGAGAGAGGCAAGACGCTCGTAGAACTCGCAGAGCAGATCAAGCTGATCCTTCACAGACCTGAAGCATATGATGCCAAAGCTGCCAAAAAAGCTTTCAAAGGTGAGGCAAAAGAGATCCTTGCCGCATTTGCCGAGATGCTGCAAAACTGGGAGAAGACACTGCACCTCCCGTGTGACTACCATGAAGTGCTTGAGAAGATCGTTGAGACCAGAGAGATCGGATTCGGCAAGATCGGCCAGCCGCTCCGTGTGAGCCTGCTCGGAAGCATGACCGGTTCAGGACTGGATGAGATTATGTCAATTTTAGGCATAGAAGAGACTGTAACCCGTATCCAAAAGGCGATCGATTTTATCGATAGCAGGGAGTAGTCGGCGGCTGCGAGTGAGGAGTAACCTCTCATTCCTGCGGAAGCAGGAATACATACTCTTTTCTCAATATGAGCCGGAAACAGGAAATCAGACGCTTTTTTTAGGGTGGATTTGCGAGACTAGGCTGTGACCGGAAGTTTCGCCGTTCGCATTGAAAAACTTGTATCATTAAGGTTGCCATAAAGCAACCCATAAAAAATATACTTACTACTTACTACTTACTACTTACTACTTACTACTTACTACTTACTACGTTCGCTCTTCCTCAAAAACAATTTCAAAGACTTTTTCGCTTTGTAGTCCATATGGTACTCTATATGGTCAAGATACCATAACAGCTCTTTGGGGCTGATCCCTCTTTTTTTTGCCTCTTTTTTCAGAATATATTGCGGTATACGGGTAGGGGATTGGACAAACTGTTTTGCCAGTTTCTCTACACTGGCCTTGTGGCGGTTATAGCAGAGGCGGGCAAAGACAAAAGGGAGCCCTGTCTCTTCATACCACGCTTCCGCCAGATCGATTCCTTCCCCTCCGGAAAGATAGTACTTGAGCGCCTGATCTCCGATCAGTACCTTGCCTTTGAGACCGAGTACTCCGGCAAGGCGGTTGGAGGTGGCTGAAGCCGGATCGGTCTCTTCTTCCCCCGGAATGACAAAAACACTATAGACTTTTCGGTTTGCAATGATGCCGAGATCGGTACATTTGCATTTGCGTGATTCTACCGAAGAGATAAACCCTGCATTGACCTCGCCTCTTTTGAGCAGGATATTGATCCGGCTTGGCACCGCGCGCTTATACCGAAAAGTCATCTGGGCAGCATTGGACCTGATATGTTTTTTCAGAAAGAGCTGAAAAGGAAGAAGATTAAGGTAATTGATGGAACCAAATAACATCGATGGCGTTTCCTTCCCGAATATTGTTTAAGCGTAATTATAGCAAACAACTTTTATAATCCATCTCACTTAAGGAGTGTTTGGCACTCAGTGATCTGTATAGTTTTTGTCCCCGGACGGGGAACAGGAAAAGAGAGCTGCGTATACAGGTATGGGCAAGTCAGCAAAGGAACCATATGATAAAAGTAGAATTTTTAGGACCGATAGGCAAAGCGCCGATCGAGATAGAGGTTAAAACACTTGCAGACCTCTCTGCAAAGCTCAAAGAGGATGAGAGTGTGGCACAATGGCTGAACAAGTGTGCCGTTGCGGTCAATGATACAATGGTCAATGATCTGGCCACCGAACTCAAGGACGGTGACAGGGTGTCTATCCTGCCTCCGGTATGCGGGGGATAGTGTTGAGCAATGCTCAACAAGTGAGGAGTTAGGAAGTAGGAGTGAGGAGTTTTGGTAAGTATAGCTTTGCTATACATTGATATGAAAAAATTTTGAAGTAAACAAACCATTACTCCTAATTCCTAATTCCTAATTCCTAATTTTAAACAAGGAACTTTTCATATGGAACTACATAACGGGCCGCTGGATATCAAAGAGATATTCGGACGTTGGCTGGATGAGGAAGCAGCGTCAAATTACGGGGCGTATATTCCGTTTGTCGGTACGATCCGTGCCGAAGACGGTATCGATGCGCTGAGCTTTGATATCTATGAACCGATACTTAAGTCGTGGTTTGAAGGCTGGGAGAAGAGAGCGGCAGAGCGTGGTGCCGTCGTCAAGATGGCACACTCCATCGGCGATGTGCCTGTGCATACCTCTTCGTATATCTCAGCAGTATTCTCTCCAAAGCGTCGAGCGGCACTTGAGCTTATCGAAGAATTTGTTGAGGATTTCAAGGCCAATGCGCCGATCTGGAAGTACGATGTAAAAGACGGAAAGCGCATCTATGCCGAAGATCGCAGTACCCCCATGGATGGGGCAGGACTTTTGAAATAAGAGTTAAGAGTGAGGAGTGATGAGTGGCGGTTTGCATTGCGTGGCAATGCTTTTATTTTATAAAAGTTTTACAAAAGTAAAACTTACCAAAATTCTTCATTTTTAATTCTTCATTATTAATTTTAAAAAGGAACTTTTAACCATGTTGCACTTTGACGAATCGATGAGGATCATTGAAGATCAGGTGATCGATCATTATAAAACCAAAAAGCTCTATCTGATGGATACATTGGGATATGTATTGGCTGAAGATATCATCGCCGATCACAACTCTCCTGCGTTTCCGACTTCGGCAATGGACGGGTATGCGTGTAAGTATGAGGATATCGGTTCAGGCAGGCTGAAGATCGCCAGTATCAATCCTGCGGGATCTGATACAAAAGAGGAAGTGCTGGGCGGTACATGCATCAAGACCTTCACGGGATCACTGATGCCGGCAGGTTCGGATACATTGATCCCGATTGAAAATGTAGAAGTTGATGGTGATGAGATTATCATCAAAGAGGAAGTCCCTTTTGGTTTTTCTGTGAGAGAAGTGGGAGAAAACTATGCCAAAGGACAAAAGCTTATCCCCAAAGGGACCAGGATCGACTTTCCTCAGATCGGAGTGATGGCAAGTCTCAATATCGTTTCTGTGACGGTTCATGAAAAACCGACAGTTTCTATCCTCTCTACAGGCTCAGAGCTGCTTGAACTGGGACAGACCCAGACGAACGATGCGCAGATCAGAAGTTCAAACAACTATATCCTGGAGGCGATCGTCAACAAGTATGACGGCATCCCGCTGCAGATGGGATGTATCATGGATGATAAGCAGAGCATCGCAGATGCGGTGGCTTCAGCGCTGAAAAAGAGTGATATCCTGGTGACGACCGGCGGGGTGAGTGTCGGTGATTTTGACTTTGTCAAGGATGTGATCGCGGAGCTTGGGGCCGAAGTCCTCTTCAAGGGCGTACGCATCAAGCCGGGCCAGCATATCATGGTGGCACGCAAAGATGATAAGTTCATCGTCGGGTTGCCCGGGTTTGCTTACTCTTCTACCGTTACGGCACTGATTTATGTCCTGCCGCTGATCGCCAAACTCCAACAGGGCAGGTATGCGCTTCGCAAAGTCAAAGCGACTTTAAGCGAACCCTTCAAAAAGCGTGCGAAAAAAGCGGAGTTCACTGCATGCAATCTTACCCTGGCAGACGGGGGATATGAGGTTGATTTCAGAGATAAGAAGGTAGGTACATCCGCGATCCTTACCAATATGCTGGGGCCTGTCGCACTGCTCTTTACCTCTGAGGAGGAGAGTTCGAAAGAAGCGGGAGAAGAGGTTACTGTCCTGATGCTGAATTAGGCAGCTGCCTTCCCGTGCAGTTTTAAAAAGAGCGCAAGCTCCGCTACGGTTTTATATCCTGCTTTGATCGCTTCGTTAAACAGGTTTCTTTCTCTTTTGTAATTCATGATATCTCCTTTCAATATCTTATTTCTGAGATTTTTTATCTCTTTATGTTTAAATTATATGTCAAAATAAAATAATAAATAAAAAAATATCTCAAATTGTCATTCTTTTAGAAAAAATATACTATAATTTACAGATAAGATCCAAAAGGAGTAAAAAATGGTATTTTTAAGTGAAATTATTGAAAAGCTCAAAGATGTGATTTCTGAGAGCGTACCCGGCAAAAAAGTGTTTGATAAAGATGTCGCCCAGGCACTGAACATCCCGCAAAGCACTTTCGCGACGATGAAGAAACGAAACTCTGTCCCGTATGAAGAGATACTGGAGTTTTGTGCACTGAAAAAGATATCGGTCAACTGGCTCTTCTTCGACCAGGCGGTCGATATGCTCAAAGAAGAGACAGAAAAGTTCTTCCACGTGCGTTATTTTTCCGATATCCGTGCGAGTGCGGGTGGCGGAGCAGAGGTTTTTGATGAAAACTTCGAGACGATCACGGTCGATGAGACCGTGATGCGCAATATGGTAGGAGTTGGCAACACCGACCTGGAAGCGATCCATGTGGACGGCGAGTCGATGGAGCCGACCCTGCAGGACGGTTCCATCGTCTTCGTGGACCGCACCCAGAACAATATCAATAAAGACGGCATCTTTATCGCTGCAACGACCGCCGGGCTCTTTATCAAACGCATTCGCCAAAGGGCTGACGGAATGGTGGAACTGATCTCTGACAACAAAAACTACTCTCCGGAAGTACTGTCCCCGGATGAAGTTAGCATTGTGGGTAAAGTAGTAGGAAACATAGAAAGCCTTTGACAGGGAGCAGGGAAAATGGAGCAGGGAGCAATGAATAGTTATCACTCAACACTATTAGAAGAAAAAAGCTTTATATTCGCTCTTCGTATTATTAAGCTTAGTAACTATTTGAAAAAAGAGCATCAGGAATATGTCTTAGCGAAACAGGTTTTGAGGAGTGGTACTGCAATAGGTGCCTTGATCAAAGAGTCTAAATATGCACAATCAAAAGCAGATTTTTTGCACAAACAGATGATAGCATTGAAAGAAGCAAATGAAACGGAGTATTGGATCTGTCTGTTAAAGGAATCAGGATATATCTCATCAAAAATGTTTCAGTCAATCATACCGGAAATGAAAGAGATACTTAAATTACTGGTATCAAGTACCAAAAAGTCAAAAAGTACTTTAACCCAAATTAATCCATGAAATTTTTGAAGTAGCTACAAGGCTTGGTTTTAAGGGTGCTTTGGAAAATTTGAGTCGCACCCATAGGTTCGGCAATGATTTTCCGGAGTGCCCTTGAAGCCAATGCTTGTGACTAATTCTATATTTCATGGATTAATTTGGGTTTAACTTCAGGTTGATATAAAGCAAGGCATGCAAAATTGCTACCTGTGCCTCCACGGCTTCGCTATGCTACGACCGTTCCGGTTCCGTCGCTAAGATCGTGAAACTATTCACGATCTTTATACGCTCCTCATCTGCTACCTGCTACTTGCTACCTGCTCCCTGCTCCCTGCTCCCTGCTTTTTCTACTGCTGTCATACTTTTACCTTGATATGCTATATTGGTATTATACACAAAATAAGGAGATAGACAGATGCCCGATGAAAGCACGATGATCTGCTACTGTCACGATGTGACACTCGGAGAGTTGGCAAAGTATATCAAAGAAAACAGTATCGATACCGTTGCGGATGTTCTGGAAGATACTGATTTTGTCTGCGGCGATACATGTGAGAACTGTTGGGAAGAAGGGTATAACAATGACGGGCTCTCTATAGCGATGGCGATAAGGATGGTGAAGCGGGGGTATATATAGTGATGAAGATGAACCATGATCTTGAAGGCACATTGAGAGAGTATCTTGCACTGCTGGACAGAGAGGAGTTCTTTGAAGCACATGAGGTACTGGAGGCGGCATGGCATCCTCTGCGGCTCTCCGGCCATCCGCTGAGCAACCTTGTGAAAGGGCTGATCAACGGTGCGATCACCTTTGAGCATATCAAACGCAACAGAAAGAATATGCCTGCCAAAGCAAAGAAGGTGATTCTTTCCTATGAACGCTACAAGCATCTGAGTACACCGCAGATAGAATATGCGCTGCTATTTGACCGGTCCTGTCAAAAGATCGAAGCGCTGAAGAGAAAACACCAGGAGATCTTTGATGTTTTGGTATCATGAACAGACAAAACACTCTTATGAGTCTGTGCGGAACAATCCCAATCGGCTTGACTGGTCCTCGCAGCCTTCCACTTATAAAAACTATCCCGACAGCTATCCCAAACGCAAACTTGACCTTGAGGATGAAGAAGATCATTTTCTCTATCACATTGCGGGACTGACGGCCAAAAAAAACTATCCCGGTGTGGAGTACTATCTGCGTATCAACCCCAGTGCGGGGGCGCTCTATCCCAATGAACTCTACTTTCAGGCAAGAGGCGTTGAGGGGATAGAGGACGGGGTCTACCATTATGAAGCAAGCACGCACTCCGTTACACTGCTTGCAGCGGTCAGCGAGAAAGAGGGACTGGAGCCCTGTCTGGGGTATGCCCATGCGATGGAGGGGTATCTTTTTCTGCTTTCGGCGATCTACTACCGCTCCAGCTGGAAATACAAAGAGCGTGCCTTTCGTTACTGTCTTCTGGATGCAGGGCATCTTCTGGGAAGTATCGAAGCGGCTGCACTGCTCAAGCCCCATGCCGTAAAGATGCTTTACGATATCGACAGGGAGAGGCTCAACCGGATGTTCGGATTTGGGAAGAGGGAGTTCTTTCTCTCTGCTGCGGTGACGGCGGTCCCGTCAAGAGGACAGAAAGTTGAAACCATAGAGCTTGAACTGCCTTATGCGGATGGCAGCAGAACCTTTGAAGCCGATCTTTTGATAGAAGAAGCATATCAGGAGTCCATGGAGATGCAGGCATGTAAAAAGATGCTTAAAGCACCCGGGTTTGATTACAAAAAAGAGAGACTCAGGGAGACGATCTTTTCCAGGAGGTCTCAGCGGGGTTTTGACGGCGGTGCGATTACGAAAGGGCAGTTTCACTACATCATGGAGATGATCACCCAGCCTGTACTTGGTGACTGTGACGAGGAGGTCTCTCTCTATGCCGTACTCAACCGGGTGCTCGATATGCCCCTGGGCGTACAGAAAGACGGGGAGTATATCAAATATGGCGATTTTGCCGAAAAGGCGGGATATCTCTGCCTGGAACAGTACGGCCTGGCGAAAATGGGTGCAGTGACCTTTTTTCTTACCTCGAAGGCAGACAATTATCAGGCGCTTTATCAAAAAGCGGGGATTATCGGCCATCGTCTCTATATCGCTTCAAACTATCTGGATATAGGGTGCAGCGGGATCGGTGCCTATTATGATGACGAGGTCAATGCCTTTCTGGAAAACGACGGGATGGTACTCTATGCTTTGGCTATCGGCAGATAGCTACGTTTTAAACCGATACCCCGATGCTTCAAGTTGCTGACGCAGGGTATCGGAAATATCGCCTTGAAATTCCAGGCTCTCCTCTCTTGCCGTACCGCCTGTACCCAGTTTTTTCTTGAGTGTTTTCAGCAGGGCTTGCAGCTCTTTTTTCTCAAGGTAGAACGGTTGAACGATGGTGACGACTTTGCCGCGCCGTTTCTCTTTCGCACAATAAAGTCGATGCTTTTCAGGAGATTTTGTCTCTACACTTTTATTGCCAGAGGGTTTATCCTTATTGTCCGAACTCCAGCCATTCTCAAAGTCGGCGCCCATTTCAAACAGATTTTCTTTACGACTCGGCATTTCACACCTTTTCATTTAGTGAAAAGCTTGCATTAGACTTTAGTCTTAAAAGTACCTTTCTGCATTGAGGTTTACTTCTTATCACTGTTATTCCTTAATTATAGTTTGTATCAAAAATTATACCCTGTACGACCATTAAGACAAGTAAAAATACCATGATCTGGTAGTTTCAGTATACCATGCATACCATATTGAGGGGTCTGTATTGAGGAGTCTGGTGATTTGTGATTCGTTTTGAAAAAATGCATTATGAAGAACCTGACGCCATCGGTGTTGGGTTTATTGGTATGGATTAGTTTATCTTTTTTATTTGAGTGAAAATTGAATAGCATTAGCATCACCCGACCCCTGACCGTTTAGCATCACCCGACCCCTGACCGTCTGACCGCCCAAACCCTTGACATTTTCATTACACAACTTTAAGAATGGCAACTCGAACAACAATAAGACAAATGGGTACTATATGCGTTGTGTTAGAGGCAAACAATAGCCTATGCGGCAGTGTAGGTTGACTTTTGGCTTGGTGGTCGGTAAACCCACATGGTAACCACCCCTAATAAAAGTATCAAATTTTTCA
>JBEWPY010000144.1:0-2247 GCA_047689495.1 Candidatus Sulfurovum profundilacunae | reverse complement strand
TGGATAGTGGATAGTGGATAGTGGATAGTGGATAGTGGATAGTGGAAGATTTTCATGGTTGGGCTTTGTCCAATCTTAATGATAAAAGCTTTTCAAAGAAAAGCCTACCGAACCTGCTACCTGCTACCTGCTCCCTGCTCCCTCTTCTGAGTTCTCTCCCTCTTGCTTGAAGAGGAAAAAACGATAAGGTCATCTGCACTCTTCACATACTCCGGGAGTGTTTCGAAACTCTTTTTCATGACCTGATAGGCGCAATAGGCATCACTGTATGCCCGATGGTGGGTTGCGGTTTCGATACCCAGAAAGGCTATCAGGTAACCCAGCCCGTAACGTTCACTCTCAAAGGTACGTCTGGCAAGGTCGATCGTACAGAGCTTCGGGTTCCCGATATTTCCCAATCCAAAACGTTCAAAAGAAGCATCCAGAAAAGTGTAATCAAAATCGGCATTATGTGCGACAAAGACTGCATCACCCATAAAGTGCTTTAAATTGATCAGTGCCTCTTTTCTGCTCGGCGCACCGATCAGATCCTCAGGTTCTATTCCGGTGATCTTGGTAATATACTCCGGAAGGAAAGCACACTCTACAAAGGTTTCGAAATGGTCAATGATCTCTCCTTCCCGGATCATGACCGCGCCGATCTCTATAACCTGGGAATCTCCCGGCTTGCTTCCGTTGGTCTCTATATCGATCACACAATATCGCTGCTTTTGATAAGGGGTAAAACAGGTATCCAGCTGATAGATACTGTTTGATCTTTGTGAGATAGGGTACCCCGAGGCCTGGAGAAGGATAAAGATCGCATCAGCATCCTCCAGCAGTGTCGTATGCTTCATCGCGATATGCGCATACTGCTCTTGCGTCAATACCCCCTTATGCTTACGAAATGCATGGGTCAGTTCATCAAAAACCTTTTGCATTGGCGATAAACTGCTCTACTTTCTTTAAATCTTTTTTCCCCTTGATCGACTCAACACCCGAACTCACATCTACCCCGTAAAACCCGTATGCCTTCGCCTCGTGTACATTCTCCGGCGTCAACCCGCCTGCAAGGATGATCCTGGAACAGTCGACACCCTTGAACCAGTCAAGATTGAGACGGTTTCCCGTTCCTCCATAACTTGTTTCATCATGCACATCAAGCAGACGATACCGATGCTCGAACTTCCTGATATCGTCACGTGACTGCACACGCACCACAGGCAGGACCTGTTCATCAAGCTGGTTCAGAGACTCTTCATCTACATCAAAATGTATCTGTGCCCGCGAGATATCGGTATATTTGCAGACCGTATCGATCGTCTCTAACCCTTCATTGACAAAAAGCCCTACCGTCTCTACAAACGGCGGAAGTTTGTCGATGATCTTCTTGGCAGCATCCGGTGCGATGTATCTTGGTGACTGGTTATAAAATACAAATCCCAATGCATCTGCACCGCACTTTATGGCATGCAGTGCATCCCTAAGGTTGGTAATTCCGCAGATTTTGACTCTCAATCGTTGTTCTTCGCTCTTCATTTTTCATTTTTTAAAGAAGTGATCGCTTCTTTAATACCCTCCGGGTGCTTATACACATAAGATCCCGCCACCACGACGTCCACCCCTGCCGCTTCAAGTTCCCTGACATTGGCATCGTTGACCCCTCCATCCACTTCGATAAGACACTTGGGGTTTCTTTTCTCAATCAATCGCTTCAGGCGTTTCGCTTTTTCAATCACTGAAGGGATAAACTTTTGTCCGCCAAAACCGGGGTTGACACTCATCAAAAGTACCATATCCAGGTCTTCAAGCAGGAATTCGATTGCTTCAGGCGGGGTATGCGGGTTGAGCGTCACAGCAGGGCGGATACCCAGTGACCTTATCTTCTGTATCAATCTATGCGGATGCTTCTCCTCTTCGATGTGAAAAGAGATAAACTCCGGTTTCAGAGGGGCAAAAAGATCGACAAAAAATGTATTGTTTTCCACCATAAGATGTATATCCAGCGGTTTGGTCGCAGACCGTGCCACGGCATCGACCACGACAGGGCCTATCGTCAGGTTTGGGACAAAGTGCCCATCCATCACATCCACATGTACAAGATCGCATCCCCCTTCACAAACTGCCTCTACATCCCGCGCCAGGTGTCCAAAATCCGCTGATAATATACTGGGTGCAACTAACATATTTTTCCTGCTCTCTAAAATAACTTTGCGATTATTATATCCAAATAAAGATGATAAGCATACCAGTGATGCCGCGATAATC
>JBEWPY010000045.1:0-13137 GCA_047689495.1 Candidatus Sulfurovum profundilacunae | reverse complement strand
AAGAGATAGTAGAATTGACTTGTGGGTTTGAAATGGGTTTTTCAGGGTTGACTAACTATTTTATACCAAAAATGATAAAAATTCTTAAAATATGTCAAAATGAAATGTGCCATTTGCCCAGAAATTGGCGATATTTGCATAAAGTGCGGTTTATCAGGAAAATATCGGGATAAAACCACAAAGTGTGTGTTTATTGGTAAAAAATAAAAAACCTTATAATCTAACATATTTTATAAGGTTATTCGCTGTAGCGACGTTTGTAGACTAAAAATATGTAACCTCCAGTAGAAAACCTTATAAAATGTTCTATATTGGGAGGTTTTATAATAAATATACTACTACTCTTTGGCGATAAACTCTACATCAAGTTCATACGCTCTTTCCCCTTTATGCGGTCCGAACCCTAAGCGCTGCAGCTGTTTGAGATACACTTCCAATCCCTGATTGAATTCGGGGATATTGGAAGCAGATATGATCCTGAATGTGAACATGCCCGATGGCTCAATGACCAACGCGACTCTGGCTTTTTCCCCTGCATATTCACTTTGTGCAGGCCACCCCTGAAGCTTCTCTTCTATCTTTGCCAGGTACTCATTCTCTATACCTCTGTCGCTGCTCTTATCGATCTTAAGGGAACTAGAGACAAGCTCAGATGCACTGACCTTCTCTTTGGTTTTAATGATATCCAGCTTTGGTTTGGCCTCTGCAGGTTTCTCTTTTTCTTTGATACGTTCTTTGGGCTTGCTTGAACTCACACTATCAAAAAGACTTTTGGGTTTGTTCACCTTTTTAGGTGGTACACGCTTTGGTTCGGGTTTCTTTACTTTAGGTTTTACCTTTTTGACAACCTTCTCTTTGATCACCTTTTTTGTCGGTTTTGGCTTTTTGGCTGTCACTTTTTTCTTAGGCTTGGGTTTGGGTTTGGCGCTGCTTTTTTTCTGCTGTTTGCGCTTTGGCTTGCCACTCTTCTTTTTTTCAGGTGCAGCAAGCGATACCCGGATGCGATCCTCATTTTTTTTGACGTAGTGTTTACTCTCCTGGCGTGTTTTACTGTTGAAGTAGAAGATAAGCAGACCAATGATGAGAAAGTATACACCAAATGCCATTGATCCTGTCAGGTATTTAGGTAATCTTTTCATCATAGTGTAATCAGTGAAACCTTCTCAAAGCCGGCAGCTTTAACCGTTTTGAGCAGATACATGACATCCTTGTACTTTAAACGCTCATCGGCACGGATATAGACTTCAGAATTCTTGTTAAGCTTCACAGACTGGTTGACAAAATCATCGGCAAACGTATCAAGCTTATAGGTGTCTTTGCCAAGATAGATCTTTTGATCTTTATCCATACGAATCGTCAGTGTCTTTGGCTTCTCGACTTGAACGGTTTTGGAACCTTGAGGAAGCGTGATCTGTTCCTGGAAAGTGATCGTAGGCGCTGTGACCATCAATATAGCCATCAACACCAACATCACATCTACCAAAGGAGTAATGTTCAAATCCGGATCTTCATCCCAGTTAAACATTGATTATTCCTCTTCAACCTGAGAGAGGATCACTTCACATTGGGAAGTTAAAAGTGATGAGAGTTCATACGCCTTTCGTTTGAGTACAAGATGAAAAGTATATGCAAAGATCGCTACCGCAATACCCGCAGCAGTAGCAATAAGCGCTTCTGAGATCGCAGGGGCGACAACACTTAAAGAGGCACTGTTTTGACTACCAAGATTTGTAAACGTCTCCAGAATACCTACCACCGTACCGAATAATCCGATAAAAGGCGAAGTAGATGCGATAATAGAGAGTGATGTAAGGCCTTTGGTAGAGACACGGATAGCATCTGATGATGCCGCTTCAAGTATTGCTTTGTTAGGCTTTTTGACACGTGACAAATACGTATAGATAAGCGAAGTCTTTTGTACACCGTTTGACTGCCCTTTGTAAAGATCTTTAAGGGACTTGGATTCTGCAGATATACGTCTGTTAAGCATATAAAATCTGTCGAAAAAAACCCAGAATGCTGCAATAAAATATGCTGAAAGCAAAAGCAGTACAAAGATTGTAATTGCACTGCTTTCCAAGAAATAAGTAAGAAGAGAGCCCACTGCTAGAAAGACTTTCCAATTTGCTCTACTTTGCTTACCGCAGATGCGATAGCAGTATTAGAAGCTTCTGCACCATTGAGCAACTCTTTTGCATTTTCAAGTGCTTTAGCAAGGTCTGAGTCTTCACCGGAGATAGCGACTGCACCATCCACGATACATGTAGTCTTCTCTTCATCGACTTTCACATACCCGGAGTTGATAGCTACTGCTACCTCCTTCGAATCTGCTGTCTCGATAACGATCACCCCAGCTTCCAGGAGTGAAAGCAGGGTCGCATGCTGTGCAAGCACTCCGAATTCACCTTCACTACCAGGTAAAGACACTTGCTTTACTTCAGCATCAAAAATCACACCGCTAGGCGTAACGATCTCAAGCTTCATAAGTTCCATGATAATCCTTTAATAGACAAGCACTAAGGATTACTTAGCGTTGATCTTGTCGTTTTTAGCAACCGCCTCAGTCATGTTTCCTACCATGTAGAATGCAGCCTCGCTCATCTCGTCGTACTTACCATCAATAAGCCCTTTGAACCCTTCGACCGTATCTTCAAGTGTAACATAAACACCAGGAGATCCTGTAAATACTTCAGCAACGTGGAACGGCTGAGACAGGAATTTCTCGATCTTTCTTGCTCTCTGTACAACAAGCTTGTCATCTTCGGAAAGCTCATCCATACCAAGAATCGCAATGATATCCTGAAGATCTTTGTATTTTTGAAGGATCTGCTGAACACCGGTAGCAACACCATAATGCTCATCGCCGACAATTTGCGGGTCAAGCATTCTGGAAGTTGAATCCAACGGATCAACTGCCGGGTAGATACCTTTTTCCGCGATCGATCTGTTAAGTACTGTTGTCGCATCCAGGTGAGCAAATACAGACGCAGGCGCCGGGTCAGTCAAGTCATCTGCCGGTACGTATACAGCCTGAACAGAAGTAATTGAACCTTTCGTTGTCGAGGTAATACGCTCTTGAAGAGCACCCATCTCTCTGCTTAGTGTCGGCTGGTAACCAACGGCACTTGGGATACGTCCAAGAAGTGCTGACATTTCAGAACCTGATTGAGCAAACCTAAAGATGTTGTCGATAAACATCAGTACATCAAGGCCCATCTCATCTCTGAAGTACTCAGCCATTGTAAGACCGGTCAACGCGATTCTGTTTCTTGCTCCCGGAGGCTCATTCATCTGGCCGTAGCATAGTGCAACTTTATCCAATACATTGGAGTCTTTCATTTCGTAGTAAAGGTCGTTACCTTCACGTGTTCTTTCACCAACTCCGGCAAATACAGAGTAACCGCTGTGTTTCATTGCAACGTTGTTGATAAGCTCCATAATGATAACCGTTTTACCAACACCTGCACCACCGAAGAGTCCGACTTTACCCCCTTTGGAATATGGTGCAAGAAGGTCAACAACTTTGATACCTGTTTCAAATACTTCAGTTTTTGTACTTTGCTCCTCAAATGTAGGCGGTTCCCTGTGTATGGACCAGTACTGTTTCGCCTCAAGGTCACCTGCATCGTCAATAGCATCACCGACAACATTGAAAATACGTCCAAGGACCTCTTCACCAACCGGTACTTTGATCGCATCACCGGTTGCTTTTACTTCCTGTCCTCTTGTACAACCTTCACTCATATCCATAGCGATCGTTCGTACCCTGTTGTCACCAAGCTGTGCTGCCACTTCCAATACCAGTTTCTTCTCTTCACCTTCGAATGTGAATGTAGTTTCCAGCGCTTCATTAATTTCCGGTAGGTAATCTGTGAAGTCCACATCGATAACCGGACCCAAGACCTGTACGATTTTACCTGTCATTGCTTCTCCTCTTATTTCTTATTTCATTGATTCCATACCACTGATGATCTCGATGAGCTCAGTAGTAATCGCTTCTTGTCTAGCCTTGTTGTACTGTACAGTCAACTTACTTACCATATCTTTTGCATTGTTTGTCGCCGCATCCATCGCCTGCATACGTGCAGAGTGCTCAGCAGCGAGTGAATCGATAAGGGAGTAGTACATTGTATACTCTACATACCGCTTCACCAATGCTTCAAGAAGTGTGTCATCCTCATCCGGCTCTACCTCAAGCTCTGAAGTTGAGACTTGATTAAGCTCTAATGTTGAAGGGTCAACTGGTAAAACCTGTGATTGTCTGATCTCCTGAGTGATCATGTTCACATATCCATTATGAACCATAACGATCTTATCGGTTTCACCATTTATGTATGACTCAGCGATCTCATTGATAAGCTCTGCTGCATCCTGATAGTTAGGTGCAGAGCTAAGTCCTACAACTTCATTCATCATATCAACATTGTTAAAATTGTAGTAATCTATACCTTTTCTACCGATTGCTCTTAGTCGTACTTTTACATCCTGAGCTTTGTACTCTGCTAGAAGCTTGTTCACTCTTTTGATCGTCATTGCGTTGAAGCCACCGCAAAGACCTTTGTCTGCAGTGATAAAGACAATGTCAACTACTTTCGGATTACTCGAATCCTTGAAGTAGATATTGTCAAGACCATCTACATTGTTTTGCTGCAACTTCTGAGCAATCTCGCTGAGAACCTCAGTAAGCTTATTCGCATAAACTCTGGATCTTTTTGCCAACTCTTCTGTTCTTCTAAGTTTTGCGGAAGAGACAAGCTTCATCGCGCGAGTCGTTTTCTGAGTATTCTTAACACTCGAAATCTTACGCTTGATATCTTTTAAATTAGCCATAATAAGCCTTTCTTACGCTTGAAAAGATGCTTTGAAATCTTCTAATGCTTTTCTCAACTCTGCATCTATGTCATCAGAGATTTTCTTTTCATTTCTGATGTTTTCAAGGATGTTGGAATATTTCGCGTCCATAAACGGTATCAAGTCCGCTTCGAACTTGGTCGCTGATGCTACCGGAATATCATCAAGGAATCCGTTCGCACCGGCATAAATAATGACGACTTGTTTTTCGACCGGTACCGGCTGATATGGAGGCTGCTTAAGCACCTCCACCATTCTCTGCCCACGTTCCAGCTGCGCTCTTGTGTTATCATCAAGGTCAGAAGCAAATTGTGCAAATGCCTGAAGTTCTCTAAATGATGCAAGGTCAAGTCTCAGTGTTCCTGATACCTGTTTCGTTGCTTTTATCTGTGCGGCACCCCCTACTCTTGATACAGAAAGTCCTACGTTGATCGCCGGTCTGATACCGGAGTTAAACAGGTCTGTCTCCAGGAAAATCTGGCCGTCTGTAATAGAGATAACGTTTGTCGGGATATAGGCAGCAACGTCACCTGCCTGGGTTTCAATGATCGGGAAAGCAGTGATCGAACCGGCACCCAGGTCATCATTCAGTTTTGCAGCTCTCTCAAGAAGTCTTGAGTGGAGATAGAAAACATCCCCCGGATAGGCTTCACGGCCCGGAGGACGTCTTAAGATCAATGACATCTCTCTGTATGCAACTGCGTGTTTGGAAAGATCATCGTAGAAGATTACTGCATGTCTACCGTTATCTCTGAAATACTCAGCCATCGTTACCCCGGCATAAGGTGCGAGGAACTGAGAAGCAGATGAATCAGCAGCGCCAGCGTTAACAATAATTGTATAATCCATTGCGCCATGCTCTTCAAGCTTCTTCACAGTCGCTGCTACAGTTGACTGCTTTTGTCCGATCGCAACATAGATACATACAACATCCTGACCTTTCTGGTTGATGATCGTATCGATCGCCAGTGTCGTTTTACCGGTTTGTCTGTCACCGATAATGAGCTCTCTCTGCCCTCTACCTACCGGTACAAGTGCATCGATAGATTTGATACCTGTCTGAAGCGGTTCATGAACAGATTTTCTGGCCATGATACCAGGAGCTTTCTCTTCGATGAATCTATGTTCTGCTGCTTCGATCGTACCTTTACCGTCCAATGCTTCACCCACCGGATTAACGACTCTACCAAGAAGAGAATCACCCACTGGTGTCTTAAGAAGTTGGCCTTCTCTTTTGACGCTCATTCTCTCTTTGATTCCTGTTGATGAACCAAGAACAACGACACCTACACTTGACTCTTCAAGGTTAAGTACAAGGCCTCTTGCACCATTTTCAAACTCTACAACCTCACCGGCCATACAGTTGTTAAGGCCATATACTGTTGCGATACCGTCAGCGATACCTACTACTTTACCTACTTCATTGATGTCAACATCAATCTCAAAGTTCTCAATTCTTTCTTTGATGATCGAACTAATTTCATCTGCTTGCAATTTGTTTGCCACTGCTACTCCTTTCTATTTGATAACTACAATGATTTCTTAATGAAATCGATTAGTTGTTCTTTAACTCTCTGCTTAGAGAAGTTTACCTCAATGCCCAAATCATCTACCGTTACGCGTAAACCATCTAAATCAGATTTCTCCTGCGTCAGTTTTACTTCTGCACCTGTATACTTTTGAAGTGTCTCTTCCAGGTCAGTCAAAGCTCCATCTTCCAGTGCATTTCCACTTTTCACGATACCTTCATAATGGTTGGACTCTTTCTGAAGCTCTTTGTTCAATACCTTAGCAATCACAGGAATCAGATCCAATCTTTTGTTTTCACCAAGAATTTTGATGAAGTTCTTCATCGCTGCATTGGCACTGTCACCCAATGCTTTTAAAACCATTTCAGACTTTTTCTCAGCTTCAATGATCGGTGATGTCAACGCCGTCATCACTTCTTTGCTGCTGATAACTTCGGAGAGTATGTTAAGCATCGCTGCATCTGCTGCTACATCTTTACTTACAGCGCTGAGCGCCTGCGCATACCTTTTAGCAATTAGTTCTTCCATTATGCCACCTTCTTCTTCACGATATCTACTACTTTGGTCTCGCCAAGCATAATGTCTTCGCTTGAGATGCTTTCACCAAGAACTTCATCGATCACTTCTCTCGCAGATTTTTTCTCTTCCAGTGCAAGCTTTTCAGCAAATTGTTTATCCATTGCTTCACGTTCAGCTGCATTGGAGCGGGCGATACCCCCAGCAAGTACCACGGCTTCTTTTTTTGCATCTTCAATGATCTCATCAGCTTTTACTTTTGCATCTCCAAGACGCTCCTCAGCCTCTTTTTTCTCATCTTTTGCCTCTTGCAGCTTCTCTTCGATCTCTTTTAATTGTCCTTCTATCCCTGCTTCTCTTCCCTTAAAGAACTTCTTGATAGGGTTGGCAAGAAGGTAATAGAGCAATCCGGCGAAGATCAAAAAGTTTACCAGCCTCGGCACGAAGTCCGTCTCTCTGCCGGTGATATGGAAGTAGTGACTCTCTCCCGCATTTCCGCTGGATGCGAGAACAACAGCCGGTAACAAAAACAAACCATAAAGTGCTAATTTTTTCATCTCTGTCATTCCCCTTATAATTTGCTAAATTTAGCTTTTAGGCTCTCTTTAAAAAGAGGCATCTGCGAAAGCAGTGAGTTCTTAAGCTCTTCTTTGTCAGAAGCCAGTCTCTCTTTGAAACGTGTATACTCTTTTTCAAGCTCACTCTGTTTGGTTTCGACTTTACTTGCAGCCAATGCCTTTTCGTCATCGATTGCTTTCTGTCTGATTGCTGCAGCTTCGACCTTAGCATTGCTAAGAATCTCATCAGCTTTAGCGTTAAGCTCATCGGTATTGCCACTCAAACCTTTTGCTGCTTCCAAATCTTTTGCTATAGTATTATCCCTATCATCCATAAACTTAACCAATGGCTGAAATAGCATATTATTTAAAAGAACTAGAAGGGAAAGAAACAATACCAGAACAAACAACATTAACGGTAAATGTAAGTCAAGCATTCAAACTCCTCATGTAATTTCGCGTTATTCTACCATTTAGCACATGAGAAGCGGGTTAATTATTTGGCTTTTTTTAGGATTGAGAGAAACTTTTCGATTTCTTCGTGTGATGCAAAACTGATTTCCAGACTTTTCGCTTTTACCGTGTGTTTGAAGGGAAGAACACGGTTAAACTCTTCTTTAAAATCATTTAAAATTGATGATTTCGATTTATTTTTAGATTTGTTTCCATTATCATTTTTATGATTTTTAACCATATTTTCAGCATCACGAACCGAAAGTTTTTGGCCGACAATACTGTCGATGAGTACTTTTTGTTTGTTCTCATCCAATCCGACCAGTACTTTTGCATGGCCCTGCGAAATATTGCCCTCCATGATCTGCTGTTTTGCATAATCACTCAAACTTAGTATACGCATAGTATTGGTGATCTGCGCACGGCTTTTATGTACGATATTTGAAAGCTCATCATGGGTTATCTTATGCACTTCAATCAACTCTGCATAAGAGTTTGCAAGCTCTACAGGATTGAGGTTTTCTCTTTGGATATTCTCTATAAGAGCCAGTTCACGAAGCCTGATTTCATCGATGTCTACATCCGCAATGATCGCTTTGATCAACGGCAGTTGGGCAATCTTGTGTGCACGTAAACGACGTTCACCGGCAATTAGTATATAACCCTCTCCCTTTTCAATGACGACAATGGGTTGAAGCAGTCCATGCTCTTTGATCGATTCGCTTAACTCTTTCAGTGCTTTTTCATCAAAATGCTTTCGCGGCTGAAAAGGGTTCGGGGCTATCGAACCTACTTCGATCTCTTCTACCCTTGCTCCCTTCGCTTCCAGTTCAGAACCGTCTAAGGAGCTAAGGTCTTTTGCATATGTTTCTTCTACTTCGGAGAGTATTTCTCCCAATCCTCTGCCCATTGCCATCTTACTATTTCCTGATAATCACTGTAGCAAGTTCGCTATAGGCTACAGAGCCTTTTGAGGTTGCGGCATACTCTGTCACAGGTTTACCGAAACTCGGTGATTCCGCTACTTTCACATTACGAGGCACAACGATACAATCTTTCCCTTTTCTCGCATGGAACAATTTGTCTTTAAAGTGATGGCTTAGGTCGGCCAATACTTGTTTAGAAAGATTATTCTGAGAGGAATACATCGTAGGCAGGAAGCCTTTAATCTTCAGTTTAGGGTTGATGGTTTTTTTAAGAAGACTCACTGTATTCAATAGCTGCGCCAATCCTTCCAGTGCAAAAAATTCACACTGTATCGGGATGATCACGGAGTCACTTGCAGAAAGAGCATTGATTGTGATCGGTCCCAAAGCAGGAGGTGAGTCAATAATGATATAATCATATTTTCCCGCTACCTCTTTCAATTTCTCCCGGAGTACCAATTCCCTGTTTTTCTTTTTCGGGCTGTAAAACTCTTTTTCGATACCGACCAAACCGATATTTGAAGGCACGATATGAAGTTTTTTTATTTCGGTTTTCAATATCACTTCCGTGAGTTTTTTGCTCCCTATCAATACATGATAGATATTGAACTCATAATCCCCTCTTGCAAAGCCCAGGCTTGTCGTGGCGTTGGACTGAGGATCGATATCCAATAAAAGTACCTTCTCCCCTTTTTCAGCCAAAGAAGCTGCAAGGTTCACTGCTGTTGTTGTTTTTCCTACGCCACCTTTTTGGTTGGCTATACATATCACTTCACTCATCGTAAACTAAACACCTTCTCCCACTCAATCATTAAAGAACCATCTTCTGCCAACTTCGCATTTTTCAGGCTTTTTTTATCACTGTCAATATGAACCGAAAACTTTCTACTTAATTCAAATTCTATCTCATACTCTCTAAAAATTTGCTTCCATTCAGGAAGTTTTTTGAGTGACAAAAGATACTTTTCCAGCAGTAGATTCGGTTGAAGCTCGGAGTCAAGGGCACTGAAGCCGTTTTGAGAATTTTTAAGATTGATTCCTATTCCGCACACTAACGTATTTTCGACTTTTTGCGTGATCGTTCCCCCCACTTTTTCATTGCCGGCATAAAAGTCGTTCGGCCACTTTAACCATATTTTCTCATCAAGCATGACAAGTGTCTTTTTCATGATATAGGAGAAATAGATCGAAGCAGAACCCAAAGGAAGATCCTCAGGAAGCGCATCGAGCGAAACAGCAATAGAGGCAAAGAAGTTCCCTCTTCCCCCTTTCCATTCATTATCACGGCTTCCTATACCCGCACTCTGTTCACCGGCAAGGACTGCAACAGGAGCCTGCAGGTGGCCTGACCGAAGTGCTTCTAACAGATATTTCTGCGTCGACGGGAGCGTATCAAAGGATAATATCTCCAATCTTCATCCCCCTTCCTACACAGTATGCTTTGGCGGTAACCGCTTTTTTCGATGCAGGCTGCAGTGTATCCACTTTCAAGCTGCCTTTACCGCACCCCAGGATCACACTCTCTTTCTCAAAAGCCAAGAGTTCGAAAGGAGTGTGTTCGCCGGTAGTCTCGACCAGGCTCACTCCGTCTATCTTTGTGCCGTCAGAAGCAAAAATACCGGGCCACCCTTCAAAAGCGCGATATTTGTTGTACACTTCCTGCGCATCCCTGAAATCTACTTCTCCGTCAGCCTTTTTGATCTTCCTGCAAAGTGTAGCCTCTGACTCGTTTTGAACTTCAGGCGTAATATTCTTATAATTTCTGACCGTACTCAATGTAAGGATGCAGGCATCCTCTGTCAGTTGCTGCATCAATGCATGCAGCCTCATCTCTTCAGGGATAACAAACTCGATCTTTTCCAGCATCGGCCCCGTATCAAGCCCCTCCTCCATCAGCATAGAAGTCACTCCCGTCATCTTATCTCCATTGAGCAGCGACTGCTGAACCGGTGATGCCCCTCTATATTGTGGGAGCAGAGAAGCATGCAGGTTGATACATGGAGCGATATCCAGTACAGATTTTGGAAGCAGCTGCCCGAATGCTGCTACGATGATAAAATCAGGCTCTTGTGCTGCAATGGCATCAACGATCCCTTCATCACTCAGCCTGTTTGGCTGAAGCACCTCTATATCGTGCTCCTCTGCCAATACTTTTACAGGCGGCGGGGTCAGTACCCTCTTACGGCCTACCGGGCGATCCGGCTGCGTAAGTACCAGACTCACATCCGTATCTTTTGCATCGATCAATGTAGCCAAAATCTCTTTGGCATAGTGTGGGGTCCCCATATATACAATCTTATAACTCATATGCTCTCTTATCTGTTTGTTGTAAAAAGTGTTCCGCCGTTATGCACTTTTTCTATCAGGAAGGACTTTACATCACTCAGGTCAAACCCGCTCGCCAGGAACATCTCTCTGTTGTGTTTCATCAGAAAATCCGCTGCCTGCAGTTTCGTGACGATACCGCCTGTGGCAAACTCGTTGTTCGGAGTATGTTCTGCTTGAAGCTCTGCTTCACTTAACTGGTTTACCACCATTCTTCTTTGTGCATCTTCATACCTATTCGGGTCTTTGTCATACAAGGCATCGATATCCGAAAGGATGACCAGTAAGGCTGCATCAAAGTGGTGTGCCACATGTGCAGAGAGCCAGTCATTGTCACCAAAAACCAGTTCATCGATACTGACGGTATCGTTTTCATTGATGATCGGCACAGCACCGTTTTCCAGAAGCGTATCGATGGCTACTTTTGCATGTGCTGTATGCCCTTCGGATTCAAACACATCCGCACTGAGCAGTACCTGCGAGCAGAGCAGCCCGAAGATCTCGAACTTCTCCTGATACATCTTGAGCAGCAGGGGTTGACCGATCGCTGCCAGGGCCTGTCTGTTGGCCACAGAGTTACGGTCGAGGGGTAATTTTGTATATCCTGCAGCAACGGCTCCAGAACTGACCAAAATGACTTCGTACCCTTCTTCTTTCAGGAGTGAAACCAACTCGACGAGTGCCAACATACGACGTCTTGCAATCATGCCATTCTCGGTAAGCACATGAGAGCCTACCTTAATAACAATACGATTCATCAATCCTCCTCTTGTTCCTCTTCTTTCACTGCTTTCACAATATCATTCAACGCATAGCGCAATGCCTCGGTATTGAAATGTGAGACCGATGAGATCGGCATCACAAAAAGCGGCTTGTCTTGCGGCAGTTTCACCCCAAAGTCTTTTTCAAAGCCGTAAGAACTATAGTTTTTATCTGCTTTGAACTGATGCAGCGTCCCATTTGCAGCAAGTCCGATGTCGTTCAAAAATTTCTCCGTCAACGCATTGACTTCTGCGACACTGAATGCATCGGTTTTTGTGATCGCCACGGCATATTTTCGTTTTGCCAATTTATCCGAGTAACGTTCAAGCTCCGCCAAGAGTGATTCATACTGGTACTGCATCTCCCTGTAGTTTGCAGCATCGATCATCAAAAGCAGGGTTTTCGTTCGCTCGATATGACGTAGAAATTCCAGTCCCAGTCCTCTACCATCGCTTGCTCCTTCGATGATCCCCGGAATATCGGCCATCATAAATGAATCATAATCCCCCACATTCACTACGCCGAGTTTCGGTGTCAGAGTCGTAAACTCATAATCGGCTACCTGCGGTTTCGCATTTGAAAGTGTAGAGATCAAGGTTGATTTGCCGACATTAGGATATCCTACCAGTCCTACCTCTGCAATCAGTTTCATCTCCAGGCGTATATGCTTGGTGATGCCAGGCAGCCCGGGTTGTGCATACGTTGGTCTTTGGTTGCTGGCATTTTTAAAGTGCATATTTCCAAGACCGCCTTTCCCGCCTTCAAGAAACAGGATTCTTTCGCCCTCTTCAACCAGGTCAAGCACCTCTTCACCTGTTTCTGTATCGACCACAGTAGTCCCGGGGGGTACAATGATCGTCGTATCCTGGCCTTTGCGGCCATACTTCTTTCTTCCTTCGCCCGGACGCCCGTTTTCTGCTTTGATATAGTTGCGCCCGCGCAGTTTCGAAAGCGTGTCGGTATTGTTGTCAACCTGAAAAAAGACAGAACCTCCTCGGCCACCGTCTCCTCCGTCAGGCCCGCCCTTGACCACAAACTTTTCTGTCCAGAATGAAACAGATCCTGCACCGCCTTTTCCTGAACTGACCGTGAGCTCTACACTATCCACAAACATCTCATAAACCCTTTTAAAACTGTAAAACCACCTTTGCTGCCATCGATGGAAAATAATTGTAAAATTATATCTAAATTAGAACAAATGTCACTACCCTGCTTTCC
>JBEWPY010000044.1:0-13448 GCA_047689495.1 Candidatus Sulfurovum profundilacunae | reverse complement strand
TTTCCGCTTTGCCCAAATCCGTAAATAGAAAATTTGCAGTAGCTGCAATGCTTGCGCTTAAGGGGTTTAAGTAAAATATGAGTCGCACCCATAGGTTCGGCGATGATTTTACTTGAAGCCTTTGAGTGCAATGATTGTGGCTAATGCTTTTTTCTATTTACGGATTTGGGTTTGGGATTGACAAGATAGATGTGTTATAATTGATACCATTGCATCAAAGAGGAACGAATGAAAACATACATACAATCACTTCTCATCTTTTCTACCCTGTCACTCTTCATTAGCGCATGTGCCAGGGGAGAACCAGACCTGTCCAAAAAGAGCAGCCTGTTTAAACAGGCTTTCAAAGACGGCTGCAAAACAGCAAAAGGATACTATACCAAAAACCATAAAGCCTTTAATAGCAGAAAAAAGTATTATGACGGTTGGTTCAGCGGACGCAACTACTGCAATAAATGGTCTGGAAATTAATGCTTGAAAATAAATGAAAATTGAAAGTGGCCTGGCATAAGCCAGACCGAAAGTATAAAAACTATGCGGGTACTACTGAAACTTTCTTCTGCTTAGAAGTATGGTTCTGAAACTTTACGACACCTTCGATCATAGCAAAAATTGTGTCGTCTTTACCTATACCGACACCGTTACCCGGTTTTACTTTTGTGCCTCTTTGTCTAATGATGATGTTTCCCGGTACTACCGCTTCACCACCAGCTTTTTTAACACCTAAACGGCGTCCTGCCGAATCACGGTTATTCTGAGTTGATCCTTGACCTTTCTTGTGTGCCATCTCTTCTCCTTGGATTTTTTGTTTTCTTCTGATGAAAAAGAAGCAAGCCCCTTTTCCATTCCTTTCACTAAATCTTCGCCTTTCGGCCCAGGTCCAGTGCCTTTCTTATGCGATTGAAGTGATTCTAACTCTGGTAAAGTCTCTTCTGAAACCTCTTTTTAGCTTAGAATCTTTTCTTCTTCTCTTTTTGTAAATGATCACTTTTTTATCTCTACCTTCGTTGATCACTTCACCTTTAACTACAGCACCCTCTACAAAAGGAGTCCCTACAGTTAGTTCACCATTGTCGATTGCAAGAACTTCTTTGAATTCTACTGCTGCTTTCGGCTCAAGGTTCATATTGTCAAAAGAGATGATATCACCCTCTTGTACTTTGAACTGCTGGCCACTTGCTTTAATGATTGCGTACATTGCAAACCCTTTACTACATATTGTTTTTTAAAAAAGTTCGTGATTATACCCAAACAACTTTTAATTTAATTTTAAACTAAACCCGTTTTAAGATCAGTACGTATAATTTGCCCCCGCAAGTGCAATACATTCGATCTCCACCAGTACATTTTTGGGCAGTGTCTTCACTGCAACCGTACTTCTTGCAGGCTTATGCAGGCCAAAATAGTGCGCATAAACTTCATTCACTTTTTCAAAATCATTCATGTTTGCCAAATAGATCGTTGTTTTTACCACATCATTGAAGTGTGCTCCTGCGGCTTCCAGTACATAGTAGAGGTTTTTCATCACCTGATGTGCCTGAATGACCACATCGCCGTTGACCAGTTCACCTTCAGGATTCAATGCGATCTGCCCTGATGTAAAGATAAAACCATTCACTTCAATCGCTTGAGAATAAGGTCCTATCGCCTGCGGTGCTTCCTGTGTTGCAATTTCTTTCATTTATCTATCCTTTCTATTTGGTTTTATTTTATATTTCTTTCATAAAAGATATAAGAGGTTGAGTAATCGGAAAATTCAAAATAGACTTTCTTCTCTCCCGGATCTTTTTTATGGTTAAAGTTAAGATCATCGACACCGTACCCATAACGATAAGGCCTCAATTGATTATCCTTCGTTCCATAAGCGGTAGAGAGTTTGTCAATTTTGATAAAACGATGCACGAGCTTCTCTCCTGCATAGACATCCAGTACACCATTCGTCCCTGTCCAGTTCTGCAGTGACCGGCTTAAAGAGTTCTGGGATTCCTGCGTACAACTCACAAAAAAGAGTGAAAGCATTGCAAAAAAAAGTAATTTCAGCTTCATTATTTTATGCTCCTTTTTTAATTATTTTAACATTTTCAGGCTGTCGGCATTCCAAACTTCTGGAAGATCAACTCCCCTTCTCCATTGAAGTAAAGGTAGTAGAGCTTATCCTTGACGACAGGCAATCCGGCAAGATATCTAAGTGCTAGGTTTGCCTGCAGTGAAGCGATATGCATTACGATCGGCGCCGTGATCCCTCCGGGCTTATGCTCAGAGAGGTTAAAGACCTGGAAACTTGCATTTTCAAAAAAACAGACCTGGCCGTTAAACTCCTCTACACTGGCATAGATCCAAGGTATATGATTCTTTTTTGCATATGTATCTATCTGCCCTCTGACCGGCAAATTATCCGTAGCATCCAGGATAAGATCATAGCTGTTTCCCAACCCTGCAAACAGTTCAAAATCCATTTCAAATGCCGTCGTCTTGACATATGGGTTTTTTTTCTTGATCAATGCAGCTGCACATTTCGCTTTGTTTTTACCCTCATCCTCCAGGGTAAAAGCGATCTGTCTATGAATATTGTGGTTTGATACGGTATCAAAATCGACCAGATGTATCTCTCCGATACCCGAAGTTCCAAGTGCCATGGCAAGGGAACATCCGAGTCCCCCCGAACCGATAATGGCGATCTTCTTCTTTTGAAGGCCCTGTTGTATTGTATATCCCCATAGCTGAACCTGACGGTTAAAGTATTCATCATAAGTCATAGACGTCCTTTGAGCTCTTTTTCAAATCCCCATATTTTTCGATGTTCAGTTACCTCGGCTTTGTCGATCACTTCTACAAGCATAGACTCTTTATCCTCGAGCATCATCTCTACTTCACCCTCGGGACTTACTAACATCGTATCTCCATAGAACCTCCACTTGACCTCATCATCCTGATATTCACCTAAACGGTTTGCACGCAAAATGAAACAACCGTGTAAAAAAGCTTTGGTTTTGATGATCTCTCTCCATCGGTTATGAGAACCAAACGTTGAAGCAGTAGGGAGAAGTACCAGATCGGCTCTCTTCTCAGTCACTTTTTGCCAAAAGTAATCAAAGTGCAGCTCGAACCCTGCCATCACCATCACCCTGAATCCTTTGATCATAAAGCTCATCGGTGACTTAAGCGGCCTGGTCACATCATTGGCAAAAAAATGTTTTTCATCCCAATGGCTGTAAGGTAAAAGTATCTGCTGTTCATAGTAACTGATGCTCTTTGGTGTCACTTTTGCGATCGTTTTATAAAAACCTTTTTTTTTGGTCAAAATCATTGGCGCGATAAAAACAATATCATATTTTTTGGCGAGGTGTTTAAGCAGTTCGATATGTTTGCGGGTCTGTTCTTTGACCATAGCTTTGGACATTTTCTCAAACTCTTTGAAGAAATGATTCAGAACATACTCACCAAGAAGCATCACATCGGCATTACGCTGATGTGCCTGTTTGAGATAAAACTCCAGACGTGTGGCATTCATGCCAAGCGTTGGCAGCTGAAGTCCTGCTACAACCAGTTGTTTACTCATCTCTCGATTCTTGGTCAGATTGTTCGATAATAGAGATCTTCGTTTTGGCATCTTCGATCAACTGTTCGGCCTCTTTAATCGTATGGATCCCCTCTTCATAAAGCCTGACTGAATCTTCCAGCGTGATATCAGGTTTCATCAGTTTTTCAAGCAGTGCTTTAGAGTGTTCCAGTTTCTCTTCAAACGTCTTATTTTTCATCTTTACCCTTTTATTATCAAAGCTTTCTGCAAGAAAGCATACCAAAACTACTACCTACTCCCTACTATTTAAAATATAACGTATATCCTTTTCAAATTTATCCAGCTCTACCAAAAAAGCATCATGTCCGTAATCACTGTCAACCTCTTTATAGGTATACGGCTGGCAGTTACGCTCCAGCATCCTGGCGATATGCTCCATCTCTGAAGGCAAGAAAAGATAGTCGGTTGCAAGGCTGATCAGATGTACTCTTGCCTTGATACGCGAAATTGCATCATGCAGAGAATCATACCCGCGACTGAGATTGAATGTATTGATCGCTTTGACGATATAAAGGTAGCTCAGTGGATCAAACAGACGGGAAAAATTGGCCGTATTGTACTCCATATAACGCTCGACTTCATACCGTCCGAAGAGTTCAAACAGGCCGTCATTACTGACATAATTTCTCCCAAATTTCCTATCCATAGAGTGAGGTGAAAGATAGGAGATATGCCCTGCGATACGCCCGATCGCAAGCCCATCCAGCCCCTCTTCATCAAAGGCACCCCTCTCATAGTTCCCGTGCTTGAACCTGGGGTCTTTCCTGATCGCTTCCATTGCCACTTTGTTAAAAGCAATGGTCCACGGACGCGTCGCATAGGTTGCAGCCAAAGAGATGATCTCATCTGTAAAATTGGGATAGTCTACGGCAAATTGCAGTGCCTGCATACCTCCCATAGACCCTCCTATGATCGCACGTACATGATAGATACCGAGTTCTGAGAGGAGCTGCATCTGTGCCCGTACCATATCCTTGATCGTCACTACGGGAAATTTAAGACGGTAAGGCTCTTCACTGGGGTAATTCTTACTCATTGGTCCTGTTGAACCGAAACATGAACCGATTGTATTGCTGCAAATGACAAAGAACTTAGTGGTATCGATCGCTTTTCCGTCACCGATCAGGCCATCCCACCATCCCGGCTTCCTGTCACCATCATACATCCCTGCTGCATGATGGGAACCGCTGAGGGCATGACAAACCAACACAACATTGGACTTATCCTCATTGAGTTCCCCATATGTCTCATAAGCGATCTCATAGGGTTCCAGGATACGTCCACTCTCCAGATACAGAGGGCTGCTAAACTGTGTGATTTTTGTTTCGATTTTCATAAGCTGCTTTTACCGGGTTTTATTATTAGCGCTATTTTATCCTATTTGGGATTAAAGTGAGAATGATGCCTGCAATACTTCATTATTTATTTCTATAGACCGGGGTATCTTCACTCCGACAATCACATTTTGCTTTTCAACAAAACGTCGGGATACCCTTATCCCGGCTTGCGATCATCCTATCGCTTTCCCCAAATCATCAATCAGGTCCTGGGTATCTTCTAGCCCCACGGAAACTCTGAGCAATCCCCCCGGAATACCGGCATCGATAAGTTCCTGCGCCGAGAGCTGCTGGTGTGTGGTACTTGCAGGGTGCGTGATGATCGATTTGCTATCGCCGATATTTGCCACCAGTGTAAAGATCTCCGTCGCATCAGCAATTTTCTGTGCCGTCTCCTTATCCTCAACTTCGAAAGAGAGAAGACCGCTGCAGCCACCTTTGAAGTATTTCTGTGCCACAGCATAATTTTCATTTGATTCCAACCCCGGATAGTTGACTTTTTTCACTTTTGGGTGTGCCTCAAGGAACTTTGCTATCTCCAACGCTGATTCAGAATGCTGCTTCATGCGAAGCGACAGTGTCTCAAGCCCCTGAATCAAAAGCCAGGAGTTGAACGGACTCGGAGCTGCGCCAAGGTCACGCAGCAGCGCCAGCCTTACCCTCAATGTAAAAAGCGGCAACGGAAGATCAGAATAGACAAGCCCGTGGTAGCTCTCATCGGGCTCATTGAAGTGGTAGTAGCGGGGATTGTCTTTGATCTTCTCTACCAGATTCTCACGCTCCACGATGATCCCGCCGATCGCAAGCCCCTGTCCTGTCGCATATTTACTCGCAGAGTGCACGACAAGGTCACATCCGAGAGTAAGGGGTTTACAGTAGATCGGTGTTGCTACCGTATTGTCCACACATGTCAGGATATTGTGCTTGTTGGCGATCTTGGTGATCGCATCGATATCTGCGACATCCACACTCGGGTTGGTAATACTCTCAAACAAGATCAGTTTGCTCTTTTCATCCACAAGATCTTCAATTTCATTTGGGTTTTTCACGTCAAAATAGCGTGTCTCTATCCCGAAACGTTTGATCGTGTGTCCTGTAAGCGTTGTCGTACCGCCGTAAACCTGCTTCGCTACAATGATGTTATCTCCGGCTTCTGCGACATTGGCAATCGCATAGAAAATCGCTGCCATGCCGGAAGCCGTACCTATCGCTGCCACTCCGCCTTCAAGTGCTGCAAAACGCTTCTCAAAAACGTCTGTTGTCGGGTTCATCAATCTTGAGTAGATATTCCCCAGCTCTTTGAGTTCAAAAAGGTTTGCCGCATGCTCTGTATCTCTAAATTCATAAGCTGTACTCTGATAGATCGGTACCGCCATAGTACTCTGTGCATCTTTTTCATAGCCTGAATGGATCGCGAGGGTTTGTTGGTTCATTACTGTTCCTTCTCTCGTATTATTTGCAGATTATAGCTTTTGATTGCTTGGAGTTACTTGCACTTTTCATTACGTCTCTTCTGAGTCATGTCTATATCAATTCAATATTGATATTAACAGTAGTAGTCCATCGGCAGATAGTAAGAGAATATAGATGAAACAAATAGATAAATCGAAGTAATACACCCAAAGGCACTGCCTCTCTTTACTCAGGGTGTATCCCTGCTCAGCGGAATGAGTATATCCAAGAGAGGGAAGGAGAAGAGAGAAGTTATCGTGTAGTTTTATTCAAAGCCAGTTTGATAACCCTTTCTTGTTTTGGCAAATGCGACTCCAATTCTTTAACAATATCCATGCGTGTCAAACCTTGATGTTTTTTACTCTTGGACCATCCGCACATGCTGCAGTCCATATCGACTAATGATGCCATCGCTTCTGACTGATCTGCCCACAAACCAAACTTTTTATCTTTTGCATATTTCATGGCGACCGTCATACGCATTTCGAAGGCATGATGCAAATAAGGATCATTGACATCAACCAATGCATAACCGTTCCTAACCATTTTATAATTCATTTCCTGCGTCGCCATCCATACTTTCTCAACACCTTTTTCATCTGTATAGACAACATGATATTTTATGAATGACCCAAGCGGAAGTGTCTGCTTGATATAAGCCAGCGTTTTTTGTTTGAGTTGTTCTTTTATCTCAAGATCAACTTTTTTAGTCCTCTTGTTCGCTTTTGAGAACAACTCAATACCTACCAAGTGTATTTTTTTGGTTACTCCATTGTGTTCCACTTTTAAAATATTTTCACTTACTATTTCAACCAACTTGGCATTCTCTGCCAGCGAAGCTGTTATAAGCACTGCCAAAACCATTATTATCTTTTTCATTATAAACCCCCTTGAAAAGATTTATATCATTTTATAGGGTCTTTGTTAATTTACTGTTAAATATTTATGTTGATAAATAAAAAAAATTTATATCCTTTTAAGGAGAAAAGAAGAAGGACCCTTTCCTTATTATGCCTCTCCTGAGACATGGTTATAAGCATAAAAACAGAGTTTGTATTCCCGATCAGGAGATCGGGCACGGGAGCCATTCATGCTTATTCACTTCCGGCATGAGTGGAGGAACTCCATGATTATGAAAAATAGTTCGGTGACTCTTTTGTAATAGTCACATCATGCACATGAGACTCTTTAAGCCCTGCTGTCGTGATCTCAACGAATTCTGCTTTTTCCCAGAAAGTCCTGATATCTTTTGAACCACAGTAACCCATAGAAGATCTCAACCCACCTATCATCTGGTGGATCACATCTGCGATACGCCCTCTATACGGTACACGCCCTTCAATCCCTTCCGGTACGAGTTTATCTGCTGCCGTACCCTCTTGGAAGTATCTGTCTGTACTTCCTTTCGTCATCGCACCGATACTTCCCATACCTCTGTACTCTTTGAACTGTCTGCCGTTAAACAGGATCATCTCACCCGGTGCTTCATAGGTACCGGCAAGTGCCGATCCAAGCATTATCGAGCTTGCTCCTACTGCCAGAGCCTTAGCCAGATCACCGGAGTATTTGACACCGCCGTCCGCTACAATAGGTACACCCATCGCATTTGCAACTTGTGCTACCTCATCGATCGCAGATATTTGAGGGACTCCTACCCCTGATACAACACGCGTCGTGCAGATGGAACCGGGCCCGATACCGACTTTGACTGCATCCGCACCCGCCTCGATCAAGTCTTTCGCTGCAGATCCGCTGGCGATGTTTCCGGCGATCACATCGACATCGAGTTCGGCTTTAATTTGCTTAAGCGTATCAATAATTCCCTGAGAATGCCCGTGTGCAGAATCAAGTACGATCACATCCACCCCTGCCTCAACCAATGCTTTTGCTCTGTCAAGCTGTCCTACACCAATCGCAGCACCGACTCTGAGACGTCCATGCTCATCTTTGTTCGCATTGGGAAACTTTTCACGCTTTTCAATATCTTTGATCGTTATAAGTCCCTGCAATACATTGTCGTTATCTACAAGCGGAAGTTTCTCTATTTTGTGCTCCTGAAGCACTTTTGCTGCTTCATCAAGTGTCGTACCTTCTTTTGCGGTAAAGAGTGGTGCTGATGTCATCACATCAGATACCTTTTGGTTCATATCAGTGATAAAACGCATATCACGGTTGGTAATGATACCGGTAAGTTTCTTTCCCTCATCTACTACAGGCACACCAGATATTTTATACTCGGCCATCAGTGCATCTGCTTCAGCCACACTTTTATCAGGAGCGATAAAAATAGGATCGATGATGATACCGCTCTCTGATTTCTTCACTTTTGTAATCTGTCTTGCCTGGGTCTCTATATCCATATTTTTATGGATAATACCGATTCCTCCAAGGTGTGCCATCGCGATCGCTGCTCTATACTCCGTCACTGTATCCATCGCTGCCGATACGATAGGCGTATTGAGCGTCACACGTTTCGTCAGGTTTGTTTTGATATTTACCTCTTTTGGAAGTACTGTAGAGTGTTGTGGAACCAGCAGTACGTCTTCAAATGTCAGTGCTCTTTTTTTGATATTCATTTCAATCCTTTATTATTTCTGATAATTTACAGCTCTTTCCATACTGAGAGCACCGTCAAATAGTGTTTTTTCATTGAACTTCTCAGCGATAAGCTGAAGTCCTATCGGCATACCTTCCCTATTTTTTGCAACAGGCAAGGAAATGGCAGGAAGTCCGGCGAGGTTGATCGCGATCGTATACATATCGCTCTTGTACATCTCAAGCGGATCTTCATTTTTCCCGATCTCCGGCGCAACAGAAGGGGCAACAGGGGAGAGCATAAGATCACACTCATCAAAGATCGCATTGAACTCATCCTGGATAAGGTGCCTTACCTTCTGTGCTTTCAGATAATATGCATCATAAAATCCTGAAGAGAGCACGAAATTGCCAAGAAGGATACGACGCTTTACCTCATCGCCGAAACCTTCGCTTCTGGTATTGAAGAACATTTCTTCAGTATTTTTAGCCTCTTCGGCTCTTTTCCCGTATCTCACGCCGTCAAACCTGGCAAGGTTCGTTGCTGCTTCTGCCGTAGCAAGGATGTAGTAGGTAGCGATATCATACTTGGTATTTTGCATATTTTTATGGAGAATCGTGTGTCCTGCTTCTTCAAGGGCTTTTACCGTATCTGCATACGCTTTTTGGATCTCTTCGTCCGCTTCGGAGATATAGTTGTCGATTACCGCGATTGTGAGCTTTCTCCCCTGATCCATATTGTTTGCAATATCTTCGATCTCAAAATCTGCTGAAGTCGAGTCTCTCTCATCATGTCCTTTTATCGCATCATAAAGGATCGCTGCATCTTCAACATTTTGCGTGATCGGTCCGATCTGATCAAGGCTTGAAGCAAAAGCAGCAAGACCGTAGCGGCTCACTCTGCCGTACGTCGGTTTCATGCCGACCACGCCACAGTATGCTGCAGGTTGACGGATCGATCCGCCCGTATCTGAACCGAGTGCAGCGATAGCGATACCGCCGGCTACTGCAGCAGCAGAACCTCCTGAGCTCCCGCCCGGCACTCTGTTTTCAGCGTGGGGATTTTTGGTGATACCGTAATAGGAACTCTCGGTGGTCGAACCCATCGCAAATTCATCCATATTAGCCCTGCCAAATGCCATCATTCCTTTGGATTTGAGGTTTTTGATCGCAGTCGCTTCGTAGGGAGCGATATATCCCTGAAGAATCTTCGAGGCTGAAGTGACAGACCATCCTTTGACCTGAATATTGTCTTTGATCAGGATTGGCACACCTTCGCCTGAACTTTCAAACCCTACATAAGCATTGATATCTGATGCTTTTGCTTTCTCTTCAAGGTCTGCTCTAAGTTCTGCCAACTCCTGCTTGGACTTGGTCAATGCTTCTTTTAATGTGATCACACTTTCTCCTTCTAATTACCTGTCATCCTGAACTTGATTCAGAATCCCGGATGATAACCGGAACACAATGAGATCCTGAATGCCCGTAGGAAATACCCTTGGGGTGCAAGTTCAGGATGACGTAAGACTATTTACCTAGTCTCTTCTTATAATACGCTACGATACCCAAACCTAACGCTACCAAACCAAAAATAAAAACGATCGATCCGATAATCACTTCACTTGGTACGGGTTGGCTTAGGTCATACATTACGCAACTACCTCGGCGCATCTTGCACACACTTCCTCTTCGCTTGCAGAGGTGAACTTCCAACATCTGGGGCATTTGTTTGCAGCTGCTTTGTGGATTCTGAATAATTTACCCTCTACTTCAAACTCTGCAACTTTTTCACCTTTAGCGTCAGACTTTACTGCCGAAACCAAAAACCAGTCTTCTCTGTCTCTCTTACTGCTGAAGCCTTCAATATCCCCAACCAATTCCAGTTCCAGGGTTGCTTTGATTCTCTTCTCTTTTCTAAGCTTATCTACTTCCTCAAAGAACTTTTCTCTTACTGCCAAAAGTACAGAGAAATCGAAAGGTGCGTTCATCTCCGGCAGCGGCTCATAGACCAGGTCAAAAATATTTTCCATATCCTCTTTAAAGAGAACAGGAGCATTCTCCAATATCTCATCGGCCGTATAAGTAAGTACCGGAGCAACAAGCCCAAGCATCGACTTAGCGATCAGGGCCATCGCTGACTGAGCAGCCCTTCTGGTTTTCGAATCTTGTGCATCACAGTAGAGCCTGTCTTTACAGATATCCATATAAATACCTGAAAGTTCGTTTGTAAGGAAGTGGTTAAGCGATGCAAATCCTCTCAGGAAATCATTGGCTTCAAAAGAGGCTTTCACCGATGCAAATACCTCCCCTGCTTTTGCAATGATCCATCTATCCAACTCCCCGTATGCATCGTTCGGCACGATCCGGTCCAGGTCATCTACGTTTGCAAGCAAAAATCTAAAGGTGTTTCGGATCTTTCTGTACTGCTCAGCCGTCTGCTTCAAAATATTGTCTGATATCTTAAGGTCAGTCTGATAGTCTGACAGTGCCACCCACAGTCTCAGGATCTCTGAACCGTACTGTTTCACCACCTTGTCAGGAGCAACGACGTTACCCTTGGACTTGGACATCTTCTCACCCTTCTCATCTACGGTAAATCCGTGAGTGATCAGTGTCTTGTACGGTGACTTGCCTTCGATCGCTGATGAAAGAAGCATTGAAGACTGGAACCATCCTCTATGCTGGTCGCTTCCTTCGATATAGAGTGAGGCAGGATATTCACCCGCATCGTAGTTACCGCTTTTGATCACTGAGTTCCACGTCGAACCGGAGTCAAACCATACGTCAAGGATATCATCGATCTTCTCCAGATCCTCAGGATTGTACTTGCTGCCTTCCGGGAGAAGTTCAGCGATACTCATCCCGTACCATACATCCGCACCCTTCTCATCAAAAAGTGATGCGATGTGTTCAAGCACATCTTCATCTAAAACCACCTCTTTCGTACGCTTGCTTCTGAAGAATGCGATCGGTACCCCCCAGCTTCTTTGACGTGAGATACACCAGTCGGGTCTTCCCTCGATCATCGGCTTGAGCCTGTTCTTCGATGAAGCGGGATAAAAATCTACTCCCTCGATCGCATCAAGTGCCGTCTCTCTGAGTGATTTCTCCTCTCCCTCCGCTGTATCATCAACAGAGATGAACCACTGGTTGGTTGCCCTGTAGATCAACGGCTTTTTTGTTCTCCAGCAGTGCGGATAGGAGTGAACGAACTTGCTTACTTTAAGCAAATCCTCCCCCAGGAGTTCAAGGATCGGTTCGTTGGCTTTTAAGATATGCATTCCTACAAATTCTTCAGGATTTGGTAGAAGATTCAGCCCTACGACAGACTGGTCATAGCATCCTCTTTCATCTACAGGCATTACAATATCAAGACCGTACTTGAGACCTACCTTGTAGTCATCCTCCCCGTGTCCGGGAGCGGTATGCACGCATCCCGTTCCGCCATCCATGAGTACGTGTTCACCCAACACCACTTTTGAAGTTCTACCGTTAAGCGGGTTGATCGCAAGAAGGTTTTCCATCTCCCAGGCTGTAAGCTTTCTGCTCGCATGGCCGCCTACCACTCCCTGCTCTATCATATCGTCGTATCTTGCTTCAGCAACGATATGTCCGTCATCAGTCAGCACATACATCTCCTCAGGATTGATCGCGATACCCGTATTTGAAGGAAGCGTCCAGGGTGTCGTCGTCCAGATCACAAGACCTGCTTTTCCCTCTACCCCGATCTTATCCTTGGCTGCATCACTCAGTTCGAAATGGACATAGATGGAGTAATCCTCTTTATCCTCATACTCCACTTCTGCATCCGCAAGTGCCGTTCTTGCCGCCCATGACCAGAAGATCGGCTTGTGACGCTCTACCAGCAACCCTCTTTTGGCTACATCGCAGAGTGTTCTATAGATGTTCGCCTCAAACTTGAAGTCCATCGTCACATACGGATTGTTCCAGTCTGCAATACACCCAAGAGACTTGAACCCCTCTCTCTGGATATCGACAAATTTAGCGGCATGTGCACGACAAAGCTCTCTAAATTTTTCTGTCGGCATCGCCTCTTTCTTGCTCTTGCCGAGTTTCTCTTCTACTTTCTGTTCGATCGGCAATCCGTGACAGTCCCAGCCCGGGGTCATGCGTACTGCTTTTCCCTGAAAGTAATTGTACTTGAGGATGATGTCTTTGAGTATCTTGTTCAGTGCATGTCCAATATGGATATCACCGTTGGCATAGGGAGGGCCATCATGAAGAGTAAACATCTCTGCCCCCTCACGCTTGGCTTTCATCTGCTCATAGATATCTGTATCAAACCATGTATTATATTTTTTCGGTTCATTGTTGGGGAGATTTCCGCGCATCGGGAAGTCAGTTTTCGGAAGGAGTAACGTCTCTTTAAAATCCATTTGTGATAACACCTTAATGAGGTCTGGCCTCTGAATATTATCTCGTGATTGTATCGAAAATTGCATTAAATCTATATGTTGTCTGCCAATACGGCAGAAAAGTCCACCAACATGGTATCCACCAAAAGTATGAGAAGATACTCAAGC
>JBEWPY010000043.1:0-13545 GCA_047689495.1 Candidatus Sulfurovum profundilacunae | reverse complement strand
GATTGCCTATGCGGGGTAAAAAAGATTTGACTGTTTAGTTGGTGCCGTAATAGCATCTACACCACTTGTAATACCTATTTCGCTGGTTGGAATTATATTTATCATGGGTTATCCCTTGTGTTGATTTGTACTGCTATGATAACAAATTTTACTGGGCATTACTTCTTTAAAATCTCTCAGTTAACATCAATGACATTCCCCCCTCCTCTCTTATAACCGCCAAACACAATACCATCCAACAACTTTTTTCAAACATCCAAAGCAAATCTATTCCTGCTACAATATACATACCCGTATACAAAGGAGCAGAAATGATTTTAAAAAAAGTCGAAGATAATGTATTAGTTTCAGCTGCCGAGATAATCTCTTTTGATGTACAGATCGAAGGGAATAAAGCGACGATCAGAGTCCTACTCAATGATACTGCAAATAATGAAGTAACGTACCATCAAGAACCGGGAGACAAACACATCTTTCAGATTGTAAATAACAACAATGACATTCTAAGAATTATCCACCAGTAGGTTTTCGTACTCTATCCTACCACTTCCCGGGGGATATCCGATGAGAGTGCCGTAAGTATCTCATAGGAGATCGTTTCAAAGTGTCTGGCTGCCTTATGTGCATCATCCATGATACAGAGCGACTCTTTTTCACACTCAAAACACATCAGGTCCATCGAAACACGGCCCAGCGCTTCCAGTCCTTCACCGGTTTGATAAGGGGCTTTGTCGGTTGCACGCATCCATCCGTCACCATAGCCGATATTGTACGTTGAGATCACCATATCCGCAGGAGCAGTATATGTGCCCCCGTACCCGACTCTCTGCCCTTTTTCGAGGACCTTTGTGGCAACTTTTCTGGCATGCAGTGCAAGAACCGGCCTGAGATCGGTCCTGTCAAAACTCTCATGAAGATCATCATAGCCGTATGCAGCGATACCCACTCGTACCAGGTCTTCTTCAAAACTTTTTGTACGCAGGATCGCAGCTGAATTGTGCGAGTGAAACCGTATAGTGTCAAATCCGCGCGCTTTGACACTTTGCTTTACAAGCTCAAAATACTTCTTTTGCCAAAAATAGTCTGATCCCAGTTCATCAGCAGATCTGAAGTGTGTCATCACACCCACAAGATGCAACCCTTTTTCAGTGATCATATCCAGCGCTTCATCCAGTTCACTCATCGCGATACCGTTACGATGCATACCCGTATCAACCTTGAGCTCTACCCTGGTGCCTTTATCCATCTGCAGGATCTGCTCTATACTGTTGATCGCAAAACTGAGTCTTTCATCTACCATGCTTTCGCCTGCCAGTACCAGTACGCTCTCAAAGAGCGCTTTGACCTCTTTTGCTTCAGCCAGGTCACGTACCACTGCATGCTTGATCCCGTACTCACTCGCAAGCCCGGCGATCAGTTTTAACCCATGCCCGTAGGCATTGTCCTTCATCACAATCGCTATTTTCTCTTTAGAGCCGGTTTTTAGTACGATTTGGTTAAGATTATGATAGAAATTTTGTCTGTTGATCGTAATATATGCCATAGCGTATTATAGTTAAAAATTAAAAATTAAAAATTAAAAATTCTGCCCAAATCCGGGTCGCGGTGCAGTGGCTCCGCTTTTATTTATGAAATAGGAGAGTTACAATGGATTGGTTAACCATAGGGGAGACAGTCGGAATGGCAATGACCATTTGGTTCCTCATCCTGCACTCTTCACTCTTCACTCTTCACTCTTCACTCTCTTCTCATAGGAAAATCCTATGAGAAGAGTCATAGCAGAGTGGGAGAGGCAGCGGTTGGTACTGCTCTCATTTCCGCATAAAAAGACAGACTGGTATGACCCGGGCAACAAAAAAAGTTTGGATGAGGCACTCAGCCCTTTTATACGCATTGCACAGGCAATTGCTTACAGTGAACCTGTTTACATTATCTGTCAGGATAAACAGAAGATATCCGGTATGTTCTGTTCGACCCGCAACATGACCTTCATCGAAATTCCGACGAATGATACCTGGATACGGGACTACGGGTATCTCTCGATCAAAGAGAACGGTGAAGTCAAACTGCTTGATTTCACTTTCGACGGGTGGGGAGGCAAATTTGAAGCTGCCCTTGACAATAGTGTCAATCAAACTTTACACAAGCGAGGCTATCTGGGTGTCACACCGCTTGAAACGATCGATTTTGTGCTTGAAGGCGGTTCGGTAGAGAGTGACGGAGAGGGAACGATCCTCACTACTTCTGCGTGTCTGTGCAACCCCAATAGAAACAGAGGCTTGAGCAAAAAAGAAGTTGAGGCAACACTGAAAGAGACACTGGGGGCTACAAAGTTCCTGTGGCTGGATCACGGATATCTGTCCGGAGATGACACGGACTCCCACATCGATACGTTGGCCCGCTTTGTCAACCGTGACACGATCATGTATGTCAAATGTGATGACAACAACGACGAACACTATGAGGCATTGAAAAAAATGGAGGAGCAATTAAAAAGTTTTAGAACAAAAGAGGGGCAACCCTACCGGCTCATAGCGCTGCCGATGTGTGATGCGATCCATAATGAAGAGGGCAGAAGGCTGCCTGCGACCTATGCAAATTTTCTGATCACCAACGATGCTTTGATCTGCCCGGCTTACGGTACGCTGCAGGATAAGACAGCCCAGGAAGTGTTTAAAACCCAATTCCCGGAGAAAGAGATTATTCCGGTCAATTGTCTCAAACTGATAGAACAGGGAGGCAGCCTGCACTGTTCTACCATGCAGATAGCCTATTGAACCAAGCTCAAAATGCAGGCTTCAGCAGCCGGCTCACGCAACTTGTCGCTTTTAACAAATAAAGGATAGAAAATGAAAGCAGCACTGATTCAACAAAAGTTTTACGACAACAAACAGGATACGATCACTGCAACCGCTTCCAAGATAGAAGAGGCTGCACAAAACGGAGCAGCATTGGTCGTGCTGCAGGAATTACACCAGAACGAATACTTCTGCCAGAGCGAGGATACCAGGTTTTTTGACTATGCTGCCGACTTTGAAGAGGATATCGCTTTTTGGAGCGGTATCGCCCGCTCCAACAATGTAGTCCTTGTCACTTCACTCTTTGAAAGGCGCACCGCAGGCCTTTACCACAATACTGCCGTGGTCTTTGAGAAAGACGGGACTGTCGCGGGGAAATACCGTAAGATGCATATCCCCGATGACCCGGGATTTTATGAGAAATTCTACTTCACACCGGGTGACCTGGGATTTGAGCCGATCGACACTTCGGCGGGCAGGCTGGGTGTGCTGGTATGCTGGGATCAGTGGTACCCTGAAGCAGCGCGCCTGATGGCGCTTAGAGGAGCCGAGATACTGATCTACCCTACTGCCATCGGCTGGTTCGATGCAGACAGCGAAGAGGAGAAAGCAAGGCAGCTGGAGAGCTGGATCACGATCCAGCGTTCTCATGCCATCGCCAACGGTATCCCGGTACTCTCATGCAACCGCGTAGGGTTTGAACCGGACAGTTCGGGCGTGATGGAAGGGATACGTTTCTGGGGAAACTCTTTTGTCGCAGGAGCACAGGGAGAACTGCTTGCCCATGCCGGAGAAAAAGACGAAGCGATACTCTATGCCCGGATCGACCATCACCGCACAGAGGAAGTACGCGATATCTGGCCATTCCTGCGTGACAGGCGCATCGAATCATATCACTGTCTACTCAAACGCTACTGTGATGAGTGAGTTCTCTATATCCATACATTGATACCATACCGGGCGTTTTATGAAGCACCGGGGTACGAGGGTATGCAAGACCTGATCTACCGTTTTTACGATGAGATCTATCCCAATACCTGCTCCCTACCCCCTGCTCCCTGCTCCTTTATTTCAAACCACCACATAAAAGCAAACATCAGTCCCGGTGTTTTGGCAACAGACTCATCAAAAATAAACCTCTTCGCCTCTTTGACCGGCAGATAGACCACTTCGATCATCTCATTATCCACACCGCCTCCTTCAGAGACTTTCATACCCTCATCCACTTCGGTATAGTAGAGCATCTGCCTGCTCCCTGCAAACCCTACGGAAGTGTGAAAAGAAGTGATCTTCTCTATCCGGTCCACCGTGACACGGTATCCGCACTCCTCCTCGATCTCTTCTGCTGCGATGTGCATCAGTGAAAGGTTTTTATCGACGATACCGGCGCACAGCTCGATCGTCAGTCCTCTGTTGTTATTCAGATAGACTGCGGGCCTGAACTGCTGAACCAGTACAAAGGCATCTTTCTGTTTATGATAGATCAGGATGGCTACACTGTCATGCGCCTCCACGATCTCCCAGCTTTTTTTAACGCCGTTTTGTTCATACATTGCAAGAGAGGTTGTCACAAAGTTTGCCTCTTTTAAAGGTTCCAGTGTGAAGTTTTCAATCCTGTTTTCCATAAAAAGCCTTTCTATCCGCCTACGGCAGTCTTTTTACTTTCCGTTTTTGTCCAAATATATGTGGGAGTACCCTGCGCTTTCAGGTTCAAAAGAGTCTCTTTGTCTGTTTTGGCGTTCTTGATGGTGATTTTTGTATATTTTGATTTACTCAATGATGTTCTCTGAAGGTGTCTCATCGGATCAACCCATTTACCGTTCTTTTTAAGTCCAAAGTGCAAGTGGGGGCCGGTACTTCTGCCTGTATTTCCCACATACCCGATAATCTGTCCTTTTTTGACACGTTCACCGCGACGGACTCTTATTCTGCTTTGATGCGCATAAAGCGACTCATATCCTCGGGGATGTCTGATCTTCACCGTTTTGCCGTAACCGCCCATCCTTCCGGCATAAGTCACTTTTCCGCTATAGACAGCCAAAAGCGGTGTCCCTCTCCTTGCACCGAAGTCTGTTCCGTGATGCGGACGGTAGCGCTTCAGGATGGGATGCCATCTTCTATAAGTGAACTTTGATGTGATACGTATATGACGCAGAGGCATTCTGAGTCTTTTGCTACGGTCCCTGACAGGTACTTTATGGATAAAGTCGCCGTTCTTAAGGAACTTGGAACGCTTGGCACCCTCTTTGTGCCCGTCACCGTCTTCATCGACATAGATAAAATACTCTTCCCCCCTGGAGGCGAGGTTGACCGCTTTGATATCAGGCATATGATAAGTTTGCCCCAACCTGGTCCGCTGCCTATACGTAAAAGCAAGCGTATCGCCTTTACGCAGCTTTCTGGTGTCGATACTCTCTTTCAGCGCCTGCCCCAGACGTTTGGCTACATTATGCTGTTTTACGGTATGGAGTGTATCGCTATAAGGGTTTGACGCTATCGTGACATGGGCAAAATACTCTTTCTCCTCATACGCGATAGGAATAATGTCAAATCCATAGCCTCCGTTTTTTTTATCTTGATAGAGGTGTATCTGCATCTCCCTGTTGATAGGGATGAGGGACTGAAGCAGGTGATTGTCTGCATCAACCATCTCATAATATATCACCTTGCTTTGTATCTCCGTAAGAAACTTTTTATCTTCTCCGGAGATATTGTTCAGTACTCCATATGCTATACCATGATCTTCCAGATAATCGGAAAATGTCTGTCCCTTCTTCCACGTACCCTGCGTTACTTTTGCACTAAAAACAAAAGTAACCATTAACAATACAATGACTATACTCCTCATGACTATCCTGCACCCATTTTAAATAGGTGTAATTATAACTTAACTAAGTTAACGGTAACTCCGGAAGATTATTAAACTTTTACTCTTTTACCTGTATAATCAAACTAAAGGGTGCCTCTAATAACCCCAGGTACTCATAATGGGCTTTTTAGAAGCGCCCTGAATATTATCCACTCAAAGGATCGCTATGCATAAACTTATATTTGCCGCTTTATTGTCGTTACCGGCGATGGCAGACTTTTTCCCGACTACCGTACACTCTGCTGTTGCCCAGGCAAACGATAACCGTATCAAACTGACCAAACCTTTGCCCTATAATGGAATGAGTGCGATCGTAGTGCACAGTTTTAAAGGGAGCGCAAAAGCCATCACCAGCTATATTGTACAAAACGGTTCTGACGGAACCGCTGCCCCTCTGGACAGAGATATCATCCACCACGAGGAGCTTCCGACAATCAGTACGCCTATCGCGCCGAAGGACAAAGTGGTAGGGGGATTGATGTACAACAATGTACTCCTTTTGGCGCCTGATGCTACTACCTATGCGAGGATCACTTCCCAGCATAACAAGAACTGGATACATCCGGATATCTATGCGGTGTTTCTCTCTAATGAAGGCGAAGATACACCGACGAGGGAAAATCTTTCGGATTTTGCAAAACAGTACCAGGTCGGACTCGTTTATATCATCCGCAACAAAACAGCTGTCCTTTTAGACCCTCTTTCAAAAAAGATCATTAAACAAAAAAAGATAGGTAATCTGCCGAAAAAAGGCCGATTCCCTTTCTTCACGCGTTTTGATAAAATCAGTTCCGGATGGTTCAGTTCGGAGACCGAAGAAAGCTACTACCAGACAATGGAGAGATTATAGTGTTAGACCCAAAACATATTAAAACTTTTGAAGAGATGGTAGGCAAAGAGAATGTCTACAGCGACAAGGCGCATCTGATCGCATACTCTTATGATGCGACCCGTACAAGGTTTGAACCTGATGCTGTGGTATTTCCGCGCAGTGAAGAGGATGTCAGCCGTATCCTGGTGTACTGCAACCATCACGGTATCGTGATCACTCCGCGGGGAGCGGGTTCAGGATTTACCGGCGGTGCACTGCCGACCAGCGGCGGCATCACGCTGGCGATGGAAAAACATATGAACAAGATCCTGGAGATCGATATGGAAAACATGGTTGCCGTCGTCCAGCCGGGCGTAGTCAATATGGATCTGCAAAAAGCAGCCGAAGAGGTCGGGCTTTTCTATCCGCCGGATCCGGCAAGTGAATCCTACTCTACTCTCGGAGGGAATGTCAGTGAAAATGCCGGAGGCATGCGTGCAGCCAAGTACGGTATCACCAAGGATTATGTAATGGCACTGCGTGCAGTACGGCCGAACGGAGATATCATTCGTGCAGGAAAACGTACGATCAAGGATGTCGCAGGATACAACATTGCAGGCATCCTTACAGCCAGCGAAGGAACACTGGCGGTCATTACCGAGATAACACTAAAACTGATCCCAAAACCCAAATATACCAAAGCCTATATGGGTATTTTTCCCTCCGTTGAAGATGCGATGAATGCCGTTTTCAAATCTCTTTCTGCGGGGGCAAACCCGGTTGCGATGGAGTTCATGGACGACCTGGTCGTCCATGCGCTCAAAGAGAAGCTGGATATCGAACTTCCCAAAGATGCGGGAGGGCTGCTGATCGGCGACGTGGACGGGAATGTTTCCGAAGAGGTGGAATTTCAGCTTGCGACCCTTGAAAAGTCGTTCAAAGAGAACGGCGCTCAGGATTTTGTGGTTGCACACGCTGCCGAAGAGAGAGATGATCTTTGGTTCGCCAGACGTAGCGCTTCGCCTGTTATCACCATCTACGGCAGCAAAAAGCTCAATGAAGACATCTCCGTGCCAAGAAGCATGCTGCCCGAAGCACTCAAGCGCATCTATGAGATTGGCAGCAAGCATGGCTTCAACGTACCCTGTTTCGGACATGCGGGTGACGGGAATATCCATGTCAACGTCATGGTAGACGGCAGCGACCCCAAGCAGCTTGAAGCGGGGCACAAAGCCATTGAAGAGATCTTTAAACTCGTAGTCGAAATGGGCGGAACACTGAGCGGGGAACACGGCATCGGTACGGCCAAAGCGCCCTTTATGAATATCGCTTTCAATGATCAGGAACTTCAACTCTTCAAAGACCTCAAGCAGGCATTTGACCCGAACAACATCCTGAACCCCGGTAAGATGGGACTGCCGAATTAAAAAGGCATTTGCCTTTTTAAAGTGAGGAGTGAAGAGTGAGAAATGAGGAATTAAACAGAAAAGACTTTATTTCAATTTTATTCAATAAAAGCATTGTGCAGCAATGCATACCGCAACTCCTCACTCTTCACTCCTCTCTGCTGTCTCAAAAGGGGTTTCATTGAAAGTCCTTTTAAAAAACTACTATATCTTCCTCAGGGATTTTATCAACGACCTTTTTGATGACAAGATCGGGCACTATGCCTCCAGCCTCAGCTGGAGTACCATCTTTTCGCTGATCCCGCTGCTTGTCATACTGCTTTGGATCTTTACAACCTTGCCGCTTTTTCACTCCGTACACCAGGAGATAGAGACACTCATCTTTGGAAATCTTATGCCGGCCCATTCCGATGAAATCAGGGAGTATATCAATACCTTTATGCAGAACTCTTACAAGCTTGGATATGTGGGCCTGCTTTATGTCATAGTGGCGGCCATACTCTTTTTTAAAAACTATGACTATATCGTCAACGATATCTTCGGAGTGTCCAATCGCGGTCTCTTCAGCGCCCTGAAAACCTATATCCTTTTACTGCTCGTCATACCCATACTGATGGGGGCATCTTTTTACCTTTCTGCAAGCATGCAAACCTATTTGGATCAGTATAAGATCACCGACAGTATCCACCTTATACATTTTCTGCCTTTTCTGATCATCTGGATGGTCTTCTATCTGCTTTATCAGTTTTCTGCCAATACACAAGTAATATTCTCCGCTTCTGTGGTCAGCTCGTTCATCGCTTCGCTGGTATGGTACTTATCCAAAAACGCTTTTGTCTACTATGTACTGCACAATAAAACCTACATGAGCATCTACGGTTCGATCTCTACGATCCTCTTTTTTCTATTGTGGATCTATATCTCATGGGCGATCTTTCTGCATGGACTTAAATTCTGTGACCTCCTTAACAAAGGGGAAGAGATCGAACATATTTAAAACAGAAAAATAGAGATCGCATAAACGAGTGATGAGAGAGACAATAAGACAAAAGCCCCCTTATATCTCATGGACAGCAGTGCCAACAAAATATAGCCAAACAGGATCCTGGCCGGAAGGAGCTGCATTTCAGCTTCATCGGGTAAGGCAAACAGCCATAACAACACGGTATCAAATACTCCGCCGTGCCCTGCAAGATGCACTGCCATTGCCAAGGGGTAAAAGGGGATAAAAAGCAGCGACAGGAGCGGTGAGAGAAGCTGATAGGGTGTTGTCACAGGAAAGATACTGTGCACGACAGGCAGCATCAGGATAAAGATACCCGTCGGTATCACTGCCAGCGTGACTGTTTTTTGGCCGATATGCTTTGTATATTTCAAAAGCAGAAAAATCGCAAATACACCGGCTACCGAGAACCAGAAGGATAAAGAGACGGCTAAAGACGGGAAGAGGGCCAGAAGGAGAAACACCACCGTGAACAAAAAGGCAAAACTGACAAGCTCCATCCCCAGCAGCAATACGCCCCATCCGGCCAGGACCATCGCATAGGAACGCAGCAGCGAGGGCGGTGCATCGACAAACCAGACATAATATGCCAGTATCCCTATCGCTGCCGACCCGACATCGAGCAGTGCAAACCGGTAGGGAAAGTACCTCTGCTGCAAAGGACGGTAGAGCAGCCTCATCACCCCGTACACCAATCCCCACAAAATCCCCAGATGAAACCCGCTCAGCGCCACCAGATGACTCACACCCAGTTTGCTGACCTGCTCACGCAGTCTCTTCTCCAGCGGTGCGGCAAACAGTATCGCATTGTAAAAGGAAGCGATCGACGGGTCTTCATGCTGCAATGCAACCGTTTGCAGCAGTTCCTCTTTGAAGCTGCCGGGCAGCGGCTCTGCCTCTTTGATACGTGACCTGACAAAAAAAGTACTCAGATAGCCGCGAAAAGAGATCGCCTCATCCGGGAATATCTGAAGTCGCAAACGTTTGCCGGCATAGGAGTTTTTATCATAGGCTGTGGTGATAAAACGCAATCCGTTATCTGCATGAAGCTTTAAAACTTTATAGCGCCTGCCCTTGGATGTTTTGCTCTTTTCGCTGACCACATCCGCATAAGTATAGTAAAAAGGCTTGGAGATGAATTGTCTATACTCCTGATAGGAGAAGAAAAGCCGTAAAATCAGGACCATACTCAGGGCGGACATCACCCATACAAAGCTTTTTGTATCGCTAAAAAGCTGTGGCTTCCCAATCTCCATTCATCCCCTCCCTGAACGCTGAATTCTAAATACTGAATGCTATATAGGCGGCAGTTCTATATTCCCTTCATTCATCGGGATATCCCCTTCCTCATACACCACTTCAAAAGCAGGAGAGTGTGACGCATCGACAAATCTTGTAAAACGTTTCTGAAAGACAAGATCGACTGTACCGGTCGGCCCGTTCCTCTGCTTACCGATAATGATCTCGGCCTCCTCTTCGGATTTTTTTCTAAAGTCCGAGCTATACTCTTTGCCTTCGGCTTTGGCTTTCATCTCTTTCTCTTTCTCTTTGGCTTCCCGGTAGACATCGTCACGATAGACAAAAAGAATGATATCCGCATCCTGCTCGATCGCCCCCGATTCGCGGAGGTCACTCAGCATCGGACGTTTGTTCTCCCTGGCTTCCAGCCCGCGGTTGAGCTGAGAAAGCGCAATGATGGGTATCTGCAGTTCACGGGCAAGCTGTTTAAGCCCCCTCGAGATATCAGAAACCTCTTGCTGCCTTCCTTCTTTTCCTTCACCGCTCATCAACTGCAAATAGTCGATGATCGCCACGGATATCTCGGGGTGCTGGGATTTCAGTTTCCTCATTTTGCTGCGGACCTGATGGATCGTCGCATGGCCGCCGTCATCCACAAAAAGCTTCTTTTTCGAAAGTTCATCGGTAGCGGCCGAAAGCTGGGACCACTCTTCATCCCTCAAATCACCTATTCTCAATGACTGCAAGGGGATAGAGGTTTTTGCGGACAGCAGCCTCAGCATCAACTGCTCCGCAGGCATTTCCAGTGAGAAGAAAGCCACCCCTTCATCACGCTCCAGTGCCTTGAGCGCCATATTGAGCACGAGGGCGGTTTTCCCCATCGCCGGTCTTGCTGCAATGATAACCAAATCCCCTTTTCCAAAACCGGAAGTCTTGTCATTGAGGTTTCTAAATCCTGTATCCGTCCCGATCAGTTTGGAGTTCCCCAGCAGCTTGAGACGCTCTATCTCATCCATCATCGCCAAAGTGATCTCTTCGGATTCCCTGAAATCTTCATTGGTGCTGTTCTGTGTGATCTCGTAAAGCTTCTTCTCTACAAGGTTCATCACCTCTTCGGCAGGAAGGTCATCCTCGATCGTTGTCTTCTTGATCTCGGTGGCCAGTGTAGCCAGGGCACGCTTGCTTGCCTTGGCTTTGATCTCGGAAAGATAGGCTGCAGTGTTCGAGATAGGATTCGCCGAAAGCAGGTCCAGCATCGCGACCTCATCAAACTTTCCTTTGGCATGCAGCTTTGCACGCAGGAACTCCTCATCTATCGGCTTCTCTTCATGGGAAAGCTCTCCCATCGCACTGAAAAGATGCTGGTGAAACGGAAGGTAAAAATCCTGAGGGTTCAGTTTGGCCGCGATCTCCTCATAGATCTCAGGATCAAAAATGATCGCTGAAAGTACCGCCCTTTCGATATTGAGGTTGTACATGTTTTCCATCAAAATCCTTTTGATGGGAAAAGTGAGGAGTGAGGAGTGAGGAGTGAGGAATGCTGGAAAACAAACTTTGTTTGTATTTTATTTTTCATGATTATTCTCTTTTGCTGTTTTTGTACTTACAGATAATATTTTAATAAGCTCTTATATATCATTCAGCAAACTATCTGCAATATTTCTCTAAAATACACATATCGCATTTTATCACAAATCCTTAATAATCAGCATTGCAAAGCAATGCAATCCTTCACCACTTAACTATTCCTCAATGTTAATAAAAGCTTTTTGAAGAAAAGCATACCAACACTCCTCACTCCTAGTTCCTAATTCTTCACTTGAGCGAAGCGACTTTCACTCTTAATTATTCACTAAGCATTTTGCTTCGCAAAACGCTCCACTTCTTCTACAAACCTGTCCACCAGTTCGTTCTCGGGCAGACGCGCCACGACTTCTCCCCTGACCATCACAAGCCCCGATCCTTTCCCGTAGGCGATCGCCACATCGGCATGTTTCGCTTCGCCGATGGCATTGACCACACATCCCATGACCGAAACATCCATCGGTGTCTTGATATGCGCCGTACGCTTCTCTACCTCTGCCACGGCAGAGACCAGGTCAGCCTCTATACGGCCGCAGGTCGGACAGGAGATGATATTGAGTCCTTCCTGCACGCGTCCGCTGTCTTTGAGGATCGCTTTCCCTACTTTGATCTCCTCTTCAAGTTCGCCGGTGATGGAGACACGCAGCGTATCCCCGATCCCGTCAAGCAGCAGTGCGCCAAGCCCTATGGCAGACTTGATCGTCGCATGAAAGATCGTACCCGCCTCCGTCACGCCGAGATGGAACGGATAGTTGTTCTTCGGGCGGAGCATCCTGCAAGCTTCTACTGTACGGTCCACGTCACTGGCTTTGAGCGATACTTTGATATCACTGAACCCGAGGTCTTCGAGGAACTTGATATTATACTCCGCACTTGCCACCATCCCCTCCGCCGTAGCACCGTATCTTTGGTCGAACTCTTTTTCCAGACTTCCCGCATTGACCCCGACACGGATCGGCAGGTTTCTCTCCTGACACGCTTTGACGATCTCTCTGATACGGTTCTTTTCCCCGATATTGCCGGGATTGAAGCGGATACAGTCCACCCACTTTGCCGCTTCCAGCGCAAGTTTATAGTCGAAGTGTATATCTGCGATCAACGGTAACGATATCTGCTCTTTGATCGCTTTCAGCGCCAAAGCATCTTCCATCTTCGGTACAGCCACACGCACCATATCCGCACCCGCAAAATGAAGACGGTTGATCTGTTCGACAGTTGCCTCTACATCGTGCGTATCGCTGTAGGTCATCGACTGTACCGAGATAGGGGCATCCCCTCCTACGGCTACATCGCCGACATAGATCTTTTTCGTCTGGTATCTTGGCTTCACAAGATATCCTTTGAAAAAGATAGTGAGGAGTGAAGAGTGAGGAGTGAGGAGTTTAAGAAAAGAAACTCTGTTTCTATTTTATTTTTCATGGTTATTCTCTTTTGCCGTTTTCGTACTTGCAGATAGCATTTTGATCAACCCATCTATATCGTTCAGCAAACTATCTGCAATATTTTTTTCAAGATAGCTGCAATCTTTTAAAAGACGCAGCCAATACCTGGTTTCATTTGCTTCTTTCAGAGAAACGTATAATTTATTAATGAAATCTAATTTGGATTGAGCATATTTCCCTTCAGCAATCAATGCGCCTATCGCAGTACCGGAACGGAGCAACTGTTTGCTAAGTATATACTCTTTCTTTTCGGTTTGCAGATAATCATTGCATTTGACAATCCGTATTGCAAAATCATAACTTTTTTTCTCTAAAATACTCATATCGCATTTTATCACAAATAGAAAAGTCCACCAACATGGTATCCACCAAAAGTATGAGAAGATACTCAAG
>JBEWPY010000042.1:0-13609 GCA_047689495.1 Candidatus Sulfurovum profundilacunae | reverse complement strand
TCGTTACACCTTAATTTCACTGCATTGTTGTTTGATTTTTGGGGACCAGCTCAATCATCACTGCAGCTGAAGTGATCGAGGAGCTGATCAGTCTCAGTAAGGATATCCAGGAGATGGACAGTGAAGCCTCTCAAATGGGATTGAGTGATTTTGAATACGCGTTTTATACAGCAGTGGCAAACAATGAGAGTGCCAAAGATCTAATGCAGCAGGAGAAACTCAGAGAGCTTGCGATAGTGCTCACAGAGAGGGTTAGATCCAATGCATCGATCGACTGGACGATCAAAGAGAGTGTACGAGCCAAACTTAAAGTGATCGTGAAACGCACCCTCAGACAGTTCGGATATCCGCCAGATATGCAGCTTCTGGCTACTGAGACTGTTTTGAAACAGGCTGAAATGATCGCTGATGAACTGGTAAGATAAAGAAAGGATAAGCAAATGCCGATACCCCCTATACAAAAACAACTGGTAGAGAAGCTGATGCAGGTATACTGTGAGAAGAAGATACCCAAAGAGGTACAAAACCAAATAAGACTTTCCTATAAGATAAGAGGAAATAACATCACCCTCATCGAGTCTCGTCCATTATGGAGGGATGAGACGCGGTGGATCGACATGAAGATAGCCCGGATACGTTTTGAGAATGAGGGTAAGACATTTACGCTTTACTGTGCAGACAGAAATAACCGATGGCATCTTTACGACCTTATAGAGCCGTCAACTGAGCTGGAGGAGATACTTCAGGAAATCGACAGGGATCCTACCGGGATCTTTTGGGGCTGAATCAGTCATCCAGACATAAGGCTGTTATATTATTGTAGTAAGTTTTTGTTTTTTGAAGTACAAAACACCGTATGAGGTATTTTTAAAGAAGTTGCTAGAAAGTTTGCTGCTTAATTGAGGTGAAATTGCACTTGTGATTTGAATTGGTGTTGCAAATAGTTGAAATTTCTGAAAGTTCGTATTTTAAGGGTTAAAATTGGTTGCGGGAGAAGGATTTGAACCAACGACCTTCGGGTTATGAGCCCGACGAGCTACCAAACTGCTCTATCCCGCGACAGTTAAGAAGTGTGAGATTGTATCTTGATTTGATTAAACCAAGATTAAATCTTATGGATGGGGTAGAGGGATTCGAACCCCCGAATATCGATACCAAAAACCGAGGCCTTACCGCTTGGCGATACCCCACCAGACTGTTTCATAAGGCTTATTACTTATGTGGACGGCATTATAGCACCAATGATATTTCTTGTCAAGGGTTTTTGGGGAGATTTTATAAAAAAATTTAAAAAATTTCCTTTCAATTTGATAGATGAAGCATGAAAAGGTATAATACATCCAATTATTTATACAATAGTATAAGAAATCTGGAAATTGACAGGAGACAATGAATGTCAGCTGAAGCGATAGCACGAGTAGAAAGAGCGATCAAAGAGATCAAACACGGGGAAATGGTCATCATGATGGATGACGAAGACAGAGAGAACGAAGGGGACCTTGTCTATGCGGCAACCTTTTCGACACCTGAGATGGTAAACTTCATGGCAAAAGAGGGCAGAGGGCTTATCTGTACCCCCGTGACCAAAAAGATCGCAGCCAAGCTTGACCTTATCCCTATGGTGGATAACAATGTTTCTGCTCACAATACGGCATTTACGGTTTCTATCGATGCCACTACAGCCGATACGGGTATCTCTGCAGCCGAGAGAGACGACTGTATCTCAAAACTGGCAAATCCTCAAACTGTAGCTGAGGACTTCGTACGTCCGGGACATATCTTCCCCCTCATCGCAAAAGACGGCGGGACACTGGTGCGTACAGGACATACCGAAGGCTCAGTGGACCTTTGCAAGCTTGCAGGGCTTGCCCCGGCAGCTGTGATCTGCGAGATCATCAAGGATGACGGCACGATGGCGCGTATGGATGACCTGGAGGTCTTTTCAAAAGAGCATAATATGCCGATCGTTTATATCTCGGATATCGTGCAGTACCGTCTGGCAAATGAAAAACTTGTGAAACGTGTCAGTGAAGAGGAGACTCTCCTCAGAGGTATGAAGGTGGAGAAGATCACCTATACCGATCATCTTGAAAGGGCACATACGGTCATACAGTTTTATAAAGCACATGAGACTGCGAATGTAAAGTTTCATAATATCGGCACAGATATCGATCTTGTCCTCGATGACAAGCGTTATGATACGCTTAACAATGCGATTGACTATCTCAAAAAGAACGGTGGTGTACTGGTATTCCTGGATACCAAAGTGATCTCTCACGAGCAGGCCAAAGAGTTTGGTGTAGGTGCGCAGATACTGAAGGATCTTGGCATCAAAAACATCAATCTGCTTACTACCAACAAGGATACAGAGTTTGTCGGTCTGGGCGGGTTTGGCCTGGATGTAGTGGAGAAGACGGTCATTTAAAGAGTCTGCAAATAAGAAAAAAGTGAGGTAAGATGAAGAACTATTTTCAGAAATTGAGCCTCAATACGATCAATCTTTTCGGGACTATCGTCCTTTTTCTCTTCATCATGCTCTTTACCCTTTTAATTATCTTTCAGGAGTACCGGGACTTTGAGAAAGAGTCTTTACAGCTTCGACAAAACTACTTCGAATCACAAAAACTCAAAGCAAAGGACGAGACACTGAGAGTCTTGAACTATATGCACTACTTTTACAGGGAGATGCAAACGCAGATGAGTGATGAAAAACTCAAAGAGAGTGTTATTCGCTCTATCGAACATCTTTTTGACAGAAAAAGCGGAAGCAGCTACATCTTTATCTATACTGCAGAGGGTGTCAATGTCTCTGACCCGAACAAGCCTTACAACCTCGGGAAAAACCTCATAGGATTTCAGGACCCAAAAGGCAAATATGTCATCAAGGAACTCATTGAAGAGGCATTAAAGGGCGGGGGGTACGTGGAGTATATGTGGGATAATCCCGTCACGAAAAAGACTGAAGCAAAAATCTCTTATGCAGCACTTTTCGAGAAGTGGAACTGGATGATCGGTACGGGTGTCTATCTCGATGAGATCGAAAAGATCATTGAAAAGAGCCGTCAAAAGCACAAAGAGAGACTGCTCAAATATGTTGCCACTATCCTGGCCTTCTCCCTTTTCCTCTTTTTTATCGCCTACCTTGTGATCAGGATGACCAATAAGGTGATCGGAAAAGAGATGGCGTCATTGAAGGATTTTTTTAAAGAAGCAGTGACCCACACTATCGTGATCGATAAAAAACAGATACGCATTGGCGAATTTCAGATACTTGCAGAGTATGTCAATGAGATGGTGGAAGCGATCCACGAACGTAATGCCAAACTCAAAGAACTCAACCTTTCACTGGAAGAGAAAGTGGCAACAAAAACCGTCAAGCTTCAAAAACAGATCGAATACAACAAACAGCTTGTCAATGCACAGGACAGCTTTATCAAACAGTCTATTCATGAGGTCAATACCCCTTTGGCAGTCATCATGACCCATATCGATATCTATACAATGAAATATGGAGAAAACAGATACCTTAAAAAGATCGAAGCAGCCTCGAAGATGATTTCAACGATCTATGAGGATTTAAGCTATATGGTGAAAAGAGACAGACTCACGTATGAAAAAGAGTGGATCGATATCAAAGCGTATCTGCTTTCCAGGGTAAAGTTCTTTGAAGAGATCGCTCTGGGCAATGAGCATACGGTACAAACAGAGTTAAGGGAGTGCGGCAAAATTTGGTTCAATGAACTGGAGCTTCAGCGTGTCATTGATAATAATCTCTCCAATGCGATAAAATATGCAAAAAGAGGGACGGATATTACGGTTGAACTTTATCAGGAGAAGGAGGATATCATCATGCGTTTTATTACCTGCTCAAAGAAAATTGAAGATACCCAAAAAATATTCGAGCCTTTTCATAGAGAAGATGAGATTGAATCCGGCTTCGGACTGGGGCTGGAGATCGTAGGCGCGATATGTAAAAAAGAAAATGTTGGAATCACTGTCAACTCAGATGAACAGATAACAGTCTTTAGCTATAGATTCAAATACAAAGGGGAAGAAGAGCCGATAAAGGAAGAGGGTGAAGGCTTCTCCGTGAAAAAGGATAGTGCAGATGAGAGTACTTCTTCTTGAAGATGAGCTGATGCTTCAAAGTGCTATCACCGAGTATCTTTCAGAGACGGGATACATCGTCGATGCCTTTGAAGATGGAGAAGAGGCATATGAACAGATCAAGAAAAGCAGCTATGACCTCTTTATCTTTGATATCAATACACCTTCCATAGACGGGTTGTCGCTACTTGAAAAACTTCAGAAAGAGAAGATACATATCCCCACAATCTTTATCTCAGCGATCACCCAGATCGAGCAGATATCCAAAGCCTATGAACTTGGATGTTATGACTACCTTAAAAAGCCTTTTCATCTTAAAGAGCTCACATTACATATTGAGAGGCTGCTTAAAATGACAGATATCCAGTCTAAAAGTGTCGTGAAGTTAAGTAAAATGTATAGTTATGATTTTCAAAAAGAGAGACTCTATTTTGACGGGGTAGAGCAGGAGCTTAAACCGAAACAGCAGCAGATCCTGCATCTTCTTGCCGCCAATATCGACAAGATCGTCGATTTTGATATGCTCAGGCATTATGTGTGGAACGATGTACATGTTGATGCCGCAACGATCAGGGCTGAGATGCACAGAGTCCGTCAGGCGCTTAAAGAGGACTTGATCGTCAGTATCAAAGGGATAGGATATAAACTGTTTAAACCCTGATCCTACACATATTTTCAAACCATCCTCTCTTTCTGTTTCCTTCCTTTGACTCAAGAGTTTACATAAATGTAACGATATGCTACATTTAAAGCTTTTTTCATCCTTTTTTTTACCAAAAACCTCTATGCTACGTTAATGCTATTTTGAATCTTCATAATGCAAATGTAAAAAAATATTTGGAGGTTACATGAAAAAGACAGTTTTGCTATCACTGATAACTTCAACCATGATCATGGCGGGGGGAGATGTCGTGCCTGTCGTGCAGGTAGCGGAACCTGCGGTAGAGACTCAAGAGGCGGATTATGGAAAAATATCCGGTCAGCTGCGAGGTTTTTATATCGATAGAACCTACGAAGGAATCGTTGAAAACAACCGTAACGCATTGGCAGCAGGCGGATGGATCGGCTATGAGACACCGTCCTGGGAAGGATTGAGCCTTGTAGCAAAAGCATACGGTACGTATGGCTTTGATATCCATGAAGAAGATGCTGAAGATGCAGGAAGTGCAAGTTATGATCCGTCGCTGTATGGTGATAATTTTGATAATTACGTATTTTTAGGTGAGCTGTACCTAAACTATGCAAGAAACAACACGACATTCAAGATAGGTCGTCAAAGATTGGACACACCGTTTGCAGGTGCAGATGATGCCAGAATGCTGCCAAACCTTTTTGAAGCGGCAGTATTGACTAACAGTGATATCGAGGATACGACACTCATATTGGCGCATGTGACGAAAGAGAGTGTAGGTACATTCGGGAATGTATATCCTCCAGGGGCATTGTCCCTTCAAAGTGGTTATGGTTTAGGATTCAAAGAAGGTACGAGCGGAGACTTTGCCGATATGGGTGAAGTTGCACTCGGTGCCGGGACGGATACTGATGGAGTAACGGCAGGTGCATTGATCTATAAGGGGATCGAAGGAACAACGCTTCAGGCGTGGAACTACTATGCCTATGATATCCTTAATGCACTCTATCTCCAGGCGGATCTTGGATGGGATTGTACACTGAATGATGCGGTCAAGATGAAAGCTTCTGCACAATATATCAACCAAAGCGATGTGGGGGATGCATTGGCAGGTAGCATAGATGCAAACTACTACGGGGTGAAATTGGCTGCAGCCTATGATGCTTTGAGTGCTTATGCCGCATACTCCACGACAGATTCTGATACCGAGGGCGATCACGGTATTATCACGCCATGGGGTGGCATGCCTGCCTTTACACAAGGTATGGTGACCAGACATATGTTCTTCAATGATACTGATGCCTTCAAAGTGGCTGCAAGCTACAACTTCAAAGAGTACGGGGTCAAAGCGACTGCTTATTATGCAGAATTTGACATCGGTACGCAGAACAGCTATGTGCCCGGAAGTGCCTGGACTGCAGATGAAACAGGATTTGATGTGATCTATCAGGCGAGCAATGATCTTCAGTTGAGATTCAGAGGGAATTACCCTACAGATTTTAAACCAGGATTAGATTGGTCAGAATATAGGGTGATAGTGAATTACAACTTTTAAAAATAAGTAATAATGCCGTATAGTGTGAAAAGGATTGATACTATACGGATTGAAGGAGAATATATGACACAGGAACAAGTACAAAAGATTCAAAACAATCCGAATTACCAGGAACTTGTCTCTAAAAGAGGCAGGTTCGGATGGACTTTAACGATCATAATGCTGATAGTATACTATGCATTTATTTTATTGATCGCATTCAGTCCCGAAACACTGGGTGCGAGTTTAAGCGGTGGAATGACTACGGTCGGAATACCGGTCGGTATCGCGATCATCGTATTTGCATTTGCAATGACAGGTATTTATGTCAAACGAGCGAATGGCGAATTTGATGATCTTTTAAATGAAGTAAAAAAAGAGCTTGATAAGGAGATAAAATAATGTTTGGAAAGGTTTTATCTCTATTGATGTTAGGAACTGCCGCGCTCTTTGCTGCAGGCGGAATTGAAGGCGGAACGAAGGCTGAGGAGATGAATGTCCCTGCAGTTGTGATGTTCTTTATCTTTGTTGCGGCGACGCTCGGGATCACATACTGGGCGTCTAAAAGAACAAAATCTGCCAAAGATTTCTATACTGCCGGCGGTGGGATCACCGGTACACAAAATGGTACGGCGATCGCGGGTGACTACATGTCAGCGGCATCATTCCTTGGTATTACAGGCATGGTTTACCTCAAAGGGTATGATGGACTGATCTTCTCTATCGGTTTTCTTGTCGGTTGGCCGATCATTCTCTTTATGATCTCCGAGCAGCTTAGAAACCTTGGTAAGTACACATTTGCGGATGTGACAGCGTACAGGCTCAAGCAGAAGCCTATCCGTATCCTTGCGGCACTAGGTTCGATCTCGGTTGTTATCCTCTATCTGATCGCACAAATGGTTGGTTCCGGTAAACTGATTGAGATCCTCTTTGGCCTTGACTATGAGTTCGCAGTCGTACTTGTCGGTGCATTGATGGTGGCATACGTTGCATTCGGCGGCATGCTTGCGACGACATGGGTACAAATCATCAAAGCGGTACTTCTTCTTGCCGGTACGACATTCATGTCTATCATGGTCATGAGTGAATTCGGATTCAGCTTTGAGTCACTCTTTACAGCAGCGACCGAAGTACACTCTAAAGGTATTGAGATCATGAGCCCCGGTGGTCTTGTCTCTGATCCTGTCTCTGCGATCTCGCTTGGTATTGCATTGATGTTTGGTACAGCAGGCCTTCCGCATATTCTTATGAGATTTTTTACGGTTTCAGATTCGAAAGAGGCGAGAAAGTCAGTATTTGTTGCGACCGGCCTGATCGGGTACTTCTATGTACTGACTTTCATTATGGGATTCGGTGCGATCGTACTTGTACTGGGGGCTGAAGGCGGTATCTATATGGCCGAAGACGGCGTAACGCTGAAAGGTATGAACAATATGGCGGCAGTATGGCTGGCACATGCAGTCGGCGGTGACTACTTCCTTGGCTTTATCTCTGCTGTTGCATTTGCTACGATCCTTGCAGTTGTATCTGGTCTTACACTGGCCGGTGCATCAGCAATCTCTCACGACCTTTATGCCAATGCATTTGCTAAAGAGGGCGAAAAAGTAGACGAGCAAAAAGAGATGAGAGTAGGTAGATTCGCAACATTCGGTATCGGGATCGCTGCGATCTTCTTTGGTATCGCATTTGAGGAGCAGAATATCGCATTTGTTGTTGCCCTGGCATTTACGATTGCTTCATCAGCAAACTTCCCGGTTCTCTTTATGTCGATCTTCTGGAAGAAATTGACGACAAGAGGGGCAGTGCTCGGCGGATATATCGGGTTGATCTCCGCGCTTGTGCTGGTAATACTCGGCCCGGTTGTCTGGACTCAGATCATGGGTATGGGCGATCCGATCGTACCTTATAAGTTCCCGGCAGTATTCTCTGTACCTTTGGCATTTGCAGCGATCTGGTTCTTCTCTGTTACGGATAAGAGTGACGATGCAGCAAGATGTGCTGAAGAGTTTGATGCACAGGACATCAGGTGCCAGACAGGTATCGGTTCTGATGGAGCAGTTGCTCATTAAATATTTTATATCAAGGCCTTCGGGCCTTGAATTGAGGAAGGTGAATTGATCGCACTACTTGAAAACCTGAAAACACACTTGCCTTTTACACTCTTAACACAGGAAGAGTCTGCACGTATCCAAAGAGATGCGCAGATAGCTTACTATCCAAATGGTACGATCCTGATAGACCAGGCGGAAGTCCCGGAGCATTTTTTTATCATCATCAAAGGTACGGTTGATGTGCTTGACACTCTAGAGGAGCATATCGATATCTATCATACCCATGATACTTTCGGCGGAATGGAGCTGATCGAATCGCAACCTTCACACTACAAGTATATTGTCACGGAAGAACTGATCTGTTTTGAGATACCGCAAGAGACTTTTTTGGATTTATGCGAAAGCAACAGAGAGTTCAAGAACTATTTCTTCTCGAGCATTGTAGAACGTATGGATATGCTCAAAGAGAAAAAAGAGTATGCCTCCATGGGTGATCTTATGGTCGCCAGGCTGAATGAGTCCATCCTTCACAAAAGCTGCGTGATCGACCCCGATACACCGATCGTTGAAGCACTGAAACGTATGGACAGCCAAGGCGCTACCTGTCTGCTGGTACAAAACAAAGAGGGGTACGGTATCGTCACTGATGCAGACTTCAGATATTATATACTGCACAAAGAGGATGAAAACCTGGAGAAGATCTCTCAGATCCAAACCTGTCCGATTCATTCGATCAAAAACGGAGAGCTCCTTTTCAATGTCCTGCTTGTGATGACAGAACACTCTATCAAACATTTGCCTGTATTTGACAGTGATAGCAATGTTCTAGGGATACTGGAACTGGTTGACCTGGTCAGTTTCTTTTCGAACCAGTCACATCTCATTACTGTACAGATGGAAAGGGCACAGGAGCTTGAAGATGTTGTTGATGCAGCCAAACGTCTTGATGTGATGATCGGAGCACTGCATGACAAAGGAGTCAAGAGTCGTTACATTGCCAAACTTGTCTCGGAGATCAACAAAAAGATGTATACAAAGCTCTTTGAGATGATCATTCCATCCTCCTGGCACAACAGATGTACGCTTGTCCTGCTGGGGAGCGAGGGACGCGCTTCTCAGATCCTTCGTACCGATCAGGATAATGCTTTGATCTTTGAGGAGGGCTTTATGCCTGAGGAGGCCAGGGAAGTCACACAGCGCTTTATCGAAGTACTTGATGAGATAGGATTTCCGCGTTGCGAGGGCGGTATCATGATGATCAATCCTAAGTGGTGCAAAAGTATTGAAGCCTATAAAAAAGATATCTATCGCTGGATCGAAGAACCGAACTATGAAAATTTCATGGATATGGCGATCTTTTTTGATTCAACTGCAGTAGTGGGAAAAACGGCGCTTCATGATGAGTTGATAGAGTATCTTCTCTCCAAAGTGCAGGAGAAACAACAGATCCTCATGCACTTTGCAAGAGCGATAGAGACATTTGAATCCCCGCTTGGCATCTTTTCCCAATTTGTTCACGATAAAGGACATCAAGGCGAGATCGATATCAAAAAAGGCGCACTCTTCGCTATCATACATGGAGTACGTGCATTGGCACTGGAGCACGGTATCCGGGCAACGAATACCTCTTTGCGCATCAAAGAACTCAATAATATCGGTTTTTTGAGCAAAGAAGATGCGACAGAGATGATGGAGTCGCTTGAGGTGCTGCATACACTCAGGCTTCATTCGCAACTTGAACAGTTGGCTAAAGGCGAGAAGATAGATAACTATATTTCAGTGGTTAATATCAGCAAGATAGAACGTGATCTGCTCAAAGAAGCACTGAAAACAGTCAACAGGTTTAAAAAGATGGTGAGTTACCATTTTCACCTGTCTATCGTGGGATAAGGCAGGGAGGTTTTATGTTTCAGTTGCTAAGGAACAAATGGAACAGAAAAAATCTCACGGATGAGCGTTTTGCATTTTTGTTCGATGAGCCTCATGCTGATGAGATCGTTGTTTTTGATTGCGAAACAACAGGTCTTGATCCCAAAGAGGACAATATTGTCTCGATCGGGGCAGTAAAGATAAAAAATGACAAGATTCTTTTGGATGAGTCGATACATATATATATCGATCAGGATAAAGAAATTGACCATAAAAGTATCACAATCCACAGGATAAGAAACTGTGACCTGCAGGGAGCGATACCTGTTCAGGAGGCTATAGAGAAGTTCCTTTACTATATAGGCAACAGGCCATTGGCAGGGTACTATCTGGAATTTGATGTAGCGATGATAAACAAGTATATAAAAGAGATGTTCGGCATAACGTTACCGAACCTGCAAAAGGAGGTTTCTGCAATATACTATGAAAAGAAGATTCAGACGATTCCGCAAGGAAATATCGATTTGAGGTTTGATACGATTCTTAAAACGTTGTCTCTCTCCAGACTTGGTGCACACGATGCACTCAACGATGCGGTGATGACGGCATTGATGTATCTAAAATTAAAAAATATTAAAAAACTTTAATGATCAACCAAGGAGTAAAAATGCTAAAAGATCTATATCAACCAAACAAAGCGTTTGCAAAACAGGCAAGAATCAAAAATATGTGTGAGTACAAAGAGCTTGTAGAAGCAGCAAATGAAGATTACGAAGGCTTCTGGAGTGCCTATGCCGCTGAGAAGATCGACTGGTTCGAACCTTTTGCCAACGTACTTGACGAAAGCAATGCGCCGTTTGTCAAGTGGTTTGAGGGCGGTAAACTCAACGTAGCCCACCAGTGTGTGGACCGCCACATCGAATCGCGTAAGAACAAAGCGGCAATCATCTTTGAAGGTGACAGGGGCGATAAGCAGATCATCACCTATCTTGAGCTCTACTACCAGGTCAACAAGTTTGCCAACCTTCTCAAAGAGGATTTTGGTGTCAAAAAGGGTGACAGGGTCGTGATCTATATGCCGATGATCCCTGAAGCGGCATTCGCGATGCTCGCTTGTGCCAAGATCGGTGCGATCCATTCGATCGTATTTGGCGGCTTCTCGGCAGAAGCGCTTAGAGACCGTATCGATGATGCAGAGGCAAAAGTAGTGATCACGGCTGACGGCGCTTTCAGAAAGACAAAACCGTATATGCTGAAGCCTGTGGTGGATACCGCACTGGCTGACGGCAAAAGCTGCGTAGAGAAGGTGCTTATCGTTGAACGCAACAATGAAGATATCGAATGGGTTGCCGGCCGTGACTACTCCTACAATGAACTGATCAAAGACAAATCCTCCGTATGTCCTGCCGAGCCGATGGATAGCGAAGATCCTCTCTTCCTGCTGTATACTTCCGGAAGTACAGGTAAACCAAAAGGGGTGCAGCATAACCAGGCCGGATATATCCTCTGGGCACAGATGACGATGGAGTGGGTCTTTGATGTCAAAGAGAATGATACGTACTGGTGTACGGCCGATATCGGGTGGATCACAGGACATACCTACATTGTCTACGGACCGCTTGCGATGGGAGCAACAACAATAATGTTCGAAGGTGTTATCACCTATCCGGATGCAGGCCGTCCGTGGCAGATGGTAGAAGAGTACAAGATCAACCAGTTCTATACTGCACCGACTGCGATCCGTGTACTTCACAAAACAGGTGAAGATGAACCTGCGAAGTATGATATCTCATCACTCAAAGTACTTGGAACTGTCGGCGAACCTATCGATCCGCCGGCATGGAAATGGTACTACGAAGAGGTAGGCCAGAGCAAATGTGCGATCGTGGACACTTACTGGCAGATAGAGACAGGAGGACACATCGTATCTCCACTTCCTGGCGCTACGCCTATCAAGCCTGCGTGTGCAACACTTCCGCTTCCGGGTATCATGGGTGAGATCCTTGATCCTGAGACCGGTGAGAAAATGGGAGCAGGCGAAAGCGGATATATGTGTGTCACAAGACCTTGGCCGTCCATGATCCGTGGCGTATGGGGGGATCCTGACAGGTTCATCAAGTCATACTTCGGTGATGTGAAGAAAGACGGAAAGCCGGTATACTTCACAGGTGACGGTGCAGTCTACGACGAGAACGGATACATCACGATCACTGGCCGTACGGATGATGTCATCAATGTATCGGGCCACCGTATGGGTACGGCAGAAGTGGAAGCGGCGATCAAGAAGCATGACAATGTCGCTGAAGTGGCAGTCGTAGGAAAACCGCATGATATCAAAGGCGAGGGAATCTTTGCCTACATCGTACTCAAATCAGACGAGGGAGTAGCGGATGAAGTAGAAGAGGTCAAAGCGATCAATAACGTGATCAAAAAAGAGATCGGTAATATTGCGATCTGCGACGATATGGTCTTTGCTCCGGGTCTGCCGAAAACCCGTTCGGGCAAGATCATGAGACGTATCCTCCGTGCGATCGCAAAAGACGAGCCTATTACCCAGGATATCTCCACACTTGAAGATCCTTCAGTCGTAGAGAAGATCGAAGCGATGGTGAAAGGCGTATAGTTCACCCTGTTTTCACTCTTCCCGGGCTCCAGCCCGGGCGGATAGAGGGACAGAGACAAAAAAGAGATGATTTTGCGTATTGAATGTTTTTAAATATGCTTGTTTGGTTTTTTAACTAAAATCCGGATCACTGAACCAACACTTTCCTCTGTTTCAGTTAATTGATCTTCTTCAAATACATGAGATAAATTTAATCCAAACAAAAGAATTGCTTAGGCATTGAGTGTAAGGCCAAGATATGTATTTTATGGGAATACCGAATGTTAAAAATCATACTGTTGAAGTTATGTCTTTGTCTTTTGAATAGGAGATATACACTACGAAGCCGAAACTTCGTAGCAGGAGAAAGATACTTTAAAATTTATGCCCCCAATACTAACGTAATGAAAAATCTGTTCTAATCTTCGTTTACCAGCTGATAATTTTCATTACAGGGCTGAATATATAAGGAAGAATGATATCTTCCTTACCCATCATAATCCCCTTGATCAGATCCGTTTGTGTCAATCCGGCTTTTTTGGCACAGAGTTTGCAAGCGTACACTTCCCCTCCCGCTTTTACAAATGCCTGTAACGCTTCAGCAAGTGTTTTGTCGCCCATAAGGTTCGGAGATTCAGAAACCCTTCTTTTGTCTGCCAAATAGACACCTCTGGCATTGAGCCAAATGACAGTTTTATGACCTTGGTCCAATGACCTTTTTTTTGCGAATGAAATAGCTTTGCATGCATTCCATGTATCATCGGTGTAAATTTCACTCCCATCCTTCCACCTATTTCACTTTAACCTTTCCACCT
>JBEWPY010000143.1:0-2445 GCA_047689495.1 Candidatus Sulfurovum profundilacunae | reverse complement strand
TACCCAGTGTGATCGTTACAGAAGAGACCCGGTCGCTGAGCTTTTGCTCGATCACCTCCAGCTGCGGTTTGGAGAGTTCTACACTGAGGTTCTCCTCGCTGATCTTGTAGATACTGCTTCGAAATGCTCTGATATCGAGGGGGATTTGGCTGAACTCATCCATGAGTGTCTCCAGGATACTCTCTTTGGCACCCAGTGCCCTGGGGATGTTCTTCTGCAGGATCGGGAGGATATCCTTGATACCGTTGAAGTTCTCGATATAGGTGGTTCCGAGCCCCTCGATGATCGCGCTCACCCTCAGGATATAGATCGCTTCCTGCGGCAGTTTGAAGGGAAGGTTACGCGTCTTCTCCAACACCTCAAAAGCCAGCAGCTGCATGCTGGCACTGTCCAGGGCATCATTGTTGAAGATCTCGAACATGCTTTCGGTAAATTCGGCCAGTTCGCTGGTGGGCGCATCATAGGCGATCGTCCCCAGACGTTTACTGGCATTGACATAGCGTTCATAGTCCTGTTCATTGGCCGCTTTGATCAGCTCGATGATCGCCACACGTGTCTCGTTGGGGACACGTTTGACCATGCCGAAGTCCAGCAGTATCAGCTCTCCCTCTTTGGAGACAAGGAGGTTCCCCGGATGCGGATCGGCATGAAAAAAACCTTTGACGAGCATCTGCTCGGTATAAAAGGTGACAAGGGTATCGATAATGGGGCGGATATCGATCGCAGCGTTTTCGATGGCAACTTTGTCGTCAAAGCGGAACCCCTCTTCAAAACTCATCACCAGGGCATCATCGCTGCTCAATGCTTCATAGGCAACAGGAAATCGCACACCCATATTTGCATAGGTCTCCGAAAACTTGATCAGGTTGGCTCTCTCCTGGTTGAGGCTGACCTCTTTGAGTATCATCACGGAAAACTCTGCGATCACTGCTTCGATGGAGTGTTTGGTGTAGTGTGAAAAGAGGGGGCGGAAGAGACGGTTAAATGTTGTGAGGATACGTATATCTGCACGTACCTGTCTCTCTATCCCTTCACGCCGCAGCTTTACGGCTACCTTGGTTTGCTTATCCAGCCAAGCCTCATGTACCTGGCCGATAGAGGCCGAGGCGATAGGCATTTTTTCAAATCGTCTAAAAGGACTTTTCTCAAATGCACGGTCAAAGACCCCCTGCATAGTGGCCTCATCCATCGGCGGAAGTTCATCATGCAGTGTTTTGAGTGCTTCCAGGTAGAGCGGCGGAAAAAAGTCGTTACGCGTGGCAAGTACCTGGGCAAGTTTGATGAAGCTTGCCCCCAGGGAAGTGATGACCTCTGTGAGCTTTTCTGCACTCAGGGGAGAGAAAAGCAGAAAACGTTCACGCTTGCGTATGAGCAGGTAGAGTGTGAGCAGCACCTGGAAGACGTGCCATATCCGCAGAGGGGAGTAGAGTCTGTACAACACTACTTCTCTTTCAGTGCCTCAATGTCTGCTTTCGTGGCAAGCCCCATCTCATCAATGGCCTCTTTGAGTGCCTCTTTGATCCTCTCTTTGAGCTTCTCCTCCTCCTCTTCGCCGCGGTTTTGCAGCTTTTCAAGGAATTTGTCGGCATCCTCTTTGCTCAGTTTGCCTTTCTCCTGCAGTTTTTCGATCTCTTCATCGACACGCTCCTTGAGCAGGAGAGCCCCGCCCAGTCCGGTATATAGAATATCTTTGATCATGGTGACTCCTTTTTTTGATTGTAGCATCTAATCGTAAATATACATAGCCTTTATTTTACTTTCGCTGGGAAGCTCTAGCTTCTGTATGTTTATCCTGCATCGGTTAAGAACGTTTGGCCGTGCCAAATCTACGGATGAAAGGTGTATCTGGCAAAGTAGAGGGTTTGTAGGTCGGGGTGTCCCCACCCCGACACCATAAATATTTTCTCCATAAGAGTTGTGTGTCGGGATAAGGGTATCCCGACCTACAGATACCGGAGAGATGACCATCTGCCTTTTTTCATATGCTTGGAAGTGCTGAAATGAGGATATTCTTTTGCGTAGGGTGCGTAACCACGCACCAACATAGAGTCTGTAGCTCTCTCTGCTTACTCTATCCTGCTCTTCTTTCCCATGATAAACAGAATGATCTGCCGAAAGCGTTTGATGGCTCTGTAGAGCGGAAGGGTAAGCCATGGGGCAAAGCCCCATATGCGATGCAGCTTTCCCAAAAAAGAGTTGCGGGTGATCAGTGTGTCGAGATAGGCGAGCGCCTCGGTACCTTGCAGACAGTAACCGTTCACTTCTAGGATCATCCCGTCGTTGATATCTAGATGCGGACATTGGGTACGGATCTTTTTCAGGGACTCCCTGGCATTGATGAGATGAAGCTCATGGCTCTTTTTGAGCGCAAGGAAAGCGGCATAATGGTTACAGAAGGGACACTCCTTATCATAGTATAGCGTCAGTTTTGGTTTGTCTTTTCCC
>JBEWPY010000142.1:0-2449 GCA_047689495.1 Candidatus Sulfurovum profundilacunae | reverse complement strand
CTGTCGGCAGCGACAGCGATAACTATAGTTAAGGTTTATGGGGTATAATTTCGATCTCTTTAGTAAACCACAAAACAAGCGGTCGTGGTGAAATTGGTAGACACGCTAGATTCAGGTTCTAGTGGCAGCAATGCCGTGGAGGTTCGAGTCCTCTCGACCGCACCATATTACTATTCATATAATCTAAGAAAATTTGATATGCCTTATAAAAACTCTTAAATACGACTTTTCAATCTTATTGTTTGAATTAGCGATTTATTTATAGCAATAATTTTTTACGGTAACTTAAAAAATATACTTTATTCCCTAATATGGGACATGAGTCTCCTCCCTATGCCGCGATATTTGAAGGGAATGTCCGGAGAGTGAGAATCTAAACCAAACCGGCTGCAAGTTTGCCCGCGAGCCCGATGAGGACAAGACCGAACAGGCGGTTCAACCAGACCGCTTTTGCCTGAAGTATCCCCAGCCAGCGAGGATTTGAAAACAGCCTGGCTACAATGACATACCACACGCCGTCAATGACCATTGCCGTTGAGGCATAGATGATTTTACCTGCCATGGTGGTGTCAGTGCCGACAACCTGGCTGAAGAGGGCGATAAAAAATACGGCAATTTTAGGATTTAAAAATACAATCATAAAACCGTCGCGGGCGGCTGTTTGTGCATCGACTTCAGGAAGCATCTGATTGGGCTTGCTTTGACTGAGCAGCCCTTTGATCCCCAGCCATACCAGATACAGTGCTCCCAGCCACTGCACAACCGAAAAGAACGTTTCGGAGGCAAAAATAACCACGGCCAAACCGGAGATACAGATCAATGCGTACAGGCCAACCCCCGCACTGTGGGCCAATGCAGTGACAATACCCTTTTCCCGACCGCCGGAAAGTGTGTGCTTCAATACTACAGCCAGCGAAGGGCCGGGAGACATTGCGCCTAAGGCACAGATGCCAACAATGGTAAGCCAGGCTGTTAATGTCATGTTTGATTTCCTGTTGAAATGGGATCTGCTTCATTTTCCAGAAATGATTATTTCATATGTTTTGTCAGAAAACGATGCAGTTGGTTGGCGAAGTTGTGGGCATCTTTTTGTGAAAAAGGCTTTGGCCCGCCGGTGATCTCTCCGCTCTCCCTGATACTCTCCATCAGGTTTCTCATCGCCAGGTACTGTTTGATATTCTCTACGCTGTAGCGTTCTCCTCTGTGGTCGATGGCGTGTGCGTCTTTGGAGACGATACGGTCAGCGAGAGGGATATCTGCTGTGATGACAAGATCTCCCGCTTCGCATAATGCCACGATGTGATGGTCAGCCTCATCCGCCCCCTGTGCTACGATGATATATTCGATATGTCTCGATGCACCGATATTGATCTTTTTGTTTGCGATCACTTTGGTCGGAAGGTTCAGGCGTTCGACAGTTCGCAGTACGATAGGTTTGAGCAGGTTGGGGAAAGCATCGCCGTCGATAAAGAGCGTCATTGAACAATCTCTTTGACCCTGCCCACTTCACCGCTCATCAGTCGTACTTTGATGCCGTGGGGATGGGTAGGGGAGTTGGTCAGTATCTTCTGCACCACACCGTAGGTGATGTAGCCTGTACGCTGATCGGCCTTGAGTACGATGCCGACGTTCATACCGTACTTGATCGCTGCTCTTTTTTGTCCCTGTGACACTTACTCTCCTTTTGGCTCGTAGTTGAGCAGTTTTTTGACGGTTCCGATCGAGCAGAAGAAGATCGCATCAAAGAGCGGGTTGAGCCTGGTAGTCTCTTCGTCGATGATATCAAAAGGCTGGAACATAAAGCCCGCGCCGTCCTCTTTGCGCTTCGGTCTTACGGTAAAGACGATCGGTTTGAGTGTCCTTACGAGGTTGAGCACTTTCTTATAGCTTTTCTCTTCTTTGCCGGGAAGAAGGTTGTTCTGTTCTCTCTCTTTGCGTCTTGCTTTTTCAAGAAGCTGAAGTTTGTCCCTGAAGATCACTTTGTTCCACTTTACGGTACCCAATGCGAGGTTGAACTCTCTGTTGGCAGCGATCAGGGGGTGCGGCGAAGTCTCGCGTACGGTTTCAAGCAGTTGAAGGAAGAAGTTTTTCCCGCCGAAGCTCTCTGCGGCATCCAGAAGGATCTTGTGGTAATGGCGTTTTTGTTCGTCGGTAAGGTTGTTGAAGTCGCACATGCGATAGACTCTTTGTATTGGATTTTAGGAATTATAGCCAAATATGTCCGGGTTTCTGTTTCATTTTAAGCCTTCTTTTCCGGAAAATAAGGAACGCTGCGGGACATTTTCGTGGGAGTGTATACGACAGCTTCATCTACCAACATCTCTCAATATCTAATAGACCGTTTACAGTTTTATTATACTGCACTCTTGAGTGGTGATTTGATTATACAAGTGAAGAAAGTGGAAATTCAACGCCTGACTCTGACCGTGTCATCCTTCATCATTCTCTC
>JBEWPY010000141.1:0-2470 GCA_047689495.1 Candidatus Sulfurovum profundilacunae | reverse complement strand
GGTTTTCATGTTTCTTCCCCCGAAGATAAAGTTTTATGTCAGAGTATAGCATAAACCCGGGGGGGGGGATTGTCAAGAGGCATAAGCTGCAAATACTTGTATCAAGTTTTGACCAATGTGCAGAGGCTGTCAGAAGAAAACACCCTGCGGCCATGTTTTAATAAAACCTTAAAATAGATTATGGTAAAATCGCGTTCCTAAAGTCCTGATGAGTGCTCTGAGTCATTAAAGAGCAGTTGTCAGGATTTGCAATGTTACATCTTTATCCTCTGAGATGACATACAAAATATATTTTTAAGGATTAAAATGACAAAGATCAGAATGACAAGACTGGGTAGAAAAAAGAAACCGTTTTACAGAATCATAGTTACAGACAGCAGAAAAAGAAGAGACGGTAGTTGGATCGAGGCTATCGGTTATTATAACCCTGTAAGCGAAAACAAAGATATAAAAGTCGATGAAGAGAGACTTAACTACTGGCTGAGCGTCGGCGCGCAGATGAGCCCGACAGTAAAAAGAATTACCGGAAAATAATCTTCGATGGCAGATGCGTTTCTTTTAGCTTATACCAAACTTTTGGTTGAGCATCCTGAAGATATCTCGGTGGAAGTTACCGAGATCGATGAGGGGCTCGACGAGATCACGATCTTCGCAAATGAGGAAGATGTCGGTAAGCTTATCGGCAAGCAGGGACGCATGATCAACGCTATTAAAACAGTCATCTCAGGCTGTAAAGCAAAATACGGTAAAAATTACCGTGTGAATGTGGAACCAATCGTATAATGGATAAATTTTTTATCGCTCAGATCGGGCGAACCGTCGGACTTCGGGGTGAACTGAAGCTCCATCTTCATACAGACTTTCCTGAACAGTTCAAAGCAGGACAAACCTACCACAGTGACCGTGGAGAACTGACACTTGCAAAGATCAACCTCAATAAAGGCACGGTACGTTTTCAGGGATATGAAAGTGTTGATGCAGCCAAGAGACTTACCAATACAAAAATCTATGCCACGGAAGCAGAAACAAAAGCAAACTGTGATTTGAGTGACGGTGAGCACTTCTGGTTCGATATTATCGGATGCAAAGTGATGCAGGAAGAAGAAGTACTGGGAGAAGTAAAGGATATCCAACGTATGCTGGATGTGGACTATCTGGAGATCAAGACGGATAAAAAGTTAGTGGAGGAAGAGATGCCGAAAAAATTTTTGCTTCCCTATATTCCAAGATATGTCATTGATGCTGATATAAAGGATAAAACCATCTATACTCAGGATGCCAAAGATATTCTGGAGGCAAGCTAGAACGATGCGTTTTTCATTTGTAACGCTCTTCTCCAATCTTATCAAAGGGTATTTTGCTGACAGTATATTGGGACGGGCTGTAGACGATCAAAAAATATCCATTGACTTTTACAATCCGAGAGAGTACACGACAGACAAACATAACAGGGTAGATGCTCCGATGGTGGGGGGAGGTGCGGGTATGCTTATGACGCCTCAGCCGCTTATGGATACTTTGGCATCTATCAAGAAGGAATCACCCGAAGCGCATATTATTTTTGTCACACCGGTAGCAAAACTTTTCAAGCAAAACGATACAAAGCGTTTAGCAAACAAAGCACATATCGTTTTGGTTTCAGGCAGATATGAAGGGATCGATGAGAGAGTCATAGAAGCGTATGCCGATGAAGTGTTTTCTATCGGGGATTTTATCCTGACCGGCGGAGAACTACCCAGCATGGTTATATGTGATGCGATCAGCAGAAATGTCGAAGGGGTACTTGGCAATATTGAGTCATTAAGCGTAGAAAGTTATGAAGAGGGTTTTTTGGAAGCCCCATCATTTACAAAGCCGGTAAATTATGAAAATAGAGAAGTAGTTTCAGAGTTTTTAAAGGGTAATCATAGTAAAATCACGGACTTTAAAAGGGACTTGGCTTTGTGCAAAACAAAGTTTTTTCGTCCAGACTTATACAAAAAAGGTATAACATATGAGAAATAAATATATTGAGAGCTTCGAGCAGGCGCAGGCAGAAGGTAAGAATATTCCTGATTTTAGAGCAGGAGATACACTAAGAGTATCCGTAAGAATCAAAGAGGGTGAAAAAGAGAGAATCCAGGATTTTGAAGGTCTATGTATCGCTATCAGAGGTCAGGGAACCGGTAGAACATTTATCGTAAGAAAAATGGGTGCAAATTCTATCGGTGTAGAGAGAATCTTCCCACTTTACTCAGAGAGTATCGAGAACATTGAAGTAAGAAGAAGAGGTAAAGTCAGAAGAGCGAAGCTTTACTACCAAAGAGGACTTAAGGGTAAAGCTGCACGTATCAAAGAACTCCGCAGAAAATAATCTTTTCGTCTTATTTTACTTTATCTTTGAAGGAGCGGTTCAGTCACTTACTGGACGTAAGCTCCTTCTCCGCAACCTTCCAATCTAAAGCAAACTAAAACGAAATATTCCGTTACG
>JBEWPY010000041.1:0-14734 GCA_047689495.1 Candidatus Sulfurovum profundilacunae | reverse complement strand
CTTATTTTACGGTATCTTTTATTTGTGCTTGTTTTTCTATTTACGGATTTGGGAACATAGTTGTTTCCAAAGTATGGTAGAATAAACAAGACAAAAGGAGTACCTGATGGCTGCGTTAGAAATTGAACGTAAATTTCTGCTGTTGCCCTGCAAAGCAAAAAAATTACTGAAATTTCACCATATCCCTTACAGAAAAGAGCGTCTGGAACAGTTTTACGTCTCAACCGAAGCTTCCCCCTATACCCGTTACCGAAAAAAGGGCAATACCTGCTTTCAAACGATCAAAACCGGAGAGGGCCTTGTACGACGGGAAAGCGAACATGAAGTTGCAGAAAAAGAGTATCGCGAACAGAGAATACGGCCGCTTGGACGTATCATCATCAAAGACCGTTATACCTTTGAGTATGAAAACAATCTCTATGAGATGGATATCTTCAAAGGAGCTTTGAAAGGCTTGTGCTACCTTGAGATAGAGTTTGAAGATGAAGAGACGGCAAAAGATTATAGATTGCCGAAAATATTTGAAACACTTTTGGTCGCAGAAGTGACTTACGACAGTTCTTTCAACAACTCTGCCCTCAGCAACTCCGAAACCTTCCCCGCTCCGGAACTTGAACACACTTTTCTGGACGGGCATAAAACATATTACCGGATCACTCCGTTTATTCCCGTATCTCATGCGATGAATACGATGATCTATCTTCTCACAGAAGAGATCAAAACCTACCGGGAGACACTCCTCGAAAATCCTGGAGAGATCGAAGCACTCCATCAGTTCCGGATTCATATGAGAAAACTCCGGGCATTGCTGCAGGAGTTTGAAACATTTTTTGATCCGGCATGGGTGAAAACCCATAAAAAAGTGCTTGCCACCCTTATGGAAGAGACCAATGCAAAACGGGACAACGATGTGGCAATAGCTGATGTCAAAACTTTCAAACAACAATTCTCTTCCAAAGATCGAAAATTTTTGAATGAGTTGAAAGATTCCATGCAGAAAAAAGAGGAGAAGCTGAAGCGGAAACTGACTGCTTTTATGTCAGGGCCGACTCTCTCAACCGAACTGGAAACATTGGGCAGTATCTTTAAGAACAGTGATATCTATCCCGATTTGGCAAAACAGCCTTTGATCCTTATAGCGATCGGCGTGATAGACAAAAGAATCCGGGAGATAATTGCGGAAGGGAAACATCTCAAAGAGAAAGATAAAAAAGCATACCATAAACTCCGTATACAGTTTAAAAAACTCAGATATCTTCTGGAATTGCTTTCGCCGATCATTCCTCCCGACAGATTGGAAAATACACTGACCCACCTCAAAAAGATACAGACTATCCTGGGCGAAATCAATGATCTGCAAGTACAGAAGAGAGAACTCAAAGCCTTTGATCAAAAGAAAAAATCCAAAGGACAGAAGTCCTTAAAGAGCTTGCAAAAAAAGATGAAAGCGAGAGAGAAAAAGCAGCTGGCTGCATTTAAAGAGGCATTTAAAGTCTTTAAAAAAGAGAAGTCAATTTATCAAAAACTGCTTTTTCTTTGATTATCCATACCCTGACGATTTCTTTTTTACTACACACTGAATCAACACTGAAAGAGTATCATACTCAAAAGTATCACATAAAAAAGGAGTTTACCTATGAAAAAAAATTTGTTTTGGGGCTTCTTATGGTATTTATTGTCATCCAATTTGTGCCTATAGGGAGTGATCATACGAATCCTGCTATCAAGGCTGAACCGGAATGGGATTCTCCAAAAACAAAACAGCTCTTTGACCGGGCATGTGCCGACTGCCACGCACATACCACAAATTGGCCATGGTACAGCCATGTTGCGCCGCTCTCATGGATTATTTCCGACCATGTCACGGAAGGCCGTGAACACTTTAATGTCTCGGCATGGGGCGTTCAAAAAAAGAATGAAGGAGAAGAAGCCGCTGAGGAGGTAGAAGAGGGAGAGATGCCGATATTCGGCTATACGTTCACTCATCCGGAAGCACGTCTGAGTAAAAAGGAAAAAGAGCTCCTTGTTAAAGGATTAGAGGCTACATTCGGCAGAGAAGAGGATTAACCTCGTCAACAAAAGCGGATCAAAGATAGAGATCAGCACCGATCACTTTATAAATGATCGGTGCTTCAAACGTATCATCTATTCTCACCCCACCGATGATCCCTACAGGATGTCTGGAGTGTTTGGCAATATCAAGAAGAGCCTTTCCGGCTACATTGGCTTCAGATTTGGTTGAGGTGGAACGGTAGGCTCCCAATCCTATATAATCCAGATCAAGACTATTTGCCTCTTTTATCTCTTCGAGGTCATGAGTAGAGAGGCCAAGAAGTTTTCTACCGATTATCCCACGTACTTTTTCTACCGCTTCATTTAGGTTGTGATGATATTCGCGAATATCCTCCTGCCCGATATGCAATCCGTCTGCATAATCGATCAGCTCAATGGTATCGTTGATGATGAGTACACCGTTATAGTATTCACGTATTATCATCAAGTCATCTTTTTTCTCTTCCAGCGTACCGTTTTTGCTGCGGTACTGCAAAAGAGGGATATCAAAGGATTTGAGATGTTCTAAATGGGAAGCAAGCGAGACACCCTTCTCTCTGAGTGTCTCTTTATCCACAAGCGCATAGATCTGCGTGATGGTCAACCCGCCTTCTTGTTAAACAGTTTAAAGAGGTCAGAAAGTGTCTGTTTCATATCTTCACGGTTTACTACCATATCGATCAACCCATGCTCAAGCAGGAACTCTGCACGCTGGAAACCTTCCGGCAGGTCAACACCCACTGTCTGCTTGATCACTCTCTGGCCTGCAAATCCGATCAAAGCATCAGGCTCCGCCATGATAATGTCACCCAACATTGCAAAAGATGCCGACACCCCACCCATCGTGGGATCAGTCAGCATAGAGATAAACGGCAGACCTTTTTGATGCAGACTGTTGAGTGCGGCTGAAGTCTTGCTCATCTGAAGCAGTGAATAGGTACTCTCCTGCATACGTGCTCCGCCTGAAGCAGATACAATGATAAATCCACACTCTTTCTCAATCGCTCTGTTGATCGCCCTTACGATCTTCTCTCCTTCGACCGAACCAAGGCTCCCGCCCATAAAAGAGAAGTCAAACACTGCAAGTTCTACAGGCTGGCCGTTGATCATTGCACTTCCGCTTACCACAGAAGAGGTCTTGCCGGTTTTCGCTTTTGCCTCTTCCAAACGTTTTGCATATGACTTCTTGTCTGAAAACTTCAAGGGGTCAACCGGTGCAAGGTTTGCATCCATCTCTACAAAAGTATCCTCATCTACAATAGACTCGATACGTTTCTCGGCAGAAATACGGAAATGATGATTACACTTGGGGCAGACGTTGAGCTTTGTCTCTACTTCTTTATAGAACATCAATGAGGTACATTTTGGACACTTTATCCACTGATTTGGTGTCTCTTTAACGCTCTCATCTTTTTTAAACAGGTTTCCAAACATTGTTTATTCCTTCACTTCAATCGACTGGATTAATCCAACGATCTTATCTGCAGTCTTTTTATCTTTTGAAACTATAACATAATCCTCATCAACAACCACTTCAAGCCCTTCGCAAAGCGCCAATCCTGCAGCGAAGTCGTAGATTCGAAACGTACCGGCATACCATACAGATCCTCTCTGGGTATATGCCGTATTGCCGAACTTATTCCCCTTTCTTTCTTGCTTCAAGTGTCGGTTTTGCACCTCTCGGTACGACCATCCAGAACTTTCTGATCTCGGTTCTGAAGTGATCAAGGATATACTCTGCTCTTTTGCTTCCTGTTTTCGCCAAATAGTCTTTAACCAAAGCTTTCAGATCAAACATCTCATAATCATACTCATCCGTATCCACACGGAATGCCTCGACAAGCTCAGGGTTGATCTTTTCGTAGAAACTGCCTTCTTCATCATAGATGAAGGCTTTACCGCCTGTCATACCTGCCCCAAAATTTACACCGGTTCTACCGAGGATGACTACCGTACCGCCCGTCATATACTCACATGGGTGGTCACCTGTTCCTTCTATCACCGCGGTGACACCCGAGTTACGTACTGCAAAACGCTCGCCGACGATCCCATTGATATAAACCGTACCGCCTGTCGCGCCATATAGACAAGTATTGCCACCCAACGCGAACGGTGCACCTGCGATCTTATCGGCTGTGATCACGATGCTGCCGCCGTTCATCCCCTTCCCGATATAGTCATTACCGGCACCCTTCAGGTTGATATTGACCCCGTTTACAAGGAATGCCCCCAGAGACTGACCGGCAGTTCCGTTAAGGTCGAGGTTGATCGTACCTTCGGGAAGCCCTTTGTTACCGTAACGTTTAGCGATCTCTCCGGAAATTCTTGCACCGAAACTTCTGTTCAGGTTATTGATCTCCTTGGTCAGTGTGATAGGAGCTTCAGGTTTTTCAATCGTTGGAAGAAGCTCTGCAAGCATCTCTTTTTCATATTCATTTTGGTCATACGGTTCATTGGACGGCATCTGACAGGTATCAATACCCTCCACTTTGTCAAGCAGCATATCAAAGTCAAACTTCTTCGCAAACTCATCATCGATCACTTTAAGCAGCTCGGTCTTACCAACGACCTCTTCAAGCGATCTATACCCAAGCTGGGCAAGGATCTCTCTGACCTCTTCGCCTACAAAATTGAAATAGGTCACCACTTTTTCCACATTCCCCGTAAATCTTTCTCTCAATCTTGGGTCCTGTGTTGCAACACCCACCGCACAGGTATTGAGGTGACAGACACGCAACATCTTACACCCTACGATCACAAGCGCACCCGTACCGAACGCATACTCTTCTGCCCCCATGATCGCGGCTTTGACGATATCCATACCGGACTTAAGCCCGCCATCTGTCTCGATGGTAACCTGGCCTCTGAGATCATTTGCCTTCAGTGCATTATGTGCTTCGGTTAGCCCAAGCTCCCAGGGGTTCCCGGCAAACCGGATCGAACCGATCGGTGCTGCTCCCGTACCGCCGTCCCCGCCGGAGATGATGATCTTGTCTGCATACGCTTTTGCTACACCCGCTGCGATCGTACCCACACCGGCAGTCGATACAAGTTTTACGGCTATTCTCACATTTGGGTTTGCCTGTTTCAGGTCAAAGATCAGCTGTGCCAGATCCTCGATCGAATAGATATCATGGTGCGGCGGAGGCGAGATCAGTGTCACACCCGGTTTCGTATGTCTCAGCTTGGCGATCAAAGGAGTGACTTTGGATCCCGGAAGCTGACCCCCTTCACCGGGCTTTGCGCCCTGCGCTACTTTGATCTGGAGCTCTTGAGCATTCTGAAGATACTCAGGCGTCACACCGAATCTGCCTGATGCGATCTGCTTGATCTTGGAAACCTTTTCGGTACCATAACGCGCTTCATCTTCACCGCCCTCACCGGAGTTTGACTTCGCACCGATGCGGTTCATTGCCACGGCAAGTGTCTCATGTGCCTCCTGAGAGATCGACCCCATAGACATCGCTGCTGTAGAGAAACGCTTATGGATCGCACTCAAAGGTTCCACTTCATCGATACTGATCGGTGCTCTTTCACTCTTAAGTTCAAAGAAATCACGGATAAATTTCTCATCTCTTTCATTTACCAGTCTCTTCAGTGCTTCGTAATCCTTTTTTTTCCCACTCTCTGCAGATTTCTGGATCGCATTGATCGTTGCTTTTGAGAAGTCGTGGAACTCTTCACCTTTTCTATACTTGTAGAACCCGCCTTTATACAGTACCTTTTTCTCTCCCTCAAAAGCATGGGTGTAGGCTCTCTGGTGGTTACTGTTGAGTCTCTGTTCGATATCGCTGTATCCGAGTCCTTTGAGAAGGCCTCTTGCTCCCTTGAAACACTCTTCAACTATCTCATCACTGAGGCCGATAGCATCGAAAAGCTTGGAGTTTCTATAACTCGAAATGGTCGAAATACCCATCTTGGACATGATCTTCATCAGGCCCCCGCCGATGGCTCTGCGTACTCTCTTCAGTGTAATGGCAAGGTCCTGTCCCTCTTCATCTACCAGTGATTCAACGGTATAGTAGAGCATATAAGGGAAGACCGCAGCCGCACCGTATCCGATCAGACATGCTGCTGAGTGCGGGTCAAATACTTCACCTGTCGCCGCCACGATACTTGTCAGGTGCCTGAAATTTGACTCAAGCAGTACCTGGTTCAAACGTCCGACGACCATCATCATCGGCATGACATTATTATCAGCTGCCAATCCTCTGTCATCCAGGATGATTGTCCTCACCCCATTCTCTCTTACATCCGCAATGATCTTATCGATCAAAACATCCAGACTCTCTTTAAGGTCATTGGCAAATGTCGTATCGTAGTGGCCCACTTTATAGGCAGGATCATACTTCTCATTGCCTTCAGTCCCGAACTCCTGAAGGATATGGAACTTCTCGGCCGACATGACCGGAAGCACTGTTTTCAGCCTTTTCCCATGTTCAGGATCGTCAGAAAGTACGTTTCTAACTTCACCGAAACCGGTATTGAGGCTCATGACCGTTTTTTCCCTGATCGGGTCGATCGGAGGGTTGGTCACCTGGGCGAATTTCTGCTTGAAGAAATCCGTGAAGTTTCTCTGCTCTTTGGAGAATGCGGCGATCGGCGCATCATCCCCCATTGCCGCAGTCGGTTCTTTCCCCTCAACGATCAAAGGCTTGATCACTTCCCTGATCACCTCAAGCGTAAAGTTAAAGTAACGCTGTCTGGCTTCCATATCTTTATCATCGGTATAGCACTTCTCCACTTTTGTATTCGGTACATGCTCCTGTAGATAACTCATATTTTGGCTGAGCCATGCATCATACGGGAAGATACTTTTGATATAGTCGTTGATATCCTCATCATAGAGTACTCTTCCGTACTTGAGGTCGATACCCATCATCTGTCCCGACTGCAATCTCCCGCGCTCTACGATCTCTTCTTCAGGAAACTCCAACACCCCGTACTCGGATGTGATAATCAGCCGGTTGTCGGTTGTCCTGATATATTTGGAAGGTCTCAACCCGTTTCTGTCAAGGACACAGCCGATATAGCGGCCGTCCGTCATACTCACTGCTGCCGGCCCGTCCCAAGGCTCAAAGCAGGTACTTGCGTACTCATAGAAAGCCCTGAGGTCAGAGTCCATATGCGATGCATTGTGCCATGGTGCGGGGATCACTGAACGTGCCGCTTTGAAGAAGTCCACGCCATTGACCCTGAGGAATTCCAGAAAGTTATCAAGGCTTGCCGAGTCACTCATCCCGTCCTGGATCACATTTGTGAGCCTCTTCATCTCTTCGGGCGTAAACACTTCGCTCTCTACAGCGCTCATCTTCGCGGCTACATTAAATCTGTTAGCTGTGACAGAGTTTATCTCACCGTTGTGGGCGATCATTCTAAATGGCTGTGCAAGCTTCCACTGAGGAAGCGTGTTGGTAGAGAATCTCTGGTGGAAGAGACAGAAAGAGATCTCAAACTCTTCATCGGCAAGGTCCCTGTAGAACTCTTTGATGTGTGTCGGCATCACAAGTCCCTTGTAGGAGATCACGCTTGTAGAGAAAGAAGGGATATAGAAATCCTCATCCTCTTTCAGGGCTGCTTCAATCTCTTTGCGTGCAAGATAGATCAATGCTTCAAAACGCTCCTGGGCAACAGCCGAATAGGGAGAGACAAAAACCTGCTTCATCACGGGAAGAGTCTCAAGCGCCTGTTTGCCGAGTGCATTGGTATCTACGGGAACGTCACGCGTATAGAATACTTTGAGGTCATTGTCTGCACAGATATTCCTGATCACATCAAAATCATTCTCGTTCCTGGAGAAGACCATTGCCACGCCGTACTGCTTTGGCAGAACAACACCGTCTTCAGCCGCCGCTTTCTCGAAAAATGATTTGGGGAGAGAGAGAAGCAGTCCCGAACCGTCACCAGTCTTGCCATCCGCTGCGATAGCGCCCCTGTGCATCATACGCTCCAATGAGATTACCGCATCTTCGAGGTTTTTGTGTGAAGGCGTATTGTCGATGGATGCCAAAAGTCCGAATCCACAATTGTCCTTAAACGAGGTATATAAATCTTGCATTGTTCAGCCTTAAAAATTAGTATGAAGAACACTCTGTCATGTTCATAAGATAGGCCCGATTATACAAAAACAGCCGTTAAATATAGTTTAAAAAGGGCTTAAATCCCTTACACTGGACTCATGTTTAATAGCGTTTTAACTATAATTTACTTAGCAAAAAAAAGGAATAGTACTATCCGAGGATTTATACTGAATGTCAGAAAAGCCGGAAATGAAGACTCTATCGCAGTGGTATTGGGAGAGCAGGAGGTAAGATCATACTACCGGTTTTACGGTGCGAGACACTCGATCCTGCAGCTTGGCAACCTGGTGGACTTTGAAGTGGAGGGTGAAGACGGCAGGTTCCTTCCGCGTATCCGTTCTCTCTCGCATATCGGTTTCCCCTGGCTCTTTGACAAAAACAGGTTGTTGATCTGGCATAACTTTATACGACTTTTTGAACCGCATTTAAGAGATGCTGAAGAGATCGACCGTTTCTATTTTGACTTGCTGCTGGATGGCGCCAAAAGGTGGAACAGGCAAAATCCCAAAAGAGTCGTATGCGAAAGCTATGTAAAACTATTGCGCCATGAAGGACGCATCCACATGGATGAGCAATGCTATATCTGCGAAAACTCTTTGGGAGAGGAAATTTCGCTGATGCAGTCTCTCATTCCTGCGCATCCGGAATGTCTCTACAGCGCTGCACTCTCCAAACGGAAAATCTTTGATTTTTTTGAGAGCAAAAAGACAGTTTTTTTGGATGATGATGAAGTGGAGTATCTTTTTGCCATCATAATGAAAGGATTTTGAAAATACTTACAACTTCTTCAAAAATTCCGTTTTCAGATAGATCATCGTACCGTTAACACGCCCCTGGATATGCGTCGGGTCATCCGGAACCATACGGATATTTTTGACCGTGGTCCCCTGCTTGGCAGTAAAACCGGCACCTTTGACAGGCAGGTCTTTGATAATACTGACACTGTCTCCTTCACTGAGCAGTGTACCGTTGAAATCTCTTGTTTCCGGCTGTTTTTCTTCAACCATTCCCGCTTCTGCCCACTCCTGCACCTCAGGCTCAAGATAGAGCATATCGAGCATATCCTGCGGCCATCCCTCACCGGAAATTTTCCCGAGGATACGGTATGCCATTGCCTGAACTGCCGGCTCCTGGCTCCACATTGTACCGTTCAGGCAGTGCCAGTGATTGACATTATCCATAGGGTTTTCAAGCAAGTTTTGACAAGTGCTGCAAAGCAAAATAGATTGTTCCGCACTTCCGTCCGACGGTTCGACCTCCACCACAGCCAATCCCTCTGTCCTGCCGCACAGCTCACACTTTTCACCGCTTCGATCTTTCAGTATCTTTTCTATATCCATAACAGTTCCTTCTCATTGTCATAAATGTATTTTATCAAAAGCTACTTCAAGACTCCAAGGCGGCTCTTAACCCAAATAATGAAGTATAACCGACTTCAGTAAATTTCAACATTCCCTTGGCATCATAGATGAATGTTGTCGGGAAGACATCAACCCTGAACTTCTCTGCCCATTTACCCTGCCTGTCATTCAGGACACGAAATGTATAACCGTTTTGCATCATATATCCATTTAATGCCTTGTCTGTACCTGAATTCACCGCAATGCTCAAAACTTCATACTCTTTTGAGATCGACTCTATATTGGAAGCTTCCGCTTTACAGCTGGGACACCATGTCGCCCAAAAGTGCACAACAAGCGCTTTCTTCTTCATGTCCGTATGCTTAAATCTCTTTCCGTCTATCAGCGTGACATCAATCACAGGCTACTTGTCACTCTCAAGGAGAGGACTCCTCAGATAACTTGTGACATTGCTGATCACAAAAAGCAAGACCCCAAAAACTGCTGCTTCTTTCAGTATCTTTTTCATCTTCAGCTTCATATCCCTCACTTCTCCTCAAACTCTCTGAGACACCCTCCGCCATAGAGTGACATACGGACCCAAATGGGGTAAATCGTATAAAGCGATCATATACCGATTCTTCAGAGAGTTTTTGTGCTCTCACTTAGAGCTCTACCCCGTCCCAGAACTCATCATAATCCAGGCTGGTCATCATGTTCTCGTTCTCAAGATTCTTTTCCAGAAGCCTCTTCTGCTGTGCCTCAAAGTAGAGCTCCAGCGCCTCTTCCAGCATCGTATTGACATCTTTGTCAAGCAGTTCGCTATAGAGCTCTAAATTCTCCACAGTCGATTGTTTAAATTCTATGATCCTGTCATTTGGCATATTTTATTCTTCTTCCTCTTCATCAAACGGTGATTTAACCTGTTTAAGCACCAGGTCAATGATCTGATCATTGGTAAACTCGTTGAACTTCGCATGCTCACTCATGATGATACGGTGACGAAAAACATCATGAAGAATTTCTTTGATATCTTTCAACCCGACGGTTGATCTTCCCTGCATCCAGGCATACACCCTGGCACACTGGTCCAAAGCAAGTGACCCCCTGGGACTCACGCCTACTTCGATCAGCATCTCAAGCTGTTTACTGAAATAGCGTGCAGGATAGCGCGTACAGAAAACCAGATCGACAATATATTTCCCGAGTTCTTCGCTCATCTCGACTTTTTCGATCTCTTTACGTGCTGCAAGTATCAGGTCCTGAGGAATCTTTACTCCATCATCAATGATCTTTTGTTGTCTCTTGTCATGCGCCTGTTGAATAATCTTCAATTCTGAAGCGGTATCGACATAAGAGATCTTTACATGCATCAGAAATCTGTCTTTCTGAGCTTCCGGCAAAGGGAATGTTCCGGCCTGTTCTATGGGATTCTGTGTCGCAAGTACGATAAAGAGTTCAGGAAGCTCATATGTTTTACCTGCGATCGTGACCTGTCTCTCTTCCATCGCTTCAAGCATGGCTGACTGTACTTTGGCGGGAGCGCGGTTGATTTCGTCAGCCAGAATGATATTCCCAAAGATCGCTCCTTTCTCCATCTGGAGCACGGGCTTTTCATCAATGTAAAATACTTTTTCTCTCCCCACAACATCTGACGGCTGAAGGTCCGGCGTGAACTGTATACGCGAAAACTTCGCATCGATCACTTCAGACATGGCACGTACCGTCTGAGTCTTGGCGAGTCCGGGCAAGCCTTCGACCAGGACATGGCCGTCTGCGAGCAATCCCATGATAAATCTATCTACAATATGCTCCTGTCCGATGATCTTCCCATTCATTCTTTTTCGTAATTCATTGACTGCTTCAAACGGTGTCATTTCACCTCCTTCGGATCTGTTTTATCACATTATACCTATTTCCCAAACAGATAGATCAGTTCGGGGAAGCGTATAATGATAAGCAGTGCCGCAAGCTGCAGGAGGATAAACGGCACCACTCCTTTATAGATCGCGGCAGTACTCACTTTATCTCCCGCTGCACCCTTGAGATAAAAGAGTGCAAATCCAAATGGAGGGGTCAGAAAAGATGCCTGCAGGTTCATAGCGATCAGGATCGCAAACCATATCGGGTCGATCCCGAAAGATGCGATGATCGGTACCAGGATCGGCACCACCACAAAAGCGATCTCGATAAAGTCGATAAAAAAACCGAGGATGAAGATCACAGCCATCGCAATCAGGATAAACATCCATTTTTCACCCCTGTCACCGACAAAGAACTCCAGCGCCATTTCTCCGCCCCCCAGTTCGTTGAAAACAAGTGAAAAGGCTGTAGCCCCGATCAGGATCATAAAGATCATTGCGGTAAGCTTTACTGTCTCAATGGCAGCGTAACGCAGCAATTCAAAGGAAAAGCTCTTTTTGCCGACTGCCAGCAGTATCGCGCCCAATACACCGATCGCTGCGGACTCGGACGGAGACGCGATCCCGGCAAAGATGGATCCAAGCACCACTCCGATTAATAATAACGGGGGAATGATCTCCCCGATTGCTTCTTTCAGCACGATACCGTACGGTTCGTCCGAGACGATCGCAGGAGCCATATCTTTTTTTAAAAACGATACTATTAATATATAGATAATATAAAGTGCTATGAGAATAAGTCCCGGTACCACCGCAGCCTTGAAGAGATCTCCCACAGAGAGATGCATCTGGTCACCCAGGATGATAAGGACGATCGAAGGCGGGATCAGCTGTCCCAGCGTACCGCTGGCGGCGATACTCCCCGAAGCCAGTGCAAGGGAATAGTGCTGCCTCAGCATCAGAGGCAGAGCGATCAGACTCATCATCACCACCGAAGCCCCGACGATCCCTGTACTGGCAGCCAGTATCGCTCCCACCAGTACGACAGAGACCGCAAGTCCGCCTCTTACTCTGCCAAAGAGCTTGCCCATGGAAATGAGCAGCCCTTCGGCCATTTTTGACTTCTCCAGGATCAACCCCATGAAGATAAAAAGCGGGACTGCCATCAGCGTGACATTACCCATGATCCCGTAGGTCCGATACGGCAGCATCTCCAGTACCTGCAAACCGAGTTCATCGGTGATCAGCGCAAAAAAGAGCGCCGCCCCCGCAAAGACAAACGCCACCTGAAAGCCCACCATCAGCAAAAAAAGCGTCAGGGCAAACATCAGGATCACAGGATCGATCCAGTACGCCATACGGTGATACCATGCCGCATAAACCAGCAGCCCCAGCACTGCCACAACACCCAGTGAGCACCACAGCAGCGCCTTGTTTCCCAGCCTTCCGTACGCTTTGATGATCTCGCCGAGTGCCTGGATAGCCAACAATCCGAGCGAAATTACAAGCATAGACTTGATCAGCCACCTGTGCGGCAATCCTCCCGGATCAGAAGAGACTTCGCCTTGAATATAGCTCTGATAAGCCATATCGTATGCGTCATAAAGAAAGAGGAGGGAGAACGGGATCACAAGCAGCAGCATAGAAAGTATCTGCACCACCGACTTGCTCTCATGGCTGTAGCGGTCGAAGAAGATATCTACCCTGACATGCTTGTCATGCTTGAGCGCATAGGTCAACCCCAGCAAAAAGATAACGTCAAAAAGATGCCACTCTGCCTCCTGAAGCGCGATAGAACCTGCACTGAAAAGGTAACGCATCATCGCATCATAGGCTACCAGCAGTGAAAGCATCACCACCAAAACCGCTGCCAAAAGGCCGCTGTACTTGGAGATGCGTTCAAGATAATATGAGATTTTAAGTCCTGCTGCCATAGATTAATCTGCCTGTTCTGTTTGTTACGATGATTTTACCCTATCCGGGCTTCATCTCTTTCTATATGTTTAATTATTTTCTAAACTCTCTGGTTATTAAGAGGGTTCAATTCCATAAAAGAGTTTAGCTATAATTGTTTCGTAAAAAAAATACAGAAAAAATTTTAACAACAGTTGAAATGCAGAAAGAATATTTCCGTGAGCTTCAAAGGATGAAAAATGAAAACAAATCAGTTAAAAGATCAAAAGAAAAGTATACTTATGATGGTTTTAGTTCTCTCTTTTTTACTTGTGTTGCTATTGTTTGTTTATATGATTGGCACTCATTACAACATACCATTTGCATACCTCACAAGAGACCCGGCGAGCTTGTGTAAAACTTATCCATTTATTGGCATTTTATCAAATCTTGGCATATTGTTTTGGAGTGCTGCTGCAGCGATAACTTTTGTAGGAGCAATGATATTATCAAAAAACAATAAAAAATTTGCAAATTTTTTATTGTTTTCAGGCTTGTTTACTTCATTGCTTTTATTGGATGACTTATTTATGTTTCATGAAGAAATATTTCCAAAAGTTCTTGAAATTCCGCAAAATACTGTCTTGGCAAGCTATTTCATATTATCTTTAATCTATTTAGCAAAATTCAAAGATGAAATTTTTCAAACAGATTATTTTATTTTCTTTTTAGCACTTTTCTTTTTTTTCTTATCCCTACTTTGCGATCTTTTTCTTCCTTATTCCAATATCGAATATCTCATAGAAGATGGATTTAAACTGATAGGAATAGTTACATGGTTTGTTTTTTTTGCAAGAACATTATTTATTGAGGTTCAAAATCTCATCTCTTCTCATCATAACTGATTTAGATTTAAACAAAATCATATCTATCTGAAGCACTACCGATAATATCGCCTGTTTTCAGATAACTCTCTTTCACTCTCTTTGCATAAGAATTATTTGTTGAAAGCATCGTTTTAAGAGATTCCAGTACCTCTGCCTCATCCTTTTCCAGTGCAGCTTTTGCAGCTTCCAAAACCAGCAAACCTCCCTTTTTGATACTTTCATCTTCAAAACCTTTGAGTGCTGACAGTTTTACCAGTTCCGCATCCTGTGTTGCAGCTCTTTTTGTCAGAGTCTTGTCCAGGAGTATGCCTTTTAGCAGTAAGATAAGAGATTTAAGAAGTTTTGAATCACCACATGCATTGAATCCTGCAAATTCTATAACATCAACCTCTTTTCTTTTTTGCATTCTTACCAATTTTCGTGTTTGTGCCCTACGAAATATCCTATAAGAAAAGCCTTCAAACAAATCATTATCATAAAAAGGTGATGAGAAACCAAAGGGGAGAAAAAAAGGGAGATAATAGTTCATCTTATTCACATATTCAAGTAATTTTTCTTTTCGAAGATTGTCTATGGATAGGTTGATATGAAGACCATGAAACAGCATTGCATTTGAAGCA
>JBEWPY010000040.1:0-14743 GCA_047689495.1 Candidatus Sulfurovum profundilacunae | reverse complement strand
GACAGAGACGACATGCCAAAGTAGGCGAACATCTTGTCAAATAACAAATAGCCGGGATAAAGACATCGTTTGCACGGGCAGCATTGAGGATATACTCACCCTCTGCAGCTTGATATTCGATACCATTGATCTTGATACTGACCATATTTTCTACTGTTTTTGTTTCACTCATATAAGCTTCCTACTTCTTCATTTTTACTGACTGCAAAATCAACGCTATTGAATCTATAAGAGGATATCAAAGCGGCACTTAATCCCATGTCATAGGCGGGGTTAAGCGCTACGCTTCCACTCATAGATGTATCAATCTTAAACATACGGTCAAAGTTCACGCCATCGACCTGAAAGGTCACACGCTGACCGTCACTGAGCCCTCGCTCTTTTGCATAATCTTCTGAGCCTAAAAGTACCGCTTCTTCCGTGATCGTATCGCACTTTGCCGTAAAGGGTGAGAACTGCTCAGATGGATTACACCGATAGACTACTGCACCCATCGGTTCCATATCCTTTACCGCTTCGATACTCTGATCTACCACTGTCTTGACTGTATGGAGAAGGTACCCTCTATGATCCCCTCCGGTCAGATCAAAGCAATTCGGCAGATCATCAAAAGCCTCGGTTTTGAACCCTTGCTCTTCAGGGAGGGTTTCAGTGTAGTCGATCGTATACTCTGCCTCCAGGCCCAGTGCATTGGAAATATCATTCAGCACATATCCCCCATATGACACGGCTGCATTCATCGGTACTACTCTTTTATCATTACTGACCAGTGTCCCTTCCTGCTGGTTCATTGCAGGCATGTCCAGGTCACCGTCACCCAGTGCCGAAAGCGTGAAGTCCCCCTGCACATTATATCCGACACTAAAGCCTTCGGCTTCATCATCAAGGTCACAAATCAATGACACACCCATTGCATTACCTGCAGGCGGTACACAGACAACGTTAAATCCTGCATAACGCTCGAGGAGTGCGATCATCTTTGCAATATTCTCTGCTCTCGGATGGGCATAAAGGTCACTGCCTACCACCAACGAGAATCCATGCTTTTTGATCAGTGACTTCCGAAGGAAAGCAATATCCTCTGTTGACACACCGCTTTGTTTGCTCAGTGCACCTGCATCAAAATCATTCAGGGTACCCGACACCTTCTTCGGCACTACTTCCGTGTCTTCAATCAGTGCTGTGAGCAGCTGCGCTGCTACTGCCTCTTCACTGCCCGGTTCATACGTAACAAACTGGGTCACGATATTTTTGATCTCCTCGTCACGTATCGGGTGAAAATAGGCTACTCTTGCTCTGTGCCATTTACTTGCCATATTGATATGGTATTTTACATTTGGCGCATCATCATTGATACGTGTACCAAACACAATCACAGCCTTTGATTCAGAGATCCCTTCCAGTGTACCGCTATACAGTTTTTTACCGGTGATCGTACTGTATGCCTGCATGAACTTCTGATATGCCCTTGCTTCATGGCAGACCAGTTTGATCCTCTGCTTCTCTTTGATCTTTTGAAGGATCATTGCTTCTTCATTGCTGATTTGCGGGGCAAAAACAATACTATGGGCATTTGCTACCGCATCCACTGCATTTTCAAACGCTTCTCTCTCTTTGGTTACATCTTTGTTGGCATAGTCAAACCCGTAACGGCCTGCACCGCAGAGTGAAGCGAACTCGGCATGATTGCTTACACGGTAGATCTTATCGCGTTTTACCTCATAATCCATCTGACATCCGCCGCCGCAGTGCGAACACGAAGATGGGATCTTTGTCAGTTCCCAGGCATTGGTAGTGTACTTGAAATCCGTATCTACCAGCGCACCGACAGGACATACCGCTGCTGCCTCACCAAGGCTTGCATAGTTTTTCTCCTTCTTGACATTGATGATACTTGACGAGTAACCGCCGAATTTCAGCTGGAGCGCTTCATCCCCCGTGATCTCGTTCGAGACCCTGACACACTTCTCGCACATGATACAGAGTGACGGGTCATAAGAGACATGTCCCCAGTTCTCTACAGGGCGGTGTTGATCACGCGCTGTAAAGTTCTGCTCACCTACGTTAAACTCCAGTGTCTTATTCTGCAGTTCACACTCACCGCTTTGATCACATACGCCGCACTCAAGCGGGTGGTTGACATTGTAAAGCTTCATAATGTTCTGACGTTCCTGATAGAGTTCAGGATTCTGTGTCGTTACCACTGCACCGTCCGTAGCTTTTTCCTGACAGGAGAGGATCGCGCCCTCTACCCCTTCCACATTGACGATACACATACGGCATGATGCGATCGGTAATGTTTTTGCAAGGTAACACATCGTCGGAATATAGATACCGTTCTCTCTGGCGATCTCCAGTATCGTCTTACCGAAAGTACTCTTGCACTCCCTGCCGTCAATCGTAACGGTGATCTCTTTCCCCAGTCCCAAAGAATTATGTATACTGCTCATATCACACCGCCACCATTGAAATATAGTAACAACGCATACAACGCTCAGCCTCGGCAATCGCCTCTTCCCCCGTAAACCCGAGGTTGACCTCTTTGTTGTTGTCGACACGCTCTTCCACGCTGAGTTTCTCACTGACTGCTCTTGGAAGACCCGGCATCCAGCCTGTGATCTTCTCATCCTTGTCATAGACCCTGAGCCTGTTAAGGTGGTCTTCCATGATCTCTTCATCTGTCAGCTTACACTTACCGTCATAGATGTAACGGCTGATCACTGAAGCTGCACGTCTGGCCTGGCCGACCGCATTGACGATCGTCATCGGCCCATATTCACAGTCGCCTGCGGCAAAAAGGCCGTCACGTGACGTCATAAAGTCTTTGCCGTTTGTCAGGACACTGTTCCAGGAGGTCATCTCGATATTCCACTCTTCTGGCATGATCTGAAGGTCAAGTGACTGAGAAACCGCTGGGATCAGATAATCACACTCAAGCTCAAAATCACCATCCTCGATCTTCACAAGCTGTGCCCTGCCTCCATTTGGATCCGGCACCTGCTCAAACTTGTTGACCTTCAGTCCCGTGATCTTCTCACCATCATCATAGATCTCTTCGATCGCAGAGTAGAAGATAAATTCAACACCCTCTTCCACTGCTTCATGGTACTCTTCGTAGGTCGTATTGCGAATGATCGTTTTCTCATCACGGCGATAAAGCATCACCACTTTCTTTGCCCCTTCACGCACAGAACATCTCACCACGTCCATCGAGGTAAACCCGCCGCCGACACAAACAACGGTCTTGTCTTTCAACTCATCACTCGCCGGGCTTCCGATATCGTATTTGCTCCAAAGGTTCACCTTGTCAAGCATCGCGATCGCACCCCAGTAACCACCCATCTTCGGGTTTTCATTTTCCGCACGGACCTTCTTGGAAAGCCTTGCCCCAAAGGCAAGTAGTGTTGCATCATACTCCGCATCGATCTCTTTGAGGCGATCTGCTGTTACCTTGTGGTTATTGGTGATGCTCACTGTCGGCATCTGAAGTACAAATTCGATATCCTTGTTGTACTTGTTGACCGGCATACGGTACTCAGGTACACCTACGGCAACCTCTCCGCCGTTGACCGGAAGCTCTTCAAAGATATCTACCTGGATACCTTCCAGCGCCAGATAGTATGCTGCGGTAAGGCCTGCAGGGCCTGCACCGATGATTGCTACCTTCTTGCCGTCATTTCTGGGAGGTTTTGGTTCTTTCGGATGCAGCCATGGAACTTCATGGTCTGTTTCATAATCCGCCCCGAGACGCTTCAGTTCCATGATCGAGATAGGCTCATCAAGGTTTGCTCTTCTACATGCATCTTCGCAGGGGTGAGGACAGACACGTCCGCACGTGTGTGCCAAAGGCATCGTCTGTCTTGTCGCCTGTAGAGACTCTGTAAACACCATATCACGTACACCTTCGATATACGCGGGGATATCCACATGTGCCGGGCACATATCCGTACACGGTGCAGTCACTTTTGCGATATATGATGTATCTCCGCCATAATGCTTCGAGGGGATCTGTGCATCGATACATCTGTCAAACTGCGCTTTATAATGTTCCATCAGATCAAGGATAGGCTTGGGTACGGTCTTGCCGATCTCACACTTTGAGGTCACCATCATCGTCTCGGAAACTTCCTTGAGATGGGATACATCATCGTACGTACCTTCACCGCGCGCGATTTTATCGAGCAAATCATACAGGATTCTGCCGCCCCATCGGCCCGGAGCACAACGACCGCACGCTTCTGAGTACTCCTGGTACTGTGCGGCATACTGAGACGCGAGCTCAACTGCATCGATATCTTCAGTAAAGACGGCTACACCATCCCACCCGATAAAGGCTTTCGAGCTTCTCTCTCCATGGTAGGTTTCAGGTAGTTTGAATCCTGTTTCACTCCACTCGTCAAAGGGTTTACCGCGGTTGTCGATAAACTCGTCCCTCCAAGTTGAGAATACAACGTTTGACATGATTACTCAGCCTTCTCTTCTTTTGCAGCCTCTGCTGCTGCTTTTTCAGCCTCTCTTGCTGCCTGGGCTTCTGCTTCCGCTTTTGCTACTGCTTCCGCTTCTGCTTTTGCCGCCTCTGCAGCTTCTACGCGAGTTTTTCTTGTCTCTTCGCTTACTTTCTTAACCACGATCGTCCAATCCACTTCATTGAACTTGAGCGAGTTCATAAGGTCATGTCCCTGCTCACGCACAATATCTGCAGACTTTTGAATCGTACTGAAGTCACCTACTTCAAAAAGAAAAAGACCTACTTCATCAACATTCAATCCCTTGTCGATCAGTTCAACCATTCTGTCGTAAAAGTCATCTTTCAGGTGTCTCAAATCATATCTTCTCATCTAACATATCCTTTTTTTCAACGCTTCTTATCGGTCAACTTCACCAAATACGATATTGGTGGTACCTATGATCGTAACAACATCAGCAATATATGTTCCTGCAAGAATCTCCTGCAGCAGTCCGGTATGGAAGAAACTCGGCGCCCTGCACTTAAGCCTGTAAGCATACGGTTCTCCTTCAGACTTGATATAGAACCCAAGTTCACCTTTTGGAGATTCTGTCGGGACATACACTTCACCTTTCGGCGGCCTCATTCCCTGAGTTACAAGAACAAAGTGCTGCATCAATGCATAGTTCTGTGTCATGATCTCTTCTTTTGGCGCAGAGATATACTGTGGTGCATGCGCCATCAGTTGCGGCTCTGTATGCTTATACATCGGGATGAGCTGTCTCAGGATACGCGTAGACTGCTTGATCTCTTCCATATAGAGACGGTAACGTCCGTATGAATCACATCTCTCGGTCACAGGAATATCAAAGTCAAGTTCTTCATAAAGCTCGTACGGCTCCTCTTTTCTGATATCATATTTTACTCCGGATCCTCTGAGCATCGGACCGGTACATCCCCAGGAGAGCGCCTCTTCAGCCGATATCACACCGACATCTTCAAGACGCATTTTCCAGATACGGTTTTCGGTCAAAAGTCCTTCGTAAGTATTTTCCACCTCGTAGTCTACCTTGTCACAGAATGCTGCAAGGTTCTCCAGCCAACCGGCAGGGAGGTCCAGGGGCACTCCACCGATACGTACGGCTGAATGTGTCAATCTCGCACCACAATAGTCTTCCATCAGGTCCATCGCGTACTCACGTTCACGGAACGCATAGAGGAATACCGACATCGCACCGACATCGAGTGCATGTGTTGCGATGAAAAAGAGATGAGAGATGATGCGGTTAAGCTCAAGAAGCATCGTTCTGATCACCTGTGCCCTTCTCGGTGCCTCAATATCAAGAAGTTTCTCAACAGCCAGTGCATACGCATAGTTGTTTGAAGTAGAAGCGATATAGTCAAGTCTGTCCGTTGTCGGCAGAAACTCATTGTATGTCATATTTTCTGCCATTTTTTCGATTCCTCTGTGCAGGTAACCGATATCAGGATGTGCTTTGACTACCTGCTCACCATCCAGTTCAAGGATCAGTCTCAACTGTCCGTGTGCGGAAGGGTGCTGCGGACCAAAGTTGATCACCATCGTGTTATCGTCACGCTCAAAATTGAGGTTCTCAAAAAACGGGGTTAATTTATTGGGTTGCTGACTCATCTTCCCTCCTATCTTCTCTCATCTAACTGTTTAGATGACTTGTTATAATCCACAAGGACTGTTTCACTGTATTCGATCGCCTTCTCTTTTTCACCTTCACTGATATCCGCACCGAACGGTACTTCATATCCTACGCGCGAGAATCGTTTCGTATCATATCTCTCAATCTTCGCCTGATCTCTGTTCTCTGGCCCGATGATATCCCTGTACTCTTTCCCGAAGATCTTGTCTACTTCATACCATGCTGCGAACTCGTCTCCATGCAGCGGATAGGTCTTTAGAAGAGGGTGTCCTTCCCAGTCATCCGGCATAATGATACGCTTGAGGAACGGATGGTTATTCACCTTGATACCGAACATGTCAAATATTTCCCGTTCTGCAAAGTTTGCCGATTTAAACAGAGGGACGATACTCTCGATCGCTTCGCCCTCTTTAAGACGACATACGACTCTTACTCTTTTTGCTTCATTATAATTAAGAAGCTGATAGAAAAGTTCGAACTCCCCGTCCTGTGCAAGGTAATCTACTGCCGATTGTTCAGAGCACTGCTTGTACCCGCACTTGTCTCTCAGTGTCTTGATCACTGCAACATTCTCTTTTGCATCAATGTGCACAACAAGCTGCCCTATTTCAATATATGACTCTTTTGCCTGTTTGCCAAGTGCTTTGACCACTGCTTCAAAGTGGGAACCTTTCTCTACTTTTTCTCTGGGAACGCGCGGCGCTACCCAAAATCTGTCTGTATAGTATGACTTTTTCTGGACATTGTCTTTTGGCGTATACTTTCTCATTACACTAACCTCAAGTTCTGTTTTTTATTCTTATTCATATTTGCCGATTCCCTTCTGATCTTCTTTTGAAGCATCATCAGTGCATACTGTAATGTCTCAGGCCTTGGTGCACATCCCGGAAGATAGATATCGACAGGGATGATACGGTCTACACCCTGGACTGTTGCATACGTATTGAACATACCGCCCGTGTTTGCACATGATCCCATAGAGATCACCCATTTCGGCTCTGTCATCTGATCGTAAAGCCTTCGTGCAAACTCTGAGTGTTTTTTAGAGAGTGTTCCCGCAAGGATCATCACATCTGACTGTCTCGGGGAGGCTCTGAAGATCGTCCCCATACGGTCAAAGTCATAACGTGCCGCACCCGATGCCATCATCTCGATCGCACAACATGCCAATCCGTATGTCAACGGCCAAAGCGAGTTGGAACGTCCCCAGTTTACTAAGTGATCTACCGTAGTCAGTGCTATCGGCAAGCCTGCTGATGAGGCATAATTTACTTGATGCTGTGCCATTCAAGTGCTCCTTTCTTCCATGCGTAAATAAACCCTATCGACAACAACAGGATGAACAGAATCATCTCTGCAAACCCGAACCAGCCAAGCAATTTAAAATCAATTGCCCATGGGAACATAAAGATAATCTCCACATCAAACAGGATAAACAGAAGTGCTATCAGATAAAATTGTGCCGAGATCGTATTTGGCTGTTTCGTTACTTCAGGTCCACATTCGTAGATCGTAAGCTTAAGCTTTTCCGTGTCCAGTTTTGCAAGTTTTCTACTTACAAAACGTGCCGCAAAAAGAGTCGCCGGAAAAGCGACTGCAGTAAGTGCAAACAGTATAAACACACCTAGATACGGGTGCGCATTGATTACATGAGTCATAGTCAATCCCTTTATTTAATCATTCTCTTCCTAAAAATACAGGCATAGAATTCTCAGAATATGCAATTAATATAGCGAAAAGTTAATTAAACCTCTTCGGTAGCAAATAGAGAGAAATCATGTCTCTGAAGGGCTGTAACAATGTGAAACAGAAAATATCCCCATAAAATATTTTTTGACATGAAACCTCATAAGGGGAAAAAGAAAGTATTGCTAAAATAATAAAAAAAAGGGATATCCAATGAAAAATGACAGAAACTATACTGATGTGTTCTCCTGGATCGCCATGGCGGGACTGCTCTTCTGGTTTGCCTACACCAGAGGCTGGATATTTGCAAACTTTCCCTCTGTAGATGCAAACACTGCGATGCACCTCATCGAAACAGATAAAAATGTCACCATTCTGGACGTAAGAACCATCGGTGAATACCGTGCAGGACACCTTTCAAATGCCATTTTGATACCGCTCAATGAACTTGAAACCGATATTCACAAGCTGCAAAAAAGTAAAAATAAAAAAATCCTTGTCTATTGTCAAACCGGGAACCGAAGCATCTCCGCTTCACGCATCCTTGAACAGCATGGGTTTCATCCGATCAATGTCAAAGGCGGGATTTTGGCACTTAAAAGTGCCGGAGCGGAGATCATCAGGCAGTAAAAACTGCTATGATGGTGCGTGGTTACGCACCCTACGCAAAATCATCAATCTTGTCGGGGTGAGGACACGCCGACCTACGCTCTTATATTGAAGCGATAAGATTTCCAACGCTCCTTTTGCATCCATAGGTTTGGCACCGCCAAACGTTCGCAACCGATCTTTATGCTTCATAACAAAATGAATCATTCCCGATGCGTATCTGACAGACGATTTTTTCTAGGTCGGGATACCCTTATCCCGACATCCAGTTCTATGGAAAAATCATCATTGATGTCGGGGTGAGGACACCCCGACCTACACTTTATATCGAAGCGATAAGATTTCCAGCGCTCGTTTTGCATCCGTAGGTTTAGCACTGACAAACCTACAGCTATTATCTACTATATATTAGAGTCAAATAAGGTACTAAAACTTAAATTTGAAGAGAAATACAAGGTGATATATACACTCCCTTTGAGGACGATCCGCAAGAAGAAATGGTATGGAAGCTATTAAGTAGTTTTATTATTACAGTGATCTTTTCTCAATTGATCATCACTACTTTGAGTCACGCTCTGAAAATTTCTTAACATTTCAATAAATTCTTTAGTTAACTGAATAGCTCTTTCTTCCGGTAGTTTTTCAATGATGAACTTCATTGAAATAATATATGATTCCATTCTTGCTATGCTTACAGGGGAGACAGTTATTTGATCCTCAAGTTTAGAAAGATTTTTTAGAGAAAGACTCAAAACATCTAAAATTGATGCTTTATGAAACATGGGATTATCAGTTTTAACAAACTGTTCTAATAACCTAATATTTTCTTTATTTTTGTCAAGCATATAAAAAGACATATCTAACTTCTCATGAAATTTTTTGATTTGTTTTTTTCTATCATTTTGAATACTTTTTTGAAGTGTAAAAGAAGCAATAAACGCTGATAATATAATTCCTATTGCTCCTAAAATTGGTGCCATGTCACTCAAAGAAATATACGAATTCTCAAAAAATAAACTAAATAGCCATAATCCATATAGAGCACTCAACACATATAAGAACTTCAACATCTACTCTTCCCTCAAGCTTTTTAAATATCCAATTTATGATACCCTAATTTAGACCTTGAACCCCATACTCTTGCTTCCCTCAAAACTGCTGCCAAGCTCTTTTTCGATCTCTTCAAGGAAGTCTTCATTGCTGAAGATACTTTCTTCCCTTACCGCTACTTTGTAGGCGGTATTTATAATAATCAGGTTGATCTGGCCGCCTGTCAATTCATATTTGACAAGGACTTGTACATCAAAATCTTCCGTATAATCTGCATTCTCCGGCAGCATAAACTGCCAAAGCCTCAAGCGCTGTTTTTTTCCCGGTTTTTTGAATTCGATCTTGTAGTTAAAACGTCTGGAGAATGCTTTGTCTATATTGCCAAGCAGGTTGGTCGTCGCGATCAGTATCCCTTCAAAACGTTCGATCTGTTCAAGGAAGATATTTTGCATCTGGTTATGCATCTTGTCCGCACTGCTTCCCGTACCTTCCGTTCTGCTGCTTAAAAACTGATCGGCTTCATTGAGCAGCAAGATCGGTTCAACCCTGACTTTCCGGCTTAAATCTTTAAAGTCATCAAAGATCTTTCTGACATTCTTCTCACTCTCCCCGACATACATCGAGAGAATCTTCGAGCAGTCAAATGAGAGGATAGGACGTTTCAATGTCTTGGCAAGACTCATCGCTGTCATGGTTTTACCCGTCCCTGCACTTCCGTAAAAGATAATGCGGGCATCGATCCCTTTGCGTTTATCCTTGATCCCCCACTCTTTAAGCTTTTTAAACACCTCTTTATCCACCTGTTTGATGAGACTGTCCAATGTCTCCCTGGTCTTTGGGTGGAGTACCACATCATCAAGGGTCGTGGTTGGCTTGAGATACTCAAACAACTCCTGTTCCTTCACCAGTGTATCAAGTTTGAGTTTGGTAGCCTTTTTCTTTTTACTTGGATGGATAATGCGCTGCATCACCTCCTCCTGTAGATAAAAAGAACGACTCACACCTCCGAACATATTGAGTATCTCTTCATAATCGATGATCTCTTCAGTGATAAGCTTGGCACCATCTTCGAGCAAAGAGCGGTTCTTGATCTTATCATACTCATCAAAACTGATCAGTTCAATGAGCGTATTCATATCCCTGAACTGTCCTTCTCCTCCGCTGTACTCTTCTTTGAGCAGTGCAAGAAAAATGCGCTGCTCTTTCTCATCAAGCGCTTTTTCTTTGAAGAACTCTTCTACAACGATGGGGGTATCAGTCAGTTTTACACGCTCCTGGATACGGGTAGTAAGCAAATCAAGCTTGCTCTTGAGTCTTCCGCTACTGAGTGAATTATCTGCAAACCCCTGTTTATAGGTAGCGATCTTATGCAGCAGTGTCACCATATCGAACTGGTCCTGCAGATACTCCAGGTGGTCAGTATAGGGTTTGATATCCGGCAGATAGATTTCCAGTGATCCCTCTTCAAGCAGACGGAGCAGTGAAATACTCGGGGTAACAGAAGTACTGAGCAGTTCCAATGTCGAAGCATCGTGCACTTTGATCTGTCCGAAGTTCATCTGTATGATCCATTCCAGCTCAAGCAGGTTCTTGACCAGCTTTAACTTTTGAAGATACTTGTACTCTTCTGTTGAAAAATTATCCTGAAGTATCTCTATCACAGGTATCTCTTCCACTCCTTTGACATATCGTTGACAGATATACTGCATCAGCAGCGCCTCTTCCTCTGTGCATTTCAGATGCTTAAAAACAGATGTTTTTGTGATCTCTTTTGTTTCTATAAATTCTATCAGGTATTTCAATCCTATTCCTCTCTATATAATAAAAGAGTATAGCAAAGATTTTCAATTTTTTGTTGAGGACAGCAACTTCCGTTCACCCTGGGCGGGGTTGAAGGGATTCCTGTTTCAGTATGCTTCGGCCAGCCCAGCCTAAACGCCATATATCCCCTTTATCAGAAAAGACAGAGGTCATCGATAGGCCGCCTGCTCATATTTTGGTATACTTTGAAAAACCAATTTTCAAAGCAAGCGATGAAACTTTTTAAAAAACTTCTCTACAAACCCCGAACCATAGAGCTCACAGTCACTTCTGCGAACGGCTTTCATCTCAGACCGATCGCACAGTTTGCCGCTCTTTCAAAAACCTTTGCCTCAGAGATCACCGCCGAATTCAACGGCAGAAGTGCCAATGCAAAAATGGTCCATTCCCTGCTTTCGCTCTCGCTTGAAACAGAGGACCGCTTTACTCTTGTTGCACATGGAAGGGATGCCAGAGAAGCAAACAGTGCACTCCGGACTCTTTTTGCAGAACTTATGCAAAACGATGAGACACAAACCACGCTCCAAAAAGAGGAGAGAAACTACAGAGGAGAACAGCTTGCCGGAGAAGTGCTCTGCGAAGGGATCGCTATCGCCCCGCTCTACCATCTGCAAAGCCGGGAAAGGATCGGCAGACAGAACAGTACCTTTGACGAAGCGGTAGAGAATGTCCTGAAAGAGCTGGAAACACTCTCGGCAAAAAACAGCAATCCGCAGCACTCGCCTATCTTCCTTGCACAGCATGCACTGCTCGTTTCACTGAAAGAGAAGTGTTCGGACATGCAAACACTGCAGCAGCAAATCCGAAACGAATCAAAAACACTCGAAGGAGGACAGCACCAGGCCAAAATTGCCGACTATCGGGATCTGCTGCGCAGGATCAATACCCACCTGGATATCACTGTCACACACTCCTACCCGGAGGATGCCTTTATCCTTATCGCCGATGAGATGCTTCCCTCCGAACTTGAAACGCTGCAGCAGACCAGCGTGCAGGGCGTGATCCTAAAATCTGCCGCTCCCAACTCGCATATCGCCGTGTTGCTCCGGGCCGCGAAAATACCGGCAGTAATCGCTGATGCACTTCATCTTGCAGAATCGGAAGCGATCCTGGATGCGTATGCAGGAACACTTGTTTTTAAGCCGACCGGTGAAGATATAAAACAGGCACAGGAGCGATACAAAAAAGAGGCGGATATACGAGAAGATGCCTCTGCAAAACGTTTCGAGCCTGCACTCACCTCCAGCGGAAAAAGGATCAATGTCTACGCCAATGTTACCGATACGGCCTCGGCAGAAACAGCCAGGGAAGAAGGGGCGGAAGGGATAGGGCTGCTGCGTACAGAATTCCTCTTTACGCATGACAACCCCTCTCTGGAAAAACAGATCGACGCGTATAAAACGATCTTCGATCTTTTTGATGATGTCACTGTACGCACACTGGATGTCGGCGGAGACAAAGCACTGCCTTACATTGACATTCCCTCAGAATCCAACCCGTTTCTGGGGGTACGCGGGGTCAGACTTTTTCAAACCCATCCCGAAATCATGGGAGAACAGCTTCAGGCCATATTTGCTGCCGCCCAAGGCAAACCTCTCAGAATCATGTTTCCGATGGTCAGCACTATTGAAGAGTTCACTGAAGCCAAAGATTTTGCCAGAGAAGTTGCCGAAAGGCATGGACTCGATATTTCAAACATCCGGTTCGGGATCATGGTCGAAGTGCCTTCCGTACTCTTCCTGATAGAACAGTTCAACAAAGCAGTCGACTTCTACTCTATCGGCACCAATGACCTGACCCAGTATCTCTTTGCTGTCGAACGTACCCATCCGCTCCTGAAGACAGATCCGCACTCCCCGGTGCTCTTTGATGCGATCAAAACGGTAGTGGAGCGTGCCGAGAAGCCGGTGAGTCTCTGCGGAGAACTGGCCGGAGACAAAAAGGCCATTGCCAGACTGATCGGGATCGGGATAGAAACACTCTCCGTATCGGGTAAACATATAGCACACACCAAACAAGAGGTAAGAAATGCTTAATCTGCTTCAAAAGATCGGTAAGGCGCTGATGACCCCTATCGCCGTTCTGCCTGTGGCAGCGCTGCTGCTGCGCCTGGGGTTTGGTGACATCTTTGACGGCCAGGTTGCTGTGGTGATGAAGAGTGCGGGTGAAGCGATCTTCTCAAACCTTGATCTGCTCTTTGGAGTAGGGATCGCTTACGGGCTTGCCAAAAACAATGACGGTGCGGCTGCACTCTCCGGAGCAATCGGGGTGCTGATCGCCAAAGCAGTCTACGGCAACATCGATGAGAGTGTCAATATGGGAGTATTTGTCGGTATCCTCATCGGGGTGATCGCAGGCACGCTCTACAACCGCTACCATGAGATAAAACTCCCCGAGTTTCTTGGCTTTTTCGGAGGCAAACGTTTTGTGCCGATCATCACGGCACTCTCAGCGATCGGTGTAGGGGTACTGGCAGGCTACTTCTGGCATTATGCCCAGGGAGCGATCGACAGTTTCTCGAACCTTATCATCGGATTGGAAGAGACCGGTACTTTCCTCTACGGCACACTTAACCGTGCACTCATCCCTCTCGGACTGCACCATATCCTCAACTCTGTCTTCTGGTTCCAGCTGGGAGAGTATACCTACCTTAAAGATGGGGTCGAAACTGTCGCCAACGGTGACCTGCACCGCTTCTTTGCCGGCGACCCGGGTGCGGGTATCTACATGGCAGGATTCTATGCGGTCATGATGTTCGGCCTGCCTGCCATGGCACTGGCGATCTACCTCAACACACCGAAAAACTACCGCAAAAAGGCAGGGGCGATCCTGGCGGGTGTCGCCTTCACCTCGTTTCTCACGGGGATCACAGAGCCTTTGGAGTTCCTCTTTCTCTTTGCGGCACCGCCGCTCTTTTTGCTCCATGCCCTGCTCACAGGAGCGGCGCTCGCATCAGCACAGATGCTCGATATCCATGCGGGATTTGGCTTCTCGGCAGGGTTTATCGACTACCTCATCAACTACAAACTGGCAACAAAACCGCTGCTCATTCTTCCACTTGGCATTGTTTTTGCACTGATATACTTTTTTGCAAGCTACTACACGATAAGGCTCTTGAAACTGCAGATCTTTGAAGAGGCGAAAAAGGAAAATACTATGAAGGAAGACAATGAAACCCAGGCCTTTATCGCTGCACTTGGAGGTGCTGAAAATATCGTCGATACCGATGCCTGTATCACAAGACTTCGCATGAACGTAAAAGAGAGTTCCCTCCTGCCCGATGAACCGTTTCTGGCCCTGGGAGCCAAAGGGGTGATACGCCCGGATAAAAGATCTATCCAGATCGTACTGGGGAGCAGATCCGAAAAGGTGGCGGAGAAGATCAGGGAAGCGTTAGGGTCATAATACCTAGCCTCATGGTACCAAAAGAACACGCAAAAAATTTTATCTCATAAGT
>JBEWPY010000039.1:13102-15196 GCA_047689495.1 Candidatus Sulfurovum profundilacunae | reverse complement strand
CCTCCGGTAGAGCCGGTTGTAGAGACACCGGTCGTGGAAGAAGCACCGGCACCAATGCCTGGTAACTTTTATTTGGGGTTAGGTTACTCTTATATGAATTGGGAATCTGATTCAATGGAAGTAGACGGTGACGCTGTTACTTTGGTTGCGGGGTATAATTTTAACAAATATATCGGCGTGGAAGGTAGATACTCTATGACTGTTGGTGACCTGACAGCATCAGAGACTGGATATCCTGATCGAGATAGTGAGATATCAAATCTGGCGATTTATCTTAAACCTATGCTGCCATTAGGCGGTGTGACACTTTACGGTCTGCTTGGATACGGAGAGTTAACTGTGGATGATGATTATGAAGAAGCATCAGAGAGCGGATTCCAGTGGGGTGCAGGTGCTTCAATGGCCATCAATGAAAGATTGAGTGTGTTCGCAGACTATACATGCCTTTATGATGATGAAAATTTTGATAATCCGTTTGAGCCGAATACAGCAGATATTTATGTTTACTCTGTCAATGTAGGTGTAACGTATAACTTCTAAGAAACCTGACTTCCTGTCTTTTGAAACAGGCTCCTTCTCAGGGGCCTGTACAGGGAGTTTTTTAAGATACCTCAATAAGATCGATCCCTCCTGGTTCCATATTTCCCGATATGTAACCCATACTCCAATTTTATATCCCCATAACCATTGAATCCATCATTCAACAGCAGATAAACAGTTGAATATTCATTCCATATCAGGAGAGAGCGTGAAAGAACTTTAACTTTTTGGGAAGCGGAGACTTCAGTCCCGTCAAAAATTGCCATATTTGTCAATTTTTCAAGCCTCAAATAACACAATTGGGCAATTAATAAATGCTTTAATCCGGGGCTAAAGCCTCCGGTTCCGTAAGTTCTTTCACGGCCTCATGAGATATGGAACGAGAGTACCTTTCTAAAACAAATTATCGATAGATCATCATGCTTTAAAACGCTTCCAGCCGGAATACTTCATAGGCAACTTCTTCATAAGGGTGTACCTTTTTTAACGTTCTGACAGCATTTTCGATGAGTCCGTCTGAACAAACCATCTCCACTTTGTACTCTTCTACTCTTTCTACCTCTCCGACTTTTCCCAGATAAGGATCAGCTTCACCAACCGGTTTGAACTGCCCGGTCCCCAGTGTTTCAAAGCTGCAGTGTTCGTAGTTTTCATACTTCCCCGCACCGATCCCGAAAAGTGCATTTTTCACCGTTTCCTTGTGATCTGCGGGGACAAAAAAATTCAGTTTATACATCCGTGTTCCTCACTATCGTTCTGTGCTTTGCGTGTTTTGAACACTTTATCGTAATGTGCGTAAAAGAAAAAATTAACCAGCGCACCAAAAGTGGCAATCAGCGTATCTTTCTGTGCATCCCATATATCACCCTGCGTACCCAGAAATGCAAGGCCGAGCTCGGGACTGATGATGACCGCAGCCCACCACTCGATGATCTCGTAGGCAGCAGAGATGGAGATCATCACAGTCAAGGTAAAAAAAAGCGCTGTTCTAAGAGAGCTGATATGGCTTGTGATCATCTCAAACAGTATCTTGAAGAGAAGCAGGCCAAACAGAAAATGTACGACTCTGTCATAGTGGTTGCGTTCAAACCCGAAGAAATTCGTGATCGCATCGAAGTGTTCCATCTCTGCGTAGGTGTAGTGCGAGCCAAGGGAGTGAAGTGAAGCGAACAAAAGAAGGAGGATGAGGCTGCCAAGCGAGTAATGATGCCTGCTGTCCATCCAGAGGATAAAAGGAAAAAAGATAAAGACCAAAATATTCTCCAGAAACCAGTCATCACGATACTTCGGATTGATCGCCATGATGAACCAGACTGCAAAATAGACAGCATAAATGATCTTATGTGATTTAGGCATCTTCCACTCCTTTTGCGTTATTATACCACTAACTGTTTATTTGTTATAATAGATAACATAAAGCAAGCGATGAAAAGAGGGCAGGATGCAGACACTTTTTTATCTTGGCATTATCTTTGTACTGGGAGCTCTGATGCAGTGGGTGAGCCCGAGGATAGGTATTCCGAAAGTGGTCGGTTATCTTTTGCTGGGGTTGGT
>JBEWPY010000039.1:0-13002 GCA_047689495.1 Candidatus Sulfurovum profundilacunae | reverse complement strand
TGAGCCCGAGGATAGGTATTCCGAAAGTGGTCGGTTATCTTTTGCTGGGGTTGGTTATCGGACCCGAGGTGCTGGGCGTTGTTCCAGAAAGTTTTATCGAGGGTTCGCACTTTGCGATTGATATGGCCCTTTCATTGATCGCAGTACTGGTGGGTGCAAATCTGAAGCTCAGTCGACTGAAAGGGTTGGGAACACAGATTATCAGCCTTACTGTCTGTGAAGGGATTTCAGCCTTTGTTGCAGTGAGTTCGGGGTTTTATCTTTTGGCATATTTTTTAGGGTTGCCTGCCGAGTATCATGTTGTAATCGCTATACTCTTTGGAGGACTCTCTTCTGCAACCGCTCCTGCTGCAACGATCGCAATCGCCCATGAGATGAAAGCAAAAGGTACTTTTACCTCCACACTTTTGGCAGTTGTCGCTTTGGATGATGCATTGGCCCTGATCCTTTTTGCCTTTGCCATGGTGCTTGGAAGTGTATTTATGCAGGGCAGCGGGATAACACTCTTTACCCTTTTTCAAACTATGGGAATGATCATGTTAAGTGTATTGGCAGGTGTCATAGGTGCAATAGTTTCAGATCTGATCGATAAACTCTTTGCGCATCATAAAGGGATGGAAACCATTTCAACACTGGGTATGGTCTTTATCGTCTACAGTATTAGTATATACTGGGAGATTGAAGCACTGTTGGCAGTGCTGGTGATGGGGGCGGTGATGAGCAATGTGGCGACTGATTTTGATCTGATCGAAGAGGAGATAGACAACCATCTCGAAGAGATCATTTTTATGCTCTTTTTTATCCTCTCGGCAATGCACCTGGATTTGAATGCGCTTACGACAATGCCGTTCGTGATAGCAGCATACGTTTTATTTCGACTGATAGGAAAAGTAGGGGGCGTATATCTGGGGGCAAGACTTTCAGGTGCCGAGAAAAATATCCGGCATTTTCTGGGATTGGGACTTATACCGCAGGCAGGTGTTGCGATAGGCCTGGCTCTCTCTTTGCAGGATGAAGCAGGGTTTGAGGTTGTCGCACCTTTTATTTTGAATGCAGTGATCGCTACAACAGTGATCCATGAGTTTGTCGGCCCTCTGCTTACGAGATATATCTTAAAAAAATCCGGAGAAACAAATGCATAAAAATATCAGGATCAAAACGGGAGACATCACCCAAGAAATGGTCTGCGCGATCGTTAACGCAGCAAATCGGTCACTCATGGGCGGCGGCGGTGTGGACGGTGCGATACACAGGGCAGGCGGCGATACGATACTCGAAGCGTGCAAGGAGATAAGAGAGAAGCGCTATCCTGACGGTCTGCCGGCGGGTGAGGCTGTGGCTACCACGGCCGGAGCAATGGAGGCAAGGTATGTGATTCATACGGTGGGCCCTCTCTATGGAAGCTGCGGCAGTGCGTGTGAAAAACTCCTGGCATCCTGCTATACCAATTCACTCAAAATTGCTCTGGAGCTTGGATGCAGGGATATCGCTTTTCCTGCCATCTCCACGGGAATCTACGGGTTTCCCAAAGAGGCCGCTGCACGTATCGCCTATCGGAGTGTCAAAGCGTTTTTGGAAGAAGGGCATGAGATCACAGTCTGTTTTATTTTTCATAGTGATGAAAACAGACGGATATTTGAGGAGCGTATCAAGGGCTGAAATGTCTGTCTCTGATACTCATCTGTTTGCTCTCTTCATCGACATAGACATCAAACAGGTCGATCTCATCTACCAGCTGACTGAGTTTTTTGTAGCCGTAGTTGATCGGTGAAAAAGAGGAGTTGTTGTTGATGTACTGTCCGATATCCGCCAGGTTGGCCCATCCGTCATCTTCCATGGTCTGCTCTTGTGCATTGTGCAGGAGACTGACCAGCCAGGTATCTTTTCGCATCTCTTTTCCTGTTTTACGCTTTGGGGGCTCTATCTTTACTCCCTGAGAAGTACGTTTAGTATATTCATTGCTCATCAGGTTTTCCGTGAAGATGAACTGCGAGCAGGCAGCCATGAAAGGTTTAGGTGTTTTTTTCTCGCCAAAGCCGTAGACCTTGATCCCTTCAGCCTGTACACGCATGACTACAGGAGTGAAGTCCGAATCGCTTGTAGCAAAGGCAAAGGCATCGATCCTCCTGGAATGGAGCAGGTCTATCGCATCGATGGTCATCAGGATGTCGGTCGCATTTTTTTGTTTTGAATAGTCAAACTGCTGGATGGGCCTGATCGCAAGTTCAAGCAGTTTCTCTTCCCAGTTTTTGAGGTTGTCCTTTGTCCAGTTTCCGTAAGCCTGACGTATGTTGACCACACCGTATTTACTCAGTTCGTTGATGATGCCGTCAAGTGCACGGTGGGAGATATTGTCACTGTCTATGAACAGGGCGATAAGAGAGTTGTTTTTAGTTTCCACGTTTAGTCGAGCTCCATTTTGAAGTATCCCATATAGTTTTTGATCATTTTGCCTGATTGCACCCAACTCTCTATCCCCCCTTTGAGGTTGGAAACATTGCTAAAACCAAGGTCTTTGAGCGTTTTGGCACCGAGTATCCCTCTGGCACCTTTAAGACAGTAGCAGACGATCTGGTGGTCACTGAGGTCCACAAGCTTATCATCGATGGCAAACTCAAGCTTTCCACGCGGTATCGTAAAGATCGTTTTGGAAGGGATCACGCCTGAAGCAAATTCATCGGCTTCGCGTACATCGATGAGCACCACCCTCTCCAGATCTATCTCATCGGCAGTGACCTGCGGTATCTCCTCCTGCGCTTTTTCAAGGAACTCTTTGAGATGCCCCTTGATCAGGCTCATATCACAGCGCGCATAGTAGCGTTCGAGCTTCACGTTTTTTTCCATCTTTTTCTCCTCTTTCTATTGTTTAGAAAGTATAGCGATAAAGGATCAATATGTAAAGAGATCGACTTTAAGGCAGTTACAATACTCTTTTTGTATGATACTTCCAAAAAAATTTAAGGTAAAACAGTTGAATTTTACAGACAAAGAACTTATTTTATTTGATTTGGACGGGACACTGATCGACAGTGTCCCGGATCTGGTCGTTGCAGTCAACCATATGTTGCGCTCACTGGAGTATCCCGAATACAATGAGGATATGATACGTACCTGGGTCGGTAATGGTGCACAGATGCTGGTCAAACGGGCACTTAGCGGAGATGTCATTGTTGATGAGGATCTGGACCCTGTACTGTTTGAAGATGCTTTTGAGCATTTTATGAACTATTACGGCAAGCATATCTGTGTCAGTACAGCGGCTTACCCAAAAGTGGGTGAGACACTCAGAACACTCAAAAAAGAGAGGTATCGTCTGGCTATCGTTACGAACAAACCTTATGGGTTTATCGCACCGATTTTGGAGGCTCTTGGGCTGAATGGTTTGTTCGAGTTTTGTGTAGGAGGAGACAGTTTGCCAAAACGCAAGCCTGATCCTCTGCCCTTGATGCATGTCTGTGAGAAATTGGGTGTTCCGGTAGAAAAAACGATCATGGTGGGCGACTCCAAAAATGACATTCTGGCAGCACAGGCTGCCGGGATGGATAGTGTCGGCGTAACGTACGGTTATAATTATGGAGAAGGGATAGATGTCTACAGCCCCGATGCCGTCATTGACCAATTTTCAGAATTGTCTACACTGCTTGAAACACGATAAGGTATTTTTAATGAAAGAGAGGAGTAAAAAGAGTTTGAATAAAGCCAAAATAGCCGTTGTCGGGGGAGGAGTCGCCGGTTCTACGGCAGCATTATATCTTGGTGAGATAGGTTTGAATGTGACGCTTTTTGAAAAAGGCAGAAGCTTGATCAGCGGGCCGCCGTTCTGTCATCTGCATGCAGGCGGGAATCTTTACCGCGAAATTTCGGATGAACAGTGTATCACGCTTCTCGGGCAGTCTATTGACCTGCTTCGTTTTTATCCATACTCTGTAGATTTCAGGCCGACTGTCATTGCAGTGCCTGTGGAAGACAGCAGTACTCCGCAGGCACTTTTCCCCCGACTGGAAAAGTTGAAAGAAGCGTATGAAAGACTGATATCGGCTGATCCCGGGAACAAGGTACTGGGTGATAGTTCTGATTACTATAAAGTGTATGACCGTAAGAGGATAGAGAGACTCAAAAAAATGCATATCCCCCCTAAGCCGGCCAGTTTTGATGAGTGGATGATACCTGTGGCTAAAAATATCGATCTGGATAAAGTGCAGTTTCCCCTCATCATGGTACAGGAGTATGGATTGAATCTTTTCAGAATGGCTGCAACCATATCCTTGCTGCTTGAAGAGATCGGAACGTGTCAGGTCAGAACAGATACCGAAGTTGTCAATATCGCTTCAGAAAGTGATACCGGCAGATGGAGAGTACGCTACCTTCAGGAGGGCAGGAAGGAAGAGGAGTGCTTTGATTATCTTATCAATGCAGCCGGTTTCAGGACGGGTATGATCGATGATATGCTTGGATTTACGCGTCAAAGAATGGTTGAATTCAAGGCTGCCTATGTCACCAAGTGGGATGCATGTGAAGGGATTTGGCCGGAGGTTGTTTTTTACGGGGAGAGAGGCACGCCTCAGGGAATGGGACAGTTCACGCCATATCCCAACGGTTATTTTCAGCTGCACGGCATGACGAAATCCATCACGCTTTTTGATAACGGCCTGGTAAAGAGTACAGGTGAGAGTGCACAGCCGAGATTGACAAAACATTTTATGGAGAAGATAGACAGGAACTGGAAATTCACCGAAGCAGCACAGCGCAGTCGTTCGGCAGTTAAGCACCTGTCCCGTTTTATCCCGGCTTTTGAAAAAGGCAAGGTTGCTTCCAAGCCGTTATACGGTGCGCAACAGATACCGGGAATGGACCCAAGTCTGCGCGCAGCCGATGTTTCCTTTGAAAGTGATCATTATGCAAGGTGCGAGATCATAAAAGCCTCTTCTGTCTTGAGTATGATGGATCAAATCATGCAAAGGCTGGTCAAACTGGGGTATGCAGAGGAGTCTCTCTATGGCAAAAGGGATTTCCCGCATCTTGATACACTCAGTGAAAGACAGGTAGATGCGTATGCCGAAAGGATCTGTGAGGAGAGAGACTATCCTCTTTCTCTGGCATACAGGAATGTACCGCACGTTATTGGTAATTCGTGATAGGTGATTGGTGATTTTGATTGGTTATTGGGGTTTGGAATGACTAACAACGCATTTCCCCTATTTCTCATTTATGCCGCCTGATAATATGTCAGTGTGCTTCGCCCGAACTTTTTACGTTTGGTTTGCGTGAGTGAACCGATGGTATCGGGCATCTCAAGGCTGCTCATATGCTCTACGATCACCATTTCGCACACTTCAGGTTCGATCTTCTCTATCAGAGCAATGGTTTTATCATAGATTTCATCCATACCGTCACGGGTTGAGAACGGCGGATCGAAGTAAAAGTAAGTCTTGACTCCTGATCGTTTGACCCTATCGTAAATGGCTTCAAACTTCTCAAAACTGTCACCGAGGAAGAGATGCGTATGTGCCGTATCGATCGTGCGGCAATTGTTTTCAAGGATACGAAACGCGGTTTTGTTGTACTCGCTGAAATAGGCATCGCTTGCGCCGCGGCTGAGTGCTTCCAGGCCTACAGAGCCCGAACCTCCAAACACCTCTACAAAGTTTTTGTCTATGATATCAAACTGCAGGGTATTGAAGAGAGATTCTTTGAGGATGCCCTTGGAGCTTCTGGTCGTGTTGATCGCAGGGATCTCCAGCTTTTTGCCTTTGTGTTTCCCTGCACTGATCGTTGTGGTAAATACTTTGATACGTTCTTTTTTCATGGTGTGATTTTAGCTAAAGTTGATTAAAACGTTACGATATTTTGTAAAGTATTGATCAGTTTGCTTTTTTCACGGACATCAGCCCTCTCTTTGCCCGGTTCGGTTGTTGTAATGATCGTACGGGCAGTAATAAGCTTGGTCTTGTCTTTTTTGCGGATTCCCCAGTAGGTATGCATGATGACAGGCTCTCCTCTGTACTCTCCCATATACAAGACGATATGTCCCGGTACATGGAGCAGAGATCGGAACGGTTTGGCTTTCTGGATGATCTTGCGCTTTTTGAACGGTTTTTTGATATCTTTGATAGAGATATTTTTGCCGTCTTCTGCCTGTTTTCCTGAGTTACGACGTAAAAAAATACCGAAAACCCCCATGAAGTCACGGGTCGTTGCCGAACAGTCTCTGCACTCATAGCTTCCTCCCCATCCGTAAGGTTCATTGTAGAACTCTTTGGCTACTTTCGCAACATTCTCAGAGGTGAAATCGAGCGGTTTCTCTGCGATCACTTCGGGATTTTCCGTTTTGACTTTTGCGATACGTGCCTGTCCCTTGTCATTCCGTGAGGCAATGAGATAATTTTTCCCGTCTTCAGCCAGGGGGAAGAGTGCTCCCAGTTTGACGAGTGAGTGGGATTTTCCGTCTTTCAAAATACGCAGGTTATCTTTGATCGTCATGGCATAGTCGCCGTTTTTAAACGCTTTGATGAATGTGTTGTTGACCAAGGCGATATCTCTGACATCTACCCATCCGAAGGCATAGGCGCCGCGGACAAATGCCCATCTTTTATCTTTGGAGAAGTGTGACACAAAAAGCGGGACATTGATATGGTAGGCCGAGTTCTGGTTATAATCAAAGGGAAACCCCTCTCCGGTTTTGCGCGGGTCACGGAAGAAAGCCTCTTTGGTCGGGAGCGCCTTCACATTGGTGCGGCGTACCGTAATGGCTTTATATTTTTTTGTATTCGTCTCTTTCATATTGGCATTGTCCATCCATTTTTCATAGACTGAAGGGGGGATGATATGCCCGTTTTCCCTGTATATAGGACTTTTGGTCACGAAACGTATCTCCCAGCCAAAATCTTTTTTGGGTATATCCAGGTTTGTCAGTTCCCACGGTTTGAAGTATTTTTCATTATACAGCCTGTCAAGCGCCTTCTGTTCCTCTTTATCAAAAGGTTTGATCTGTTTTGCGTAGTAGGAAGGGTCCTGCGGGATTCGTTTCATATCGGCGATACTGTTTTTAGGCAGACGGTCGATACGGGAACTTTCACGCTTGCTCTCTTTGAGGATATAGTCAGCGTGCAGGCTTGTGAAGATAAAAAGCAGGATAAATAGCACTCTATCATACATGTTTGGTTCTTTTTTCTTTTATTGTAGTGTGCAATGATTAATGAAACGTATATACAGGCCGGCAGGGGTTGGACGAAGCGGTCAAAATGAGGGGAAGGTAACGCCGAGTCCTGTCTCGGCAGATAAGACCAGCCGGCTCTCCTCGAAGAGAATGTTCCCCTCAGTAGGGTTCTCTGCCAGCAGTGCGGCTCCGTCAAGATCGATCATCGTGATGGTCCCGGTTCTTGCTGAAGCAACATGCAGAGCCCCCGCAATGGCGATAGGCCCCTCCAGCATGCATCCGAGCATGCACTTTACGTCATACTCTGCACAGAGGTCGGCCAGTTCAAGCGCTTTGGAGATACCACCGCACTTGTCCAGCTTGATATTGATATAGTCTACCGCATCAAGTGCCAGCAGCCTTTTGGCATCACTCAGAGAGAAGATCGATTCATCGGCAAGTACGGGGGTTTTGACGTTCTCTCTGATCTGCTTGAGGCCTGCGATATCGTCGGCTTTGACCGGTTGTTCGATGAACTCTGCTATGATCCCGTGCGATTCGACCTTCTGAAGCAGGGTGATCGCTTCATACGCCTCCCACCCCTGGTTGGCGTCGAGTCTCAGGGTGATGTTCTTTGGGAGAGCTTCATAGATGGCGATGATCCTCTCTGCATCTTTCACCGGGTCATCGCCGATCTTGACCTTGAGCGTGTCATAGCCGATGCTCACTGCATGCAGCGCATCCGCGATCATCTTCTCTGTACGGTCCATGCTGATGGTGATATCGGTCTTGAATGCTCTTTTGGTACCTCCAAGCAGTCTATAGAGCGGCAGCTTCTCTGCCTTTGCTTGCAGGTCAAAGAGTGCGATCTCCAGGGCGGATTTCGCCGTCGTATTGTGCAGGAGTTTAGAGTGTATATTTTTTAATATAGCATCAAGCTCGGAGAGCTCCTTCCCAATGATAAACGGTTTGAGATAGCCGATGGCACCCTTCATGGTTTCGATTGTCTCCCCGGTGATCACAGGCGTAGGAGCGCCCTCTCCGTAACCTACTGTACCGTCATCACACTCTATGATCACGACGAGGTCTTCAAGTGTATCAACACGGCGCAGAGAAGTGATAAAGGAGGTCTTGAGCGGAGCAGAGAGAAGGGCAGTTCTGATATCGACGATTTTCATAGGAGTGATGATACATCAGAGTGACTTAATTATAGTTACTTTATTGTGTATAGGTTTAGATACGTTTGATTTTTAGATGATCATCCCCAAAAATACCAGGAGATAATGTCCTCTAATGCCGGAATTTTCTCTTGCCCCCAGTCTAAAAAAATACCGTAGTTCGGGATGCCCTCATCCCGACACAGAGATGAAACGGCATCCAATGGTAGTGTCGGGGTAAGGATATCTCGACCCACGGGTCTGGAGGTACAGTAAAAATATGGCATCTTGCTATACTTCTTGACTATTTTTTTTGTTTTGGTTACATTTTAAATATAGAATGATACAAATAAGGATAGATCATGACAAATGAAGAGATAGCAAAATTCGAGGATGATTATGAAGTATGTCAATGTATGGGTATTACGCTCGGAGAGATCAAAGAAGCGATCAGGGGCGGTGCCACAACGATGGAAGCCCTGATGGAGAGCACGGAGGCGGGAACCGTCTGTGAGCTATGCCAGTCTCGTGAGATTGATAAGGATGGTGACAGGGAGCTGCATCTCGATGAGATTCTTTCTTATATGCAAAGCAGCGGATGAGTATCACTCTGAAAAAGGAAGGCAAAAAGGTTTTTTTTGATATGATACGTATGAACAAAAGGGGAATAACTTAATCAGCGAATATAAATAAATAAGGCCTATTCTATGTATATGCGCAGGACTCCCATACTTTATCTGTTACTCTCTTTCCTGCTTTTATACGCAAAACCTCTTGATCATAATCATACGGTCACGTTACAGCTCAAATGGAAACATGCGTTCCAGTTTGCCGGTTTTTATATGGCGAAGGAGAAAGGGTTCTATCGTGATGCCGGTCTTGAAGTAAGATTTCAAGAAAAATCACCCGATATCACTATTGCGGATGAAGTGATAAGCGGCAGGGCAGAGTATGGAGTTTCAGACTCCGCCCTTGTGCTTGACCGTATAGAGGGGGAAAAAGTGATCGCACTGCGCGCTATTTTTCAGCACTCTCCATTGGCACTGATCGCTCTTCGATCCTCTGCTATCCATACGATCCAGGACATCCAGGGCCATCGTGTCATGATCTCTCCGGAAAGCCATCAGAATGTTTCACTGATGGCCATGCTGAAAAGCCATTACATCGATGATAAAAAGATCGAGATCACTCCTATGAGCTTCGACCTGAATGACCTTGTCAACGGTAAAACAGATCTCTTTACCGGCTATACGACCGATCAGCCCTACACCTTGAAAAAAATGGGAATAGAGTATGTGCTGTTTTCCCCTATGGCCTACGGTTTTGATTTTTACGGAGACATTCTTTTTACTTCAGAAGAGGAGTTACGGGATCATCCGAAGCGCGTTGAAAAGTTTGTAGAAGCATCCATGAAAGGGTGGTACTATGCATTGGAACACAGTGACGAGACGATCGATACGATACTGCAAAAGTATAATACCCAGCAATTTGATGAAAAGAAACTACGTTTTGAAGCGATGGAGACACGCAAATACACGGGCATCGATGATGGACTTTTTGGAAAACTTGATAAGGCAAAACTTAAGGAGATTGCCAATGCGTTTGCCATTTTAGGGCATGCTGCGGATAGTGACAGGCTCAAAAGCATGATCTATCAAAGTCCGACAGAGACTTCCTCCATGAAGCGCAGGCCCGAAAAGACCTATGGTATACCCATCACGGTAGAGGAACAACACTACCTCCATGAAAAAGAGGCGATACGATACTGCTATCCCCCTGATCTAAAACCTTTCAGTTTTGTCAAAGACGGAAAGCTGGCGGGTATCGCGGCAGAGTATATTGAAATTTTTGAAAGACACCTTGGGATACCGATGGAGGCCGTTCCCCCCAGAAACATGAAAGAGAGTCTTGAGAAGACGATCAAGGGAGAGTGCGATCTGCATCTTGCCATGATCAGCTCCGAACAGTTTTCGGATCAGGTCGACTTTACGAGGCCCTATATCGAAGACTCGATTGTCCTTGCTACCAAGGCGGATGAAGTTTTCATCCCTGATCTCCATAAACTTAAAAACAAAAAAGTGGGCATACTGGAGAAATCCTCACTCTACTATCGTCTAAAAGATATTTATCCTTCTATAGAGTTTGTTCCATTCGAAACGATCCGGGAGGGGCTTGATGCACTCAATCATGGTGAAATTTTCGGTTATACCTCTTCCATGGTGATACTGAGCTATCTCATACAGCATGAGTACTCTTCACAGCTTCGTATCTCAGGCAAGTTTAACCAGCCATTCTACTGGAGTCTCGGTATCCATAAAAGTGAACCGATACTGTTGACACTGATGAACCGTCTGGTGAAAGCTGTCGAACCGGATGTGTCGCAAAGAATTTTCAGCCGGTGGGTTTCTGTCAAATATGAAAAAGGTGTTGATTTTGACTTGATATGGAAGATGACAGGCGGGTCCATCCTGCTGTTTTCAGCACTGCTTTTATGGAACCGCAGGCTGATCAGACACAGAAGTGAACTGGAGAAACATAAATCGGAGATCAAATATATCGCTTATCATGATGCCCTTACCGGCCTTCCCAACCGTCTTGCCCTCGATAGTATGATCAATGGAGCGATCGAATCAGCCCGTCAAAACAATACGATATTTGCCTTACTCTTTATCGATCTGGACCGTTTCAAGATCATCAATGATACCTTGGGGCATTACATGGGGGACAAAATGATCAAGATCGTCTCAAGAAGGATCAAAAGAGTACTGAGGGAACACGATAAAATTGCCCGTATCGGAGGGGATGAGTTTGTCGTATTGATAGAAAAAATGCAACATAGCGAAGAAACCGCAGTGATTGCAGAGAAGATATTACACACGATCAACCAGATCATTGTGATAGAACACTATGACATCAGGACAACGGCAAGTATCGGTATCGCGCACTATCCCAAGGATGGAGAGGATATCGTGACACTGATAAAAAGCGCAGACAGTGCCATGTATCAGGCAAAAGAGGAGGGGAAAAATAATTACCAATATTACACACATGCACTCTCAGAAGAGATACGTTATCGCATGGAGATCGAACATGATCTCAAAAATGCCATAGAAAAAGAGGAGTTCTCTCTGGAGTACCAGCCTCAGTATGATCTTCACACAAAAAAGATCATTGGCGCAGAAGCACTTCTGCGCTGGAAGCATGCCAAATATGATCTGATCTCTCCGACTAAATTTATTCCGATCGCCGAGGATAGCGGATTTATCCTGCAGCTCAATAACTGGGTTTTCAAAGAAGCCTGCAAACATTTTATGGAGTGGAAAGCTCAGGGGGTTTGTCTCAAACATATCTCTATCAACATTTCGGGAACCCAGTTCAATCAGGAAAATGTAGTCGCCAATTTTCAAACAATGATCAAAGAGATAGGCATTAAAGCCAAAGAGATAGAACTGGAGATCACAGAACACTACATTATGGAAGACGTACTCAAGAGTCAGAGTATCTTTGAACAGCTTCGAAAGATCGGTTTCAATATCGCTATTGATGATTTCGGCACAGGGTACTCTTCTATGAGTTATCTCAAAAAACTTCCGGTTGATACGATCAAGATCGATAAATCATTTATCGATGAGATACCGTATGACACCAATGATGTCGCTATTACCAAAGTGATCGTCACACTGGCAAAGAGTCTAAAGTACAAAGTGGTCGCGGAGGGGATAGAGTCTGCTGAACAGGAGCAGTTTCTCATCGATCAGGCGTGCGATATCGGACAGGGCTATCTCTTTGGCAAACCTATGGGGAATGAGGAGTTCATCCGCTTTGTAAAAACCCGCTAGCCGATCCCATCGGGCAGAGAGACCATATGGCGATAGCGGTCCCCATGCCGGCAGATACGGTAACAGCCGGGGCAGCGTTCAAAAAACTCAAAATGTTTTTTGACTCCTTCCGGAATAGGTGATGTTGATCAATCTGTCTGATTCCAGTCGGGTCTCTGCCCTGAACTCACTGCCGTCAAGAGGATGATGGATGATCACTTCCTGTTCACCGTTCCACTCCAGTTTCGGAGCGATACGCTTCGGATACCCTTTGATCACCAAAACATTGCCGGCCCTGTTCTTCAGGTTTTCAGAGGCATCGATGATAGAAATTTGAGTCGTCGAACCGCTGCTTGGACCGCATGCTCTTTGAAAAACAACTGCTTTGTATGTCTGGTTCGGGGAAAGATACTCTTGATAGGGTTTATTGCTGCACAGTCCCTCTGCCAACCCGCCGGAAAAATAGTGAAAGACCAGAGCAATGACGACAGAAAACAGGATAATAGCTGAAATGGCTGTTTTGATCATGCGCGTTTACATCCTTTACTGCATTGGGGTAACTCCATCTCCAGGCAGGCGATCTCCTTGAGCACATTCTGACGGAACCTGTCCAGGGGAGAGCGGATGGAGTAATAGGCCCAGCGTCCCTTACGCTCTACAGCCAAAAAACCTGCCTCTTTGAGTATCTTGAGGTGGCGGGAGATACGCGACTGGATCATCCCGAAAGCCTCTTCCAGTTCACACACACAGATCGAGCCGTATTTGTCGATATATCCTAACAGTTTGACTCTGGTCTCATCGTTGAGTGCTCCAACGGTTTGCAAAAAGATTTCCATAACAGAAAGTATATCAAAATTATTACCACCCCAATGAATGTTCTCCTATCCCATTT
>JBEWPY010000038.1:0-15254 GCA_047689495.1 Candidatus Sulfurovum profundilacunae | reverse complement strand
TATGCAAATCACTGCACTTGCTTTTTGGCTTTAATCTCTTCAAAAACGGCATCAAAATACTTTTTGGCCAATCCTGAATGGGGGACCTTGACAGCTTCATCGAAATTGACGGAAGGATCTCCCACCACAATGACCCCGATCATTCCCATTACATAGTGGTTGAAGCATTTATAGCCGTATATTCCCTCCAGTTCGAGCGTCACCGTAACGTTTTGATCGGTTTCGCCTTTCCAGCCTGCTGCATCGGCCGGTATCATACCTTCTATCGTTTGAGAATTGTGCGCACTTCCCTCTGTCACCACAAACGTTACCGTATCGCCTGGATCGATATAGAGCAGTTCGGGCATAAACTGTTTATAGTGCCGATCCCCTTTTTCCACCATTTTTACGATATGTTCAGCCGCTTCGGCAAACCCGATCAAACAAAAAAGTACCATAGGCACAATGATTGATTTCTTCATTGAATCCTCCTTAGCGTTTTTATTATATTTGATTATAACATATTGCATTGTTACAGGTGATTTTTGTTTTTTGAACAGTGCTCTCCCGGAAGCACGCCAAGACATATTTGCCGTGCTTTATCCGAGAGCAGGCAAAAACGTTTTACGCTTTGCAGATTCCTTCTCTGAGCGCCTTTTCCGCAATCGCTGGAGCGAGCAGATAGCCGTGTCTGTAAAGCCCGTTGACCCGTGTGAGTCTCTCGGCATGTTCGATACGGGGAAGGTTGTCACTGAATGCCGGACGGCAGTTCGTTTCTGTATTGACGACGCGGGCTTCCCCGAAACTGGGGTGTACGGCATAGACAGCCGAGAGCAGTTCCATTGTTGACCTTACCGAGATAGGGCTGGTATCTTCACTCTCTATCTCGCTGGCACCGATGATATAGCGTTTTGTTCCCGGGGTCTGTGAGATCTTGCACTCTTTGCAGTACTCCAGGTCGATCCCCTCGCAGCCATTCTCCCTGGGTACGATATAGATCTTGTACCTGGGGTGAAGCATCCGTGTCGGCCGTGAAATATTCACGTCCCTGGATTCGAGCCAGACCACCTCTCCCCTGACACCTCGCAGGTCGGGGAAATACTCTTTTGCTCCCAGTCCCCGTGTGTCAAAGACCCAGTCAAACTCCTCTTCGCCTTTTTCCAGGATGATTTTCCCCGGAGCAAGACTCTTTACGGGAGTGAATTCTCTCCATGTGACATTGGGGTGTAGAGTGAAGGTGTTGGTTGAAAATGACATAAAGCGCTGAGAATCCACCTGTCCTTCCTCTCTGAGGAAGAAGGAGATTTGCTGTGTCAGGTCCGGCTCCAGTTCTTTCACATGAACGCTGTCCAGTGCCTCGATCTCTTTTGCCTCTTCCACTTTATATCTGAGCGAAGTGATGAAGTGTTCAAGTTCCGGCCTGTCCTGCGGATGGGCGGTGATGATACTGCCCTCCATCTGACATCCGTCATAGACGCCTGCCTCTTTGAGAAGGTCGGGCCAGAGTTCCATGGAGCGTTTGCCGTAGGAAAAGATTACCGATTCCGCAGTTTCAAGCTCAGCAAAGGGAGCGAGCATACCTGCTGCGGTAAATCCCGCGGTATCCGTACCCTCTTTGCTTCCTTTGTCAAACAGTGTGATGGTATGTCCATCCTTCAGCAGGTTGAGAGCCAATACTCTTCCCAGAAGCCCGGCTCCAGCGATTGCTATGTTCATCGTTTTACTCTCCTTATGATTGTAATGATCTTATGCCTGATGCCAGAATGGGGTACCGACTGTCGGTGTGGACGGTGATGCCATATCACGCTTCTGCATCGCTCCGGCTTTGTACCCCAGCCTCCCGGCAGCAACAGTATATTTGAAGGCTTCTGCCATCTGCACCGGATCATGGGCCAGGGCAACGGCCGAGTTGAGCAGGATACCGTCATACCCCAGCTCCATCGCCTGGCTTGCATGGGACGGTTTGCCTATCCCCGCATCGACGACCAGTTGAAGGTCGGGGAACTTCTTGCGGATCGCTTTGAGGTTGTAGGGGTTCATCAGCCCGCGTCCTGAGCCGATAGGAGAACCCCACGGCATCAGTGTCGTACAGCCTGCATCAACAAGTCTTTGTGCCAGTACCAGGTCATCTGTGGTGTAGGGCAGCACCCTGAACCCCTCTTTGATCAGCACTTTGGTTGCTTCCAGCAGTTCGAAGGGGTCCGGCTGGAGATTGTACTGGTTTCCGATCACCTCTACTTTGACCCAGTCGGTACCGAAGACCTCTCTAGCCATCATCGCAGTGGTGATCGCCTCTTTTGCAGTATGGCACCCTGCAGTATTGGGCAGTACCTGAACGCCCAGTGACTTAATGATGTCCCAAAACGGATTGTCCCCCTGTCCGCCTGCCTGACGGCGAAGCGAAACGGTAACGATCCGTGAACCCGAAGCTTCGATCGCTTCTTTCATCACTTTCGGGGAAGGGTAGAGTGCCGATCCGATCATCATACGCGAGTCAAACTCTTTACCCTCCAGTATCCACTTATCTGTCGTTATGTTTATTGTTGGTTGGTTCATTTTATCCTCCTTGTACGGGTGCGAGGATATCTACTTCATCCCCATCCTTTATCACTGTTTCATGATATGTGGTCTTGAGTACGAAGGTTCTGTTGCGTGCAACGGCGAAACCCTCTTTGTACCCGAGTTTCTCAAGCAGCTCTTCTACGCTCATACTCTCCGCCTCAAAGGTTTTCTGCTCACCGTTTACCGAGATCGTCATGCGCTCTTCCTTATGCTGTTATCCTGTGCCTCTTCTCCTTCCTTCTTTTCAGGAAGGGTGTGTGCCGTCACTTTTTCCGGCAGTCCCGCACCGATCATCGTCACCTTTTTCATACAAAACTCCTTACTGATTTGTTTTGTCCCGGTCTATATAGACTTCGCCTCCCATCTTCTGGAATGTCTGAGACATCTCATCCATCCCCTTCCGCTGTGCCTCCTCGATACTTATGTTTTCTGCATCAGCGAAGTCGCGTACCTCCTGAGAGATCTTCATCGAACAGAATTTCGGTCCGCACATCGAACAGAAGTGTGCCGTCTTTGCCGACTCCATCGGCATCGCATCATCGTGGTAGTCTCTGGCACGTTCAGGGTCCAGGCCGATGTTAAACTGGTCAACCCATCTAAACTCAAATCTCGCCTGACTCATCGCATCGTCTCTTGCCCTTGCTCCCGGGTGTCCTTTGGCAATATCTGCCGCATGGGCTGCAATTTTGTAGGTGAGCAGACCCTCTTTTACATCTTCTCTGTTTGGAAGGCCCAGGTGCTCTTTTGGTGTCACGTAGCAGAGCATCGCACATCCGTACCATCCGATCATTGCCGCACCGATACCCGATGTGATGTGGTCATACCCCGGAGCAATATCTGTCGTAAGCGGCCCGAGTGTATAGAACGGTGCTTCGTGACACCATTCGAGCTGCTTGTCCATATTCTCCTTGATCATATGCATCGGCACATGGCCCGGCCCTTCGATCAGGGTCTGCGCATCATACTCCCAGGCGATCTTGGTCAGTTCTCCCAGCGTTTTCAGTTCCGCAAACTGCGCTTCATCGTTGGCATCCGCTACCGATCCGGGGCGAAGGCCGTCACCCAGCGAGAAAGTAATATCGTATGCCCGCATGATCTCACAGATCTCTCTGAAGTGTGTGTAGAGGAAGTTCTCTTTGTGGTGATGGATCATCCATTTTGCCATGATCGAACCGCCGCGACTAACGATACCCGTCACGCGTTTTGCCGTCATCGGCACATGGTGCAGCAGAAGCCCTGCGTGGATCGTGAAGTAGTCCACCCCTTGTTCTGCCTGTTCGATCAGCGTATCACGGAAAACTTCCCAGGTAAGGTCTTCGGCCACGCCGTTTACTTTCTCCAGCGCCTGGTAGATAGGCACGGTTCCGATCGGTGTCGGTGAATTACGCAGGATCCAGTCACGTGTCGTGTGGATGTTCTTGCCTGTTGAGAGGTCCATGACCGTATCCGCTCCCCATCGGGTAGACCATACCATCTTCTCTACCTCCTCGGCGATCGATGAAGTCGTTGCAGAGTTGCCGATGTTGGCGTTTACCTTGACGAGGAAGTTGCGTCCGATGATCATCGGCTCTACTTCCGGGTGGTTGATGTTACAGGGGAGCACCGCGCGTCCTGCAGCCACCTCCTGGCGTACGAACTCGGGGGTGATCTCTTCGGGAAGGTTCGCTCCGAAGCGCTCACCTTTGAGCCTTTCCTCTCTTTCAGGATCGCTCAGGTAACGTTTTGACATTTCAAGGTTCTGGTTTTCACGCATTGCCACGAACTCCATTTCGGGTGTGATGATACCGGCTCTTGCGTAGTGAAGCTGTGTAACGTTCTTCCCCTCTTTTGCACGAAGCGGTGTACGTACCAGTCCTTTGGAACCGGCTGTGACGAATTCCAATTGCTCTTCGGTGTTGTAACCGTTGTCCTCAGGCGCCATGATACGCCCTTCGTACGCTTCGATATCCCCTCTGCCTTCGATCCATGATTTACGGATGGCAGGGATTCCCTGCTCTACATCGATCTCTACATTCGGATCCGTGTACGGTCCTGATGTATCATAAACATGAAGCGTATCCTCGTTGCTGAGTGCGATTTTGCGCATCGGTACACGGATGTCAGGGTGTATCTTCCCCCCGACATAGATTTTTTCTGATCCCGGAAGCGGGTCTGTAGTAATAATATCGCTTGATGCTGTGATTGTATCTTTTGCTCGTTGTGTCATTTTCTTACCTCATATATTTGAATATATTTTGTGTAAAAAAGACGGAGTTGCAGTTTTTAGAGGTATGCATCATGCATGAAATGTTCTAAAAGGGCAGGTCAAAACAGGGTGTTTTGTGCTGTTGCTTTCCTTCTTCCTTACGCCGGTATGATCCGGTTCAAGTTCAACGGGTCTGGCATCTGCCATCTCAGCCTAATAAAGCATCCATTTGCTAAAAGTCTATGCTCTTAGCAAATAGATGCTCTTTGGACTCCCCGAAAGGACTTATCCGCACTATAGCGAAGTAAACTTTAATCTAATATAAAAGTTGTTTAGTGTCATTTTTTTATGTGTTGTTTTGTGACACAATAAGTGCTAAAGTACACAAAAGGCTGATGCTAGTTCTACTTGCTATTCATATTTTTTAATGGATAAAATATATGGGCTAGTTCTTTTTTGCATCAAAGTTTTTGAACCAGAGAGAACAGAGAATCGTATAGAGCTCTTTGTAAAGATGCAGTTTTTTGAGGTTGAATCCGGCATTGTTCCGGAAGTAGCTTCGCAAAAAGTAGCGCTCTTCCCTGGCGGTGAGTTTGAACTCCGCAGCGATGGTGGCAAGGTCAAAATAGCGGTCGTTGATGCCTGTATACTCCCAGTCGATAAATTTTACTCTTTGCTTATGGAAGAGGATGTTTCTGGGGTTGAGGTCGTGATGGGTAAGGACATGATCTTTCGGCTCTTTTTGGAGCTTTTTCAGGGCTTTGAGCGCTTTGGTCTGTCCGGGTTTGAAATCTTTTTTGAGCCTGTAGCGCTCTTTGCGCAGATTGATCCTGTGCAGCTTTCTCAGTGTCTCAGCCACTGTTCTGATCTCTCTTGGGGTGAGTTTGCTCTTGTGTTCTCCATCCAGAAAATCGGAGATGATGAGGTAGTTTTCCGCATCATAGTGAAACGGTTCGGCTCCGATTTTTTTGCGATGGGCATGTTGTTGTACCCGGTATTCAAAGGCACGGTCAAGGGAGTTGGGCTGGAGTTTGCGGATGAGATAACGGGTATTTTCCGTAATGGCCAGATAGTTGGTATTGCAGTAGCCCTGATAGGGTAGTAATGCGCAGTGTTTGATCTTCTCTTTTTGGAAAAGTGTGTAGCGGGAGAGATCTATGCCCATTTTAGACTTCTGCCCTTGATCTTTGCCAACTCGCGTATCCATAAACCGCCAGAACAATGTAGAACATAAAAAGAATGATCGTTACATGATAACCGGTAGACCAGTAGAGTGTGATCGCTGCACTGTCTATAACCACCCAGAAGATCCAGGTCTGGATGATCTTGTGTGCCAGCATCCATGTTGCAAGCATAGAGAATACCGTCACCGAAGCATCGAGATAGGGCATACGTGCATTGAGCATATCTCCAAAAAAGAGTGCCAATGCAAAACTGCTAACGGTTGCACCCAAGATGGCTGTCACCTGTCTGCGGTATGGCCAGCTGGTGACCTTGAGCTTTGTCTCCTCTTGCGTTATTCCTTTTTTCCAGAGGATAAATCCATAGATGGACATCCCCATATAGAAGAGATTGAGAATGGAGGAGAAGTAGAGTTTTCCCTCTATAAAAATGTAGGTATAGATCAGTGTACTGAAGAAACCTGAGATCCAGCACCATACAGATTCTTTTGCAGCAAGGACGACATAGGTGATACCGAGGATGGCAGCGACCATCTCCAGGAGCGGCATCGCTGCAAACGCATCAAGCAGGGTCTGAAGATCGAAATTCATTTAGTAGATACCTTTACGATTGTTTCCTACAAGTTTAAGGACAAATACTGAATCGGGAAGCTCCTCGAAAACGGCATAGATCTCCTCTTGCAGCAGCGTCATAATGATAGCATAATCCCCATGGATCTGAGTGCTCAGCTCATTGCGTACAATATCGACTTTCGGCGCTTTTTCCAGTGCGGCGATGAAGTTAAGGATCGGTTGCTCATACCCTGCTACTTTGAGCGGGTAGAGGCTGATATCTACTGAGATCTGCATCATTCATCCTAAAAGTGGTAACGTGCCGTGATACCGATCTGACGAGGGGCACCTAAACGGATATAACGATCTACAGCTGCATAGTTTGGTTCATTGGCAAAATAGTAACCGCGTGTTGCATACTTTTCATCAAGCAGGTTTTTGCCCCACAGGTAAACTTCCCAGCTTTCTGCTTCATAGCCTATGCGGGCATCTGTCACGGTATAGGCTTCAGATTTCTCATTATGGGAGTTGCTGAAGTAGAACTCATCCATACCGCGTGTGCTGACACGTGCAAAGAAACCGCTGTCATGACGATACTGTGCACCGATGGAGAATTGGTAGTTTGGAGCATGCGGCTGTTCTCTTCCGTCGATCGAGTATGCGCCGGAGAGGGATACTCCTTCAACGGTCGTTTTTAACAGGCCCAAAGAACCGAACAGGTTCCAGCTGCTGTTGATTCTCCAGTCAAATTCCCCCTCAAGTCCATAGTTTTCAGCGTTGTCAAAATTTTCCGTATAGTAGGTATAGGCAGCCCCGATATAGGTATATCCGTCAAACTGAGGATTTTTACGATCGGTATAGAAAGCAGATATTCTGGTTTTCAAATGGTTGTTTTGCGTTTTAAGCCCGATTTCATAGTTCGTTGCCGTCTCTTTTTTGAAATATAAAAGAGTGGGATCAGCTACCTTTATATTGAATCCTCCTGCTTTATTCCCCTGTGAGATAGAGGCGTAGAGTGTTTTTTCCTTGTCCAGTGTATGGGTCAGCTCAATGTGCCCGCCGAATAAAAAGTCGTCAGGGCTGTAGGACTCTGCACCTGCCCAATAGTTATTTGTATATTCAGAAGTATGTTTTTCAACACGAAGACCGGTACTTAATACAGTTTTATCATTGATATGGTAGTTAAGCTGACCAAAGAGGGCAAACTTATTTACTTCATATTCACTGTCAAGGCTGTCGCTCCAAGCGCCGTACCATGGGTCATCTCCGAACTCATTGACCCGGTTTTCCTCTTTCATTTGAGCCGCATAGAGACCCAATAACCACTCTGTAGTATCATTGAAGAGTTTGGATTCTTCTGTCGAAACCAGACGAAACTCCTGGCTTAGGGTTTTATGCTTTTTGTCATTGCTGTAAAGATATCTGAATGTCGGATAAGACTCATAATATCCGGGATAGACCCAGTCACCGTCATAACGGTATGTCATATCCGAATCAGAGATCGTTGTCGTGCTGATAAAATCAAAGTTTTTGTTCGCCGTGGATTTGATCTTCAGTGCCGCGGCATTGGTCTTTTGTGAATCTTCTCCCGGTTCATCAGAGAGCGTTGTAAAACTGTTATCCAGTGACCAGGCATCATAGCCGTTATCAAGGTTGGAATGAATCAGTGTAAGATCTACGGTTGTATCACTGTTTGGCGTGAAGCGAAGTTTACCGCGGATATTGAGTTCATCACGGCCGTTTGTATCATCACGCCCCGAAAAAGCATTGTCCCTAAATCCGTTGCTGTCGTGTTTTTGGATCATCAAACGATATAGAGGGCTTCCTTCTTTTTCACTGAAAGGACCGCTGATCACAGCACCGAACTCGGTAAGTTCATCTTCTCCGCCTGTAACCTCTATCATGCCCTCTGTTGTTGAAGTTGGATCGTTTGACTGAATATTGATCAGTCCCGCAAGGGCACTTGCACCGTACCTTGTACCCTGGGGTCCGCGAAGTACCTCTATCTGCCTGGTATCAAACAGGGTGCCGACCATACCTATGCCGCTGAAATCGATCCCGTCCATTGCAAAGCCGACTGATGTATTCGGTGCGCCGGTATACTCGTCACGTTCTCCCATACCGCGTATCTGGATGTGACGGGGACGGGAGGTTTGACCGGAGAAATTGACATTCGGTATCCCAAGGATCACCTCTTCAAAATGTGTTGCACCTTGATCCTGCAGTGATGCTTCTTCTTTAATCGTCGTACTGACAGCCATATCTTTTTCTGATGTTTCGCGCAGGTCGGAGCTTACAAAGATGGCATCAAGTTCTACCGTTTCAGCAGAGGTACTTTGTATCCCCAGAGCAGCAATTAGTGATAAGGGCAACATTTGTATTTTCATGATATTTTCCTAAAGTAGATCTATTGATATATCTATCCGGGAGTGTGAGATTAAAAATTTTTGAAGTGATGAAAGTGTTCTTTCCTACGCCGGCATGATCCGGATCAGGTTCAAAGGGTATATCTCAGACAAAAATGCCACCCCCAGATAAAAGGATATTTTTCAAAGTATACATAAACCTGCTTAAATGAGATAAATTTTGTCCTGTTTAAGCAGGCCGGGTGAATAAAGGCGGGATGAAAAGTGACAATACATGACGGGGATAAACAATCATTGATTGTGCAAAGAGACGCTTCCGGTATTTCTGTCATGAAGCGCCTTTGAGAAGCAAGTTAGATACTTTTGTGCGGATCTTCGTGCATGTGGCTCCATGCCAGTTTGCCGCCGCCCAACAGATGGAAGTGAAGATGGTGTATCTCCTGTCCGCCGTCATCTCCGTTATTTGTGATAAGCCTGTACCCTGTTTTGTCTAGCCCGACTTTGGCAGCAACCTCCTGGGCAAACTCTGTAAGTCCGGCCATCGTATCGCCGCTTACATCCTGGAAACAGTCTACATGAACTTTGGGAATAATGAGGATATGAATCGGTGCTTTGGGGTAAAGGTCATGAAATGCTAAAAAATGCTCATTTTCTGCAACGGTATTGTTCGGGATCTCTTTATTGACGATTTTGCAAAATATACACATATTGATGGTCCTTTTTGTTCTTTTGTTCTCTTTTCTTGGGGCAATTATAGCACAGAATTCGTACAATAAATCACACTGTTAGCAACTTTTGGATAAAATCACGGCTATTCAAGAGAGGACTTGTAAAACTGTGTCTCACAGTGATCATCTATGAGGTTTGTATGAAAGAATTAGAAGAGAAGATTGTTCAGGCGGATTCGCTTGAAACATTAGAGAAAGTACGTGTAGAGCTTTTTGGCAAAAAGGGAGTGATAGCCTCTGAGTTTGCCAAAATGAAAGATATTCCCGGACCTGAAAAGAAAGCATTTGCAGAAGGGCTGAATAAAACAAAAGCATCTCTGCAAGAGTGTTTTGATGTACGCTATGAAACGTTGAAAGCAGAAGAGATAGAGCATCTGCTTAAAGCGGAAGCGATCGATGTCTCGCTTTATGGGAACAAAGGGGAGAAGGGGGCTTTGCACCCTGTCATGGAGACGATGGACAAGATCATCGACTACTTTGTCGCACTCAACTTTGCGGTAGAATCTGGCCCGATGGTCGAGGATGATTTCCACAATTTTGAAGCGCTTAACCTGCCAAAATACCATCCGGCGCGTGATATGCAGGATACGTTCTATTTCGGTGACGGATCACTGCTTCGTACCCATACTTCACCGGTACAGATACGTACAATGATGCAGACCAAACCGCCGATCCGCATGATCGCTCCCGGTTCTGTGTTCAGACGGGATTATGACCTGACGCATACGCCGATGTTTCATCAGGTAGAGGGATTGGTCGTGGATGACAAAGAGAGGATCAGCTTTGCAAATCTTAAAGCGATCCTGACAGATTTTTTACATTATATGTTCGGCGATGTGGATGTGCGTTTCAGGCCGAGTTTCTTCCCGTTCACCGAGCCGTCTGCCGAGGTCGATATCTCCTGTATCTTCTGTGAAGGGAAAGGATGCAGGGTCTGCTCTCATACCGGATGGCTGGAAGTCCTGGGGTGCGGAATCGTAGACCCGAATGTCTTTAAAGCAGTCGGATATAAAGAGGTAAACGGTTATGCCTTTGGATTGGGTGTAGAGCGTTTTGCGATGCTGATGCATCAGATCCCTGACCTGAGAAGCCTGTTTGAAGGTGATATTCGTTTGTTGGAGCAGTTTAGATGATAGTAACAAGAAGTTGGTTAAATGAATTTATAGATCTCAGCAATGTATCCAATGATACGCTTTATAAGACTTTCAACGCGATAGGATTGGAAGTGGACCGTATCGAAGAGATCAGGATACCGGACAAAGTGGTCGTCGGCAAGATACTCTCTTGTGAAAAACATCCCGATGCAGATAAACTGAATGTCTGTCAGATCGATGTGGGATCGGGAACAAGGCAGATCGTATGCGGTGCTGCCAATGTAGTAGATGCAGAGTATGTGGCGGTGGCGACGATCGGTGCAGTCTTGCCGGGTGACTTTGAGATCAAGCATGCGAAACTACGCGGCGTTGATAGTGAAGGGATGGTATGTGCCTCTTCCGAGCTGGGACTTCCCGAGATGGACAAAGGGATCATGATCCTGGATGAAAGTATCGGTGAGCTTAAGCCAGGCAGGGAGTTTGGTACCTATCCTGCCGTGTCGGATACGATCATAGAGCTTGAACTGACAGCCAACAGGGGAGACTGCTTAAGTATTTATGGTGTAGCGAGAGACCTGAGTGTGGCACTGGATAAAGAGCTGAAGGTATTTGACTATAAACAGGAAGCAAAGATGAAGCTCGGTATAGCCAGAGAAGCCGAGATACACCTGGAGGGAGAAGTAGATGCCGATATTTACTTCAAACTGGCAAATATCGAGAAACTTGGCCGAAGTTTCCTGATAGACCTTAGATTGGCGATGGTCAAAGAGAGTGTAGAGGGGAAGCTGAATGCGATGCTGGCTTATACGACACATACTACGGGTATCGCACTGAAAGCCTATGAGAGCACTTTTTTCCGTAATGAAAACGGAAAAATCACGGTACTTGCACGTGCAAAAGAGCAGGGGATCACCGAAATTGTAGGGAACGGCAAAGTACTTTCAACTGTCGGTGTCAATCAGGATGAAGAGGCGAAAGCAACGGATGAGAGCAAGCAGATTCTGATCGAAGCAAGTTATATCAACCCTGATATGATGGTAGAAGCGATCTGGAGTGCTTCAGAGGCATATGCTACGGATGAACTCTACTATAAAACTTCCAGGGGAAGCAGTCCCGATCTTCCGTTTGGACTGAATTATCTTTCGATGCTGCTTGATACCTATATAGAGTTATCATGTTATGAAGGGGTGCTGCGTGTCGATCTCAATAGAGAAAGAGACTCGATTGCTGTTGATGTAGATGAGATATCGTCTATTGTCGGCATGGAGATCGACAAGAGCAGGGTCGTGAATATTTTGCAGCGCCTGGAGTTCGGGATCAATGCGGTAGACGAAACAGTGATCTCAGCGACAATACCGCTGTTTAGGCACGATATCAAAAACATCCAGGATGTGGCTGAAGAGGTTGTAAGGATCGTCGGGATCAACAACATAGAAGCAAAACCGCTGGCTTTTGAAGAGGCGAACCGTCTCAATGCAACCACTGAGCGCTACAAGGCCAAAAAAACTTTAAAGAACCGTGCTGCAGGGTGTGGTTTTTATGAAAATATGAGTTATGTATTTACTCAAAAGTCCGTGCTTGAAACATACGGTTTTCCAACGGTTGATGAAGGGCTGGATCTTTCCAATCCGATTGCTGAAGAGCTTAATACGCTCAGAAGTACGATTTTGGCCAATTTGCTTTCGGCTGTCAAAAGAAATGTAAACTACTCAAGAAAATCTATCCCGCTGTTTGAGATCGGTGCGGTATTTGACAGCAAGCGTCAGCAAAGGGAAGTCCTTTCACTTGTATTTTCCGGACAGAGAGAGCGTGAAGGTGTAAGCAATGCAGGAAAACCGCAAATGATCGACTTTGCGTCATTTTCGCAAAAGCTGGGAGGTGTGATCGGTGAGTTTGAGCTGGTACCGTGTAGTGCCGGGAACCGTCTGATCCACCCTTACCAGTCGGCGGATGTGGTGGTTGACGGAAAAGTGTGCGGGTATCTCTCCAAGCTTCACCCGACGGTACAGGAAGCGTATGATATCCCTGTGACATTCATTGCCGAGCTTGATCTGGATGCACTGTTGCCGAAACATATCAATGCAGAACCTGTCTCAAAGTTCCAGGGTGTGTATAAAGATCTTTCTGTAGTAATTGAAAAAAGTATCTCTTATGATGACGTTGCCAAAGTGATCAAGGCATTGGACCTGCCAATGCTCAAAGATGCCTATCCTGTAGATATCTATGAAGATGAAAAATTGGGTGAGAAGAAGAGTTTGACCCTCCGGTTCTTTATCCAGTCTATGGAAGATACCCTGAAAGACGCTGATACTGAAAATGTAACGGAGAGTGTGATGCGTGCCCTTCAAGAAGAGTGCGGGGCGGAGATGCGGTAATGATGAAAATCGAATTAGCCTCTTCTTACGGATTTTGTTTCGGTGTCAAGCGTGCGATACGTATCGCAGAGGAGCATAAAGGAAGCAAGACCTATGGTCCTTTGATCCATAACAAGGATGAGATCAATCGTCTCAAAGAGGGCTTTAGGATCGGGTTGGCTGAAGGGCTGGAAGCTGTCGAAAAAGAGGATGCTGTCGTGATACGTACACACGGAATCCCCAAAAATGAACTTCATGTACTCAAAGAGCAGAAAAATGAAGTGATCGATGCCACATGCCCTTATGTCACTACGCCGCAAAAGATTGTAGAAGAGATGAGTGAGGCGGGATACTCCATTGTGATTTTCGGGGACAAAAACCATCCCGAGATCAAGGGGGTGGTCAGTTACGCCAAAGATATCAAAGATGCTTTTATTGTTTTGGAAAAAGAGGAGTTGGAAGATCTGCCGCTGCGCGGCAAGGTAGCAATTGTCGCTCAGACTACCAGAAAGCCTGAAGATTTTTTAAAGATCGTCAATACCCTGATACTGAAGCATAAAGAGGTACGTGTTTTCAATACGATCTGTAATGCGACATTTGAGAACCAGGATGCTGCAGCAGAGCTGGCGAAAAGAGCAGATGTGATGATCGTTATCGGCGGAAAACACTCTTCCAACACCAAGCAGCTGCATAGCATCTGTAAACGAGACTGCGAAGACAGCCACCTGATTGAGAACGAGACAGAACTGGAAGAGGAGTGGTTTGACGGCAAAGCGCTTTGCGGGATCTCCGCCGGGGCATCGACACCTGACTGGATCGTACAGAATGTCATAGATAAAATCGAATCTTTTAAAAACGCAGGTAAAGGATGAACTCTATAACGCTAAAACCCATTTCTAAAATAGACGGGGAGGTGAACCTTCCCGGCTCCAAAAGTCTTTCAAACAGAGCATTGCTTCTTGCCGCTCTGGCAAAAGGAACGTCGAAGGTCACCAACCTTCTGGAGAGTGATGATACAAGGCATATGCTTAACGCGCTAAAGTGCCTGGGAGTGAATTATCAACTCTCTGAAGATAAAACCGAGTGTATCGTTGAGGGTAACGGTGGTCCGTTCGAGCACAGCGAAGAGGTCGAACTTTTCCTGGGGAACGCGGGAACGGCGATGAGGCCTTTGACGGCAGCGCTCTGTCTTGGAAAAGGGCGTTATCGTATGACGGGTGAGCCTAGAATGGAGGAGCGTCCTATCGCCCACCTGGTAGAGGCATTGAGAGAGGCCGGAGCCAAGATCACTTATGAGAAAAATGAGGGTTTCCCGCCTTTACGGATCGAGGCAACGGGACTCAAAGGCGGTGAAGTCAAGATAGACGGAGCGATCTCCAGCCAGTTCTTGACGGCACTCCTTATGGCTGCACCCCTGGTAGAGAATGACACAACCATTACGATCACAGGGGAACTGGTATCCAAACCCTATATCGATATTACACTGGATATCATGAGAAAGTTTGGCGTAGAGGTTGGAAACGATGACTATAAAGTCTTTTATGTCAAAGGCAGGCAGAGCTATAAAGCGGTAGAGAGTTTTATGGTAGAGGGGGATGCATCATCCGCTTCTTACTTCCTTGCAGCTGCAGCGATCAAAGGCGGGAGAGTGAAAGTCACGGGTATCGGAAGAAAGAGTATACAGGGAGATATCCGTTTTGCCGATGTACTGGAAAAAATGGGTGCAAAAGTGGAATGGGGCGATACCTATATCGCTGTAAGCAGGGGAGAGCTCAATGCGATCGATTTGGATTTCAACCACATTCCTGATGCAGCGATGACGATCGCCACCACAGCCCTTTTTGCCAAAGGAACGACGATTTTGCGAAATATCTATAACTGGCGTGTCAAAGAGACTGACAGGCTTTATGCGATGTCCACCGAACTTCGCAAAGTAGGGGCCGAAGTCGTTGAAGGTGAAGATTATCTTCAAATCACACCGCCTTCGCAGCTTAAACATGCCGCAATCGATACCTATGATGATCACAGGATGGCAATGTGCTTTTCGCTGCTTGCGCTTGATCCGGTATCAGTAACCATCAATGAACCCGAATGTACTGCAAAGACTTTCCCGGCCTATTTTGACGTGCTTGAGAGTATTTCCTCTTAAGCTCAGACTGCATTTCTTTTTCTTGATGCTTAAAAAACATTCACTCTTTTGAAATATCTTCATGCGAAAGAGAGTATGTTTCGGCAGAATGAAAGGTATTGTTG
>JBEWPY010000140.1:0-2656 GCA_047689495.1 Candidatus Sulfurovum profundilacunae | reverse complement strand
ATCTTGCTGATCAAATGCTGGAGCTCTAATGCGCCGATAGTACCGGTCAAACCCCTAAGGTCTATACATAACATTTTCATCTGTTCATAACTTTTTTCTTCTGCCAGCCTGCTAAAAACCTCATAACTGTTTCCATAGATTTCCCTGAACTCTTTGAGGACTTCTATATAAAGTGCCTCATTATGGTTGGCATGCCCGATACCGCTTTTTATATCCAATCCCTCGAATACAGCTTCCATCTCCTTCTGATCTTCTTTCTTCTTCATATCAAACGCTTGATCAGACATATACATTGAAAATACGGTATAGAGTTTGCCGATATTGAGCGGTTTTGATAAAATAGCATTAATTCCGCTGCCAAACATTTTCTGTTTTTCGCTATCGAGTATCAACGCGGTAAAAGAGACGATCGGCACGCCGTCATAGTGACAATCCTGACGTATAAGACTAGTTGCCGTATACCCATCCATTACAGGCATATTGATATCCATAAGGATAAGGTCGAAATCTACTTCCCCCGACGTTACGACATGAACTGTCTCTTCTCCGTCACTTGCCAAAGATATCTAGACCCTAATTTTTACTCTCCAATTTCAACTCCTGATCTGTCATTCTATCATAAGAGAATTGATATAAACAACTATTGATACGCATCACAATACTTCCACAAACTTATCATATGATACGGTTATCTTGAATCTAAGGATAAAACATGAAAAAACTGACTCTACTGCTCTCTTTGCTTGTTCTAAACCTTTCGCTCTATGCGGCAGACGAATCCCGGGCAGCCGAAAGGGCAAATATCAAACCGCTCACTCTCAAACAGATAAAGAAGAAGGACAGACATCTCAACAAACAGAGAGCCAAAAAAAGAATATTTTACAACCGAAAAGAGTTTACCAGACAACATAAACGCCATCCAAACCCCGGATTCGGGCCTGCACATCGCCCAAAACACTATAAAGGCTACGATAAAGCGTATCCGGTGCCTACTCCCTACGTAACACCGATCAGGCAGCGCGGATATCGGTACTCCAAAAGGGGATGGGCGCTTGCTTACCGCTATGACCGGGCAGAGTTTTTTGACAGACATGGGTATCATTATGGTTTCTTCAACCGCCACGGATATTACTTTGAAGGAGTTTTTTACCGCTATGACAAGGGTTACACATACCGTGACCGGGTGAGAGGACGCGGACTGTTCGAACGCAGATACTATATGCCCGCAAATGCACGGTTTTATGGTTTCGCAGTACGGCCCCACAGAGGGTTTTGAGAGGTTTCTGCTATAATCCGCCTATGAAATATGGAAGTATAGATGTAGGACTCAAACGTATCGGTACGGCAATCTGCCTGGACGGAAAGATCGTTCTGCCCCAGCCAGCAGTCCTGCGAAAAAACCGCAATCAGGCAGCACGCGATATCAGGGCCTTCCTGGATGAATGGGAGATAGAAAAACTGATCGTAGGACTCCCCAGGGGTGGATCCGCAGAAGAGGAGATGGAACGCCGTATCAGACATTTCGTTTCATTGCTGGATCTGGATATCGAAGTAGCGTATCAGGATGAGCAGGGCTCCAGCTTTGAAGCCAAAGAGCAGACCAAAGGCGACTTCAGGCACAAAAGGGACGGAAGGCTCGACTCTATCGCTGCCAAGATCATCCTGGAGAGATATCTGGGATTATAATCAGCATCATTCATAGCGCAGCGCATCGATCGGATTCATCTGTGCTGCCTTTCTGGCAGGGATGATCCCGAACACGATCCCGATCAGCATTGAGAACACCAGTGCGACCAGTGTGATGGAGGGGTCGATGACCAGTGCGATATCTAGCCATTTTGCTGCCCCGACAGTGATCAATATCCCTGAAACTATCCCGACGATCCCTCCCAGCCCTGAAAGCACGATCGACTCGATCAGAAACTGTATCAGGATATCCTTTGCCATCGCCCCCACGGCCATACGTATGCCGATCTCCCGGGTGCGTTCGGTCACGGAGACCAGCATGATGTTCATGATCCCTATCCCTCCGACGATCAGCGAGATCGCAGCCACCGCCCCCAGCATCACTGTCAGCACGGTCGTCACCTGAGAGATCGTATCGAGCAGTGCTGTCATGCTTCTTACCCGGAAATCGTCATCATCGCTATTGTCAATATGCCTCCGCTCTCTCAGTACCCTTTCGATCTGGATCTTTGCCTCCTCCAGAGGGACATTTTCCTTGACTGCGGCCATCATCAGGTGAATGTTGTCACTTCCTCCTATACGTCTTTGGAACAGTGTAAACGGCACCAGTACCACATCATCCTGATCATGTCCGAATGTGTTGGCGCCTTTGGCTTCAAGCACCCCTATGACTTCACATGAAAAATTTTTAAGGCGAATCTTTTTCCCGGCCATCGATTCGGAGGTTGCGGAGAGATTTTTGATGATACTCTGCCCCAGGATACAGACATTCTGTCCTGTTCTAAGCTCATCCCTTTCAAAATCCCTCCCCTCCTCCATCTTCCAGTTTTGTATCCGAAGGTACTCGTTTTCCACCCCCCTGATATTGGTACGGTAATTCTGCTCTTTGTAGATCACGGTCATAGAACCGGACTCCACCGGGGAAATTGCATCGAGCGCGTAGATAGAGGATCGCAGTGTTTCAAGGTCC
>JBEWPY010000139.1:0-2675 GCA_047689495.1 Candidatus Sulfurovum profundilacunae | reverse complement strand
TTCAGTCGTTAAACTCCTATTGAAATATATAAACTATTGTAGTATAATGTAGATACAAAAGGATACATTATGAAAAAAGCAATTAATATTCGTATGGATGAGTCATTATTAACTGATTTAGATTCTTATGCTCATGAATTGGAGCGTTCAAGAACTTTTATTATTGAAAAAGCAGTTAGTACATACTTTGACACTTTAGATGAAATGATTTCAGACAAAAGGATAGATGAGCTAAAAGCAGGCAAGACTAAAGTTTATTCTCTTGAAGAGGTAGCTAAACGACTAGGTCTTAGTTAATGTTTAAAGTAATCATTCCAAAAGCTACTTTTAAAGAATTAGAAAAAATAGATTCAGAAAATCAAAAACTTGTATTTTCTAAAATTAAAGACTTGGAGTCAGGTATTTTCACATCAGACAAAGCCTTAAAAGGGACACACAAAGGTAAATTTAGAAAAAGAGCTGGAAATTACAGAATAGTTTATTTAAAAGAAAATGATATTTTGGTAATAACACTTATCAGAATTGCTCACAGAAAAGAAGTATATTAAAAGTCTAACAAGTACGAGGAGACCAATAGTTTACCCTATAGCGGGAAAATTATTGCTCACGACAAACGTGAAATCAATCTTTCAATTAAAAACCACATAAAATATATAACTTTATAAGGTTTTACGGATCGATGAGATAGGTATCCTGGCTTTAACCATCAAAAGAGGGACACTCTTCAATGATCTCTCTTAACTCATGATACTCTATCCCGTGTGTTTTTGCTACAGCTTTTTCGGTCACAAAACCACCGGCTACATTGACCCCGCTATAGATAGCATCATCACTCAAAGCAGCCTCACGCCATCCAAGATCGGCGATGCGTTTGGCATAGGGGACCGTAGCGTTTGCCAGAGCCTCTGTGGAGGTCTTCGGATAACTTCCCGGTATGTTGGCCACACAATAGTGCAGCACCCCGTCCACTTCGAAAACAGGATCATCATGGGTGGTCGGTCTGGAAGTCTCTATGCATCCCCCCTGATCGATGGAAACATCTACCAGGACCGCTCCTTTCCTGCAGAGTGAGAGCATCTCCCTGCTGATCAGTTTGGGGGCCTTTTCTCCCGTGATATATACGGCACAGATGACGATATCTGCTGTTGGCAGTATCTTCTCAAGGTTGTACCGGTTGGAGTAGACCGTTGAGACATTCGCGGGCAATATCTCCTCCAGTCTGGCCATTGACTTTCTGTTCCGGCCCATGATCATCACTTCCGCCCCCATACCTGCGGCAACTTTGGCAGCACTTTTCGCAACGGTACCGCTGCCGATGATCAATACTTTTGCAGGCGTAACGCCTGCTGCTCCGCTGATAAGTGTGCCGTTTCCGCCGTTATGTGCTGAAAGGAAGTAGCTTGCAACGATCGGTGCCACTTCACCTGCAATCTGGCTCATGGGATCCAGCAGGGGGAGGACATTGTGATCTTCAAGAGTTTCGTAGGCAATGGCTGTCACCCTTTTTTTCCGGAGTACCCTGGTAAGTTCGGGTTCAGGTGCAAGATGAAGATAGGTAAAGAGTATCTGACCGGGTTTCAAAAGATCATATTCTTCAGGCTGAGGCTCCTTGACCTTGATGATCATTTCACACTGCCTGTATATCTCTTTGGCGTTATCTGCGATAATGGCGCCAACCTCTTTGTAGGCATGGTCTTTAAAACCGCTTTTTTCTCCTGCTCCTTTCTGGATCAATACTTCATGCCCGCTCCGGATCAATTGTTCGACTCCGGAAGGTATCATGCCTACCCGGTACTCTTTTGTTTTGATCTCACTGGGTATTCCGATTTTCATGTTACTTCTCTACGTTTACCAGGTACCTGGCGATGGGATTGGCTCTCAAGCGTTCGACAGGAATCGGCTTGCCGGTCTCTTCACAAATGCCGTACGTTCTGTTTTTGATCTTTGCAGGGGCATGGTAGATCTCTTTAAGCTCTGTAACTTGCCGTTCTAAGAGTATACGATCATTGTCGTTGAGTGTCTCCAGTGATGCCAGATCCTCCATATCATTGATCGTATCATCACTGCTGACCTCGCCTAGCTCCTCTTTGAGCCTGTCGATATTCTCCTGGATATGTTGTACTCTCTCATTCAGTACTACTTCAAACTCTTCAACATTCAACTCTTCTCTTTTTTTCATAGATCACTCCTTTCTTTAGATAGATCAATATCTTGGTGATGCTTCTGTGACCTCTGTCCAGTCATTCAAGCTTTCAGGAAAGTTTTCCAGTTCATTTTCGAAACGATCCCATTCGATGTAATCCGTGTTGAAAGCAGTGACATCCTGGGCTGCGGATTCCGGGCTCTCATAAGAACCGAGCATCTCTTCTTCTATCCATAGTTCATACCTCAAATGCTCAGTTTGCCTGATCTCAAATATACCAACTGGTGAATTATAACGATATCTTTTCATCCTTTGCCTCCTTTCGTCTTTTTATGATAACATAAGTCGGAAGTAAAAATGAAGCGTGACAAATGCCTTTATAACGTATATCTTTCTCTGATCAAGATTTGAAGCGAGGAAACTCGCGTATACAGCATAGAGATTCACACTTCAGATCAGAATGAAGATCGTTAGTTATATTTATTTTAGCTGATTCGGTCTCCTCTTTGACTTGTGTAAAGAAGTCTTACCC
>JBEWPY010000037.1:0-16473 GCA_047689495.1 Candidatus Sulfurovum profundilacunae | reverse complement strand
ACAAACTTTTGTTGAAAATCTTCAGAAATAACCCTCTAAAGTTATCTTGACCCAAGCTTTTTTATCTGCTTACAGGTGAAAAACGTTATACGGGTATTGAAGATTTTGAGATCATTTTGCAGAATGACTGTAAAATAAAGTGCGATGAGGTAAGTCGACTGAATCCCAGGATACCAAATAAGCTTAGCGAAGTGATCTGTATGATGACAGATAACAATAAAAAAACAAGAGCCCGGGTTTTTTCGGAACTTTTTGTAATACTTCAGGAAATATAATAATATTTCAGGAAGGCCAAGGCATACAGCCTTGGTCAAAAGGTAGGATTATATTGGCAGAACTCTGATGTTCTCATCCACTTTCTCTTTGAGAATATTTTCGATGGCAAAGAGCGTGCCTGTACTGGAGCTTGCACATCCGCTGCATGCACCCAGATATCTGATATAAATGTCAAAGTTTGCACCGTTCTCTTTGATATCGAGGATCTCCATATCCCCGCCGTCCATGACCAGCATCTGACGGATATTGTCATCGATCACTTTTTCTATCGTTTTAAGACGCTGTACGACTGTCATCTCGGCAAAACTGATATCTGCCCCGGAGGATGTTGTCTGCGCAAGCTTCTCTTTTTCATATTCGGCAAGCAGGTCCACAAGGTAGATATCTTTCTCTTCATGTCCGCCCGGTCTGATACAGGACTTACAGAATGCCCCCGCTTTGGTATAGTCAGTGATCTCTTCAACGGTTGTAAGGTCATTGAGACGGATGACTTCTCTCAGTGTGGAGAGGCTGACGCGTGCACATTCGCATACAATGATCTCCTCTTCAAAGCTTTCAATGTCTACGCCTTTGTATTCCGCGGCAGCTTTTTTGATCACGTCGTATGCCATGACCGAACAGTGCATTTTTTGAGGCGGGACAGCAGGAACATCCGGCGTATCCCTCATCGCTTTTTCCACATCGATATTTGTAATCTTTACTGCTTCATCAACGGTCTTGCCTTTACAAAGTTCCGCCATAGTATCCGAACTGGCAATCGCCGTACCGCATCCGAAACTTTTAAACTTGGATTCAAGAATGGTATCTGTTTCCGGATCAACTGCCCAGTAGAGACGTACTGCATCTCCGCAACTCTCTGCTCCAAAGTCAGCTACGATGAGTTTTGCACCCATCTCATCTGCCTGCTCTTGTGTGATCTCACCCATATTCTGAGGGTTATTCATCATATCGGTTACTTTCTGGCTGTACTCATCCCAGATGGTACCGCCGATAAGTTTATCCATACCCATGTTATATCCTTTTTTATGCTGATTTAAAAAGGAACGCATATTTGCGGAGCAAATTTGCCCACATTTGCATAAGTCCCTTTTTGCGTGCTGTCCTCAGCGGACGGCTCACAGTGCTGGCACTGTTTTGGAGGTTTTACCTCATCTATAAAGACTCTTCGAAAGAAAAGCTTGCCGAAACTATTTATTATCCGCTTTTTATTCAGATCATCAATGATGATCAAGGCCGCTTTCGTGACCTTCCGGTGCATACGCATATGAGCTTGAAATGCCTCTCAGTCTCTCTACGGCTTTTTTGACTATTTCCAAAGTAGAGTCAAGTTCTTCCTGTGTCGTATATCTGCTGAGCGAAAATCTTACTGCAGTGTGTGCCAGGTCGGCATCTGCACCGATCGCTTCCATGACAGGGTTTGACTCCAGGTCTTCACTTGCACAGGCACTTCCTGTACTTGCACCGATCCCTGCCCGGTTAAGGTCCCACAACATTGATTCTCCCTCGATTCCTCTGAATGAGATCAAAGTCGTATTCGGTGTTCTTTTTTCTCTCGGCGTAACCACGAAAGTATCAGGGATCTTGAGAAGTTCATCTTCAAATGCATCTCTCATCTCTTTGACTTCCGTCATCTCAAAGTCGAGTGCATCGACTGCCTGTTCCATGGCTTTGCCCATACCGACGATACCGGGTACATTAAGCGTACCTGAACGGTATCCGCCCATCTGAGAACCACCGTGGAGGAGAGGAGAGAGTTCTTTCCCTTTTTTTATGTAAAGTCCCCCAACCCCTTTTGGACCGTGAAACTTGTGTGCAGAGAATGTCAGATAATCGACGTTGAAGCTCTGTACATCTACAGGCACTTTGCCGATCGCCTGCACTGCATCCGTATGGAAAAGTACCTTGTGCTCTGCACAGATCTCACCGATCTCTTCTACAGGGAAGATCGCACCCGTTTCGTTGTTTGCCCACATGACAGATACCAGCGCGGTTTTATCAGTGATACTCTCTTTTACTGTCTGAGCTTCAATGATACCTTCTTGGTTGATCGGAAGGTAAGTCACCTTGCACCCCATACTTTCAATGAACTTTGCTGTTGCGATCACTGAAGGGTGCTCTACTTCACTGATGATAATATGGTTTTTCCTGCCTGTGAGGATATACTCAAAGTAGATACTTTTAAGCACCCAGTTGTTGCTTTCCGTTGCACATGATGTGATTACCACGCTATCCTCTTTCGGCGCATGGAGACCTGCATAGATCTTCTGCATGGCATCCTGGAGGCCGGGGTGTGTTTCACTGGCAAAAGAGTGAAGGGAGTTCGGGTTTCCGTATTTTTGCACGAAGTAGGGTTCCATCTCTGCAAATACGTGTGGATCTACGATAGTGGTTGCATTGTTGTCCAGATAGACTCTCATATTTTCTCCTTCATTTAAAAGAGACATATTTGAATTTCTGCCTCTTGAAAACGATATTCAATTTAAATTCGGACCATTTTTGTCCTAATTGATTTTCTGAATAATACGCTCTTTTTCTTAAATAGACATAAAATCAGAAAGTTAAAAGAGATAATTATACTCCGAATATGGTTAGTTTCACTTGATAAATCGCATGTTTATTGTATAAATGAAAGAAAAAATACGTCATGATGACCATAAGCACCGCCGGGGGATTTTGGCGGCCTTTTTAAAAGTTGGACGGGGTAGGAGTATTGATGAGGTTGTAAAATTCGCTTCTGGTACGTTCATCACTCTTGAAAAGTCCCCGGAGTGCCGAAGAGACAGTGGTCGAATTGATCTTCTCCACCCCTCTCATTTCCATACACATATGGCGTGCATGCAGTACGACTGCAACACCTTTGGGATTGATCGTTTCGCTGATGGCATCGGCGATCTGTTCTGTCATCTGCTCCTGTATCTGGAGACGCCTTGCAAAGACATTGACGATGCGCGGTATCTTGGAGAGGCCGACGACTTTTCCGTCAGGGATATAAGCGACATGTGCACGTCCGATGATCGGGAGTATATGATGTTCGCACATCGAGTAAAACTCGATATCGCGTACCAGTACCATCTCGTCGTTGCTTGTGCTGAAAAGGGCCTGTGAGAGTATCTCTTTGGGGTCTTTATGATAGCCTTCCGTGAGAAACTCGAAGGCTTTTGCAACACGGGAAGGTGTCTTGAGCAGCCCCTCTCGTTGAGGGTCCTCGCCGATCAGTTCAAGTACTTTTGTAATTGCCTGTTCAAATTCTTCTTTGTTATGCATCGTTTTCTTTCGCCTGGAATATTAGTGTGGCTGTATTGTATCCAAATAGCGTTTAATGATTTTTTCATCAACTTTTGATATCGCAAGTTTTTTGAGTTCCTCAGGCGTAAAGTAGTGCGCTTTTTCGGGCGTGCTCTCATGATAGAGATAGACCCTGCAGTTGAGCTTGAAGTGCGTATAGGCATGGGACACCTCTCCGAGGTACCCTGCTGCACATGGCGGCGCTTCAGTACTCTCAAAACCCCAGAGTCCATGCAGAAACTTTCCGCTTCTCTGATGCATTGCCAGACGATCATTGTAATGATGGATCACTATATACTGCTCTTTTGTCGGAACTGTACGTGTTTTCCTGGCGGGGTAGCTTTCCGGATCTTCTTTGCCCTTGCAGATGCTTTCCAGCGGGCATTTTCTGCATAACGGGTTTTTGGGCAGACAGATCGTTGCACCGATATCCATCATCGCCTGATTGTAATCGAAGGGATTCACTGTATCAAGGAGAGTGTACGCCTGTTCCCAAAGCTTTTTATCGTTAGGGTTCCGAAACTTACGGAGGCGGCAGAGTATGCGCTTGACATTGGCCTCCATGATGGGCACGGGCTGCCTGAAAGCAAAAGCGGCGATCGCATGGGCAGTGTTTTTGCCGATACCGGGAAGTGCGACGAGTTGATCGATCTCCTCGGGGAGGGTGTCGATCAGTGCCGCGGTTTTATGCAGATTTTTGGCACGGTTGTAGTATCCCAGTCCCTCCCACATCTTAAGTACCTCATCCAGCTTTGCCTCTCCCAGGGCCTGTAATGTGGGGAAACGTTCCAAAAAAGGAAAATAGTATCGTTCAAGTACCGTTTTGACCTGGGTCTGCTGCAGCATCACCTCGCTCAGGTAGATATGGTAGGGTTCATCTGAAGTGCGCCAGGGAAGGTGATGTCTTCCGTACTGGCAATACCAGTCAAGGATATTCCTGTGAATTTTTTTCATACGCGATTATAGCATGAACAATTTTTGTACAGTTTTCTCTTGACAAGTGAACATATGTTCGATAACATTGACAATAAACATATTAAAAAGGATTAACATCAGAGCAAAAAGAGTTGAACGGAAAATTGAGCGGGACCACTCCAGAGTCTGTTTTAAGCCATGCGGCGTAAAGAGACAGAGGCTTGAAAGAATAGAAATAGATGAAGATGAGATGGAAGCAGTGAGACTGAGTGATTTTGAAGGACTTTATCAGCAGGAGTGTGCAGATCGTATGGGAATTTCCCGTACAACTTTTTCGAGGCTCATAGAACGTGCCCATCGAAAGATTTCGGATGCACTGCTGCATGGAAAGGCACTGTCGATAAAAAAGGAACAGTATCAGAAGGAAAAGGGAGAAGTTGAATAATAGAGTGCCCGTACGATATATTATAATAAGTAAATGCTATAATAATTATAATTTATCCTAAATAACTATTGACATTTCTCATTTGATTTGCTATCATTAACGAACATATGTGCATATATGATATCACAGAAAAGGATTAAAAATGAGAAATCAAGGTCGAGGAAAGGGACGTGGACTTAAACAAGGTTCAACCTTCCAGAACGGTTTTAGAAGAGGTGCCGGAAACGGTTTTGGAAGAGGTTTGGGACGGAAGATGATGAACGATAGTGACGATTCTCTTCTCAGAATGGAAGATGTCGTTCAGGGCCGCCGGAGAAGAGTGATGAGGAATGACGGTTCCTGCCTGTCGGAGGGTCCCGGTTTTGGGAAGGGCCTGGGCAGAGGAAACGGACAAAACAGAAAGCATATAAAATAAGATGAAAATTACTATAGCCAGCGGAAAAGGAGGGACAGGCAAGACGACCCTCTCTTCCAATCTGGTCTCTTATCTGGCAGACCAGAATCAACAAGTAGTATTGGCCGACCTGGATGTAGAAGAACCCAATTCCGCAATTTTTATTCAGGGTGAACTCAAAGATCAGAATGTTTTTCATAAATTGGTTCCCAAATGGGATCGCAGCGACTGTACGTTTTGTGGAAAGTGTGCCGAAGTTTGTAATTTTAATGCGATCATTGATCTGCCTGGCGAGATCAGAGTCTATCCGGCATTGTGTCACAGTTGTCATGCCTGCAGCGAACTTTGTCCTACCGGTTCGCCTCCAATGACCCCCGAACGTATCGGTGAAATAAGAGAATATCATTATGATAAGTTGGCTCTGGTTGAAGGGATATTGGACCTTGGACAGGAGATGGCAGTGCCGCTTATCGGGGGGACAATTGATTATGTGGATGAAAAGTTTGACGGGTTTGTCAAGATTTTGGATGCTCCTCCGGGTACAAGCTGCCCTGTCATAGAAGCAAGCCGTTTCAGTGATTTTGTTTTGCTGGTAACCGAATCGACACCGTTTGGGCTGAATGACCTTATCCTTGCTGTAGAAACGATGAGGGTACTCCATCAGAAATTTGGCGTAGTGATCAATCGTCACGGTATTGGAGACAACAGTGTGGAAGCATATTGTGCAGGTGAAAATATCCCGATCGTTACAAAGATACGCAACGATCAGGAGGTAGCGAAACTTTATGCCAAAGGAGAATTGATCTATCCCAAAATCGGGCATTTCAGAAACTCCATAGAGGAGATCGTCTCGTTTATAGGAGGATTGCAATGAAAGAGATCGTTGTTATTTCCGGTAAAGGGGGTACGGGGAAAACTTCCATAAGTGCCTCTTATTCCTACCTGGAAGGAGAAAAAGCAATTATCTGCGATTGTGATGTGGATGCGGCCAATATGCATCTTCTTCTTGATGCGGATTTTAAATATCAAGAGGACTTTATGAGCGGTGAGATAGCCGTTATCGACAAGGATCTGTGTACGAATTGCGGAAAGTGTTTTGATGTATGCAGGTTTGATGCCATCAGCAGGAAGAGGGATTATCATGAAGTAGATCCTATCTCTTGTGAAGGGTGTTGGTACTGCAGCCGCGTCTGTAAGCGTGACGCTATTACTATGCAAAGACAAAAGGCGGGAGATATCTTTATCTCCGGGATTAAAAACAGTGCCAAAATGGCACATGCCAAGTTGGGTTTTGGCGCAGAAAACTCCGGAAAATTGGTAGCGAAAGTCAAGCAGGAAGCCAAAATGCTTGCACTCAAAGAGGATAAAGCATTTGTGATTACAGACGGCAGTCCCGGGATCGGCTGTCCGGTGATATCCAGTTTGAGCGGAGCAAATTTGGTGGTACTGGTCACCGAGGCAACACTGTCGGGACTGCATGATCTGAAGAGAGTACATCAGCTGGTTCGGTCTTTCAGCCTTGAATCTGTTTGCATTATCAATAAAGCGGACCTCAATCAAGCGGTGACAGAAGAGGTGGAAGCATTTTTGAAAGATGAGGGTGTCAGACTCATTGCAAAGCTTCCCTACGATGAAACTTTTACAAAAAGTCTGGCCCAGGCGATGCCTATTGTTGAGTATGCGCCTGAGAGTAAACTTTCCCAAAGTATCGAAAAGAGTTGGGAGATGATCAAGAAAATAACGGAGGAAGTGGAATGAAAATCGTTTTGACTACAAAAGGTGAAACCTGGGAGAGTCCTATGGATGCAAGGTTCGGAAGAAGTGAAATGTTTCTTGTGTATGATGAAACAAGTGAAGCGTTTGACTATATCAAGAATAATGAAACCGAGGCAATGGAACATGGAGCAGGTCTGCAAACTGCAAAGAAAATATTGAAGCTCGATCCTGATGTAATTATCACGGGAAACGGAGCAGGCGGAAAAGCACTTGATATACTTAGGACTGCAAAAGTAAAAATCTATACAGGTGCAGGAGAGATGAGTGTTCAGGAGGCTTATGAAGCATACAAGAACGGAAAATTATCTACGCAAAACTAAGGAGAGATTATGAGAGCAGTATTCCCGACAGATGAAAATATGGGGTATTTAAGTCAGAGAGGTGCGCATTTCGGTAAAGCGAAATTCTATACTGTTATTACCCTGGACGAGGGAAAGATCGCAGATGTTGAATGTGTGCAGAATCCCGGCCACAGCGGCGGGGCCTGCGGCAATGCCGTGGCGAATATCATGGCGCTCAATCCTGATGCTTTGGTGGTCAGCGGTATCGGAGGATCGCCTGCAGAAGGGTTTGCCAAAGCTGGGCTGGATCTCTATTTTGACCAAAACAGCTCTACGGTTGAAAAGTCTGTTGAGATGCTGCTTGCCGGAAAACTGGAAAAGAGCAGCGGTAACGGAACCTGTTCTGTGCATTGATACGCGGCGTATTTTCGTCGCATCCGTGAAAAAGTACGAGGAAATCATACGGTAGGGCTTATAGAACGTTAAAAAAGTTTGATCTTTGCTCTTTTTCTATCGATTAAATTGATGTTTTATGTAGATTCCCGGTACGGTTATGGTCCTCCATCCCCTCTCTTCTTTTCTGTGTATGAGCGCTGGAGCAACTTTTGCATCATTCCTCTTGACAAGCGAACATATGCTCGCTATTATTCTATAAAAATTAATTATAAAAATTATAATAGAAAATAATTTGCGAAAAAAGAGAGTTGCAGGTTATTATGAATATAATTATTCAAGAGACTGCTTCAAATCCTGCGGAACAGGAGAAGCGTTCCTTGAAAAAATAACTTTGGAAGAGTGCGCACGCAGGAAGATTACAGGTGTGATGCTATATGAAAAGGCACCGGCAATAACTAAAAAATATCATCAAGGAGAAAAAGGTGGAGTTGAGTAGAAGATCGCTTGAACATTTTCCCGTACAGCTTTTTGCTGTGATTATGGGGGTATCGGGCCTGGCTATCGTTTTTGCAAAGGCATACCATTTGATTGATATGCCTTACTGGATCTATAGTGTGCTTCTTTTGGCGGACAGCATACTGTTCTTGGGTATATTTATCACTTATATGTTGAAATGGCTGCTCTATCCAAAAGCGGTCAGAGAAGAGTTTTACCATCCTGTAAAAAGCTCTTTCATGGCTGCGATCTCGATCAGTTTTCTGCTGGTTTCCATCGCCTATTATGACTTTGCGCCTACCCTTTCGATACTGCTTTGGTATATCGGCGCGCCGCTGCAGCTGCTTTTTACGATGATCATTATCCGTTACTGGATATACAATGAACTCAAAGTCGTGCACTCCAATCCTGCCTGGTTCATACCGATCGTAGGTAATGTGCTGGTTCCTGTAGTCGGTGTGGAGGCGGCTCCGATATATGTTTCGCTGTTTTTCTTTGCACTGGGGCTCTTTTTCTGGATGGTACTGTTTACTATTATGCTCTATCGTATTGTATTTCACCATCCCCTGGCAAAAAAGCTCATTCCTACATTTTTTATTTTTATCGCACCTCCTGCAGTGGGATTTGTAAGCTATTTTCGAATCACAAACGGAAGTATAGATATGTTCAGTATGTTTTTGTACTGTATCGCCCTTTTTACACTCTTGCTGCTTCTTTTATGATTCGGATGTTTGATACCAAAGAGTTTTTTATCTCATGGTGGGCTTATACCTTCCCGCTTGCGGCGATTACCATTGCCACGTTGATGATGCATATGGTATTTGACAACAGTGTGACCTATACCGGTTCGGTACTTCTCATCATCCTGACGACCCTGGTTGTCGGGTTTGTCACCTTCAAAACCGTTGAAGCGTGCAGAGCAGAAAAAATTTGTATCTCAGAGGAAGCATAATGGAAAAAAGAACACTACTGATAGGAATGATTTTAGGTTTGGTATTGAGTATTTTTGTGGCCGGATTTGCATTTAAGACAGCAGCGCCTACGATGCTTTTCAAGGAGGTGAATGTTCCGCACGGCTTTGATAAAACGGTACAGATGATTCAGGATCGTATCAATCATCAGGAGGGGTGGCATGTCACAGGCGTGGTCGATCAGCAAAAAGAGATACTTGAAAATGGCGGAAAGGATGTCGGAAAGGTCAAAATCATCAAGTTTTGCAACGGCAAACTCTCAGGAGAGATGCTGGGCAGAGACGGGAGCAAATTTATGGCAGCCAAAATGCCGCTTAGCATCGCTGTCTATGAAAAGAGTGACGGAAGGGTTACGATAGGTTTGATGAACGGCTACTTGATGGCGCGTCTCTTCAGCGGGAGCCGGGAGGCAGTGATCATGGAACAGGTGATTAAAGACATGGAAGAGATAATGAGCTTTACGCACTTTAGATTCACACTATTTTAAATAAAAAAGGACCAATCATGAAAATAGCAATACCGGTAAAAATGAACAGGGAAAATCCGCCAGTGGCACCGCTTTTCGGAAAAGCAAAATGGTTTGCCCTGATAGAGAACGGAAAAACAGAGATCAAAGCCAATCCTGCCAAGGGAGGACAGGCTGTGATAGAGTGGTTTGCCGATGAAAAGGTTGATACGATCATTATGCAGGAGATGGGAATTTCCCCCTATCAGATGATACAGTCCCATGGAGGCATGAAGATCTATCACAGCGGTTTTGAGAGAATCCTTCTTGACGAGGTGCTTCAAAAGTTTGAGAGCAATGAACTTGAAGTACTGGATGATGCCAAAATGCAGGAGATAATCGCCAGCCATGAGGGGAAACACTCTCGTGACAATCGTCAATGAGAAGAGCATCAAGGCCATGGTCATCACCATTAAGCAGTCCGGTAAAAAATTGAATATAAAATAATGAGAAAAAAGGAGAAAAGATGAGAGCAGTATTTCCGACAGATGAAAATATGGGGTATTTAAGTCAGAGGGGTGCGCATTTCGGTAAAGCGAAATTCTATACTGTTATTACCCTGGACGAGGGAAAGATCGCAGATGTTGAATGTGTGCAGAATCCCGGCCACAGCGGCGGGGCCTGCGGCAATGCCGTGGCGAATATCATGGCGCTCAATCCTGATGCTTTGGTGGTCAGCGGTATCGGAGGATCGCCGGCGGAAGGGTTTGCCAAAGCAGGGCTGGATCTCTATTTTGACCAAAACAGCTCTACGGTTGAAAAGTCCGTTGAGATGCTGCTTGCCGGAAAACTGGAAAAGAGCAGCGGTAACGGAACCTGCTCTGTGCATTGATGAGCCGAGATGTGATGATGAAGTATATTGCAACGATACGTTCCCCTTTCTGTGATCTGGTCGATATGCCGGTTCAGCCCAAAGGGGCCAAAGATGTCTATGCGACGATAGAGTTCGATGATGCCTATACAGAGGGATTAAAAGATCTGGACGGATTTTCGCATGTCTATCTGATCTACTATTTTCATAAAGTCAAAGAGCCAAAGCTCAGCGTGATTCCTTTCAATGACAAGACACATACTCCAAGAGGTGTCTTTGCCACGCGGACACCGATGCACCCGAACAGTCTCGGGCTTTCAGTCGTGGAGCTTGTAAAAGTAGAAGGAAATATCGTCACGATCAAAGGAGTGGATGTGCTGGACGGCACGCCACTTGTGGATATCAAACCCTATATCGAGAATTTTGACAAGGTAGAAGGCGAGGTGAGATCAGGATGGATGCAGTCCTCACTAGAGGAAGTGGGTCAAAAGAGGTCTGATGATCGATTTGTGCAGATTTGATGTTTAGACTCAACGACCCCAAAAATAATACCAGGAATGTCCTCCATGCCTTTTTTCTGGCACTGGGAGTAACGATTGCCGAACCATCCACCATTCTTCCCCTGATAGTGCATCACTTCAGCGACAGTGCATTGATCGTAGGTATCTTTGCTTCGCTGCTCCGCGGAGGAGCGGTGGTTGTGCAGCTTTATGCCGCATTTCATGCACAGGCTTATGTACGTGTGCTTCCTTATCTGAGAAAGGTCTTTTTCTTTCGCTTTTTGAGTTGGCTTATGGTCGGTTTGAGCATTCTCATCCTGGGAGATAAAAATCCTGGTTTGACGCTCTTCTTTATAGGGCTCGGGCTCTTTTTTTTCTCCTTCAGTGCGGGATTCGGAGCGATCTACTTCAAAGAGCTTCAGGCAAAACTCTTCACTAAAAAATACCGCGGCAAAACGATGGCAAACCGTCAGATTGCAGGGGCGGTAGCCTCGATCATCAGCGGGGGAGTGGCAGGCTATGTGCTCAGTTGGTACGAAGCGCCGCTCAACTATGCCTCTCTCTTTATCATAAGCAGTCTTTTCATGGCTATCGGTTTCGTTGCTTTCGGGACGATCAGTGAACCTGAAAAAGAGAATATTTCTGTCAAAGAGAAGCACTTCAGGTCCTTTGTAGGGAATGCATGGAAGATACTCAAAAGCGATAAACGGCTCAGGGACCAGATCCTGGTGATCCTTCTGGGGTACAGCTACTTTCTGGCCATGCCTTTCGTGATTTTGAATGCGAATGCAACGCACGAGTTGACAGGGTGGATGCTTGGAGGTTTCATCACGCTTCAGATGCTTGGAAGTATCGCAGGAAGTATGTTTCTATGGCGGAGAATACACAATTATGAGAGGATGCTCTCTTTGAGTCTCTTTTTTATGCTTTTGGCCTTTGTCATCGCACTCTTTGCAGAATCCTTAGCGAGTTATATGGTCATATTTTTCCTGTTCGGTATCGCCTTTGACGGGTTTAAGATCAGCGATATGAATCTTGTGATCGAGATCGCCCCCGAAGATAAAAGGCCTGTCTATACAGCTTTGCAGGTCAATATCACATCAATGGGGCTTTTTTCCCTATTCTGGGAGGGTTGCTGCTTAACCTGCTGGAGAGTTATACCATGATCTACCTGTTAACGGTTCTTCTATTGGCGGCAGCGATCTATCTGAGCCTTAAACTCAAAAGCAAAGAAGAGAGTAAGGTGTAGGGAGAGGAATATTCCGGGTAGCTGATGAAGCAGTAAAAAGCATTTTTTGCCCGATATATCCTTTTTTTATCGTTTTTTGGATAAAATCATGGAATTTTAGTACTACAAAAAAGGAATGTAATGAACATTACAGTAAAAAAAGTCGATGAGGCAAATACTCTTGTATCGGGGAAAATCGATAACGAAGTGATCGAAAAGAACGTTGACAAACTGGCAAAAGAGGCGGCAAAGCAGGTGAAAGTAGACGGTTTCAGGCCGGGTAAAGTACCGGTTCACGTGGTAAAGAGCCTGCATGGAGAGAAGCTTCAGCAGGATGCTGAAGGAGAAGCACTCAAAGAATTCATCGATGCGGGGATGAAAGAGGCGGGTATCGCAGCTGCAAACTTGATGGGACAGCCTGGTTTCAAGAAATATGAAAAAGGTGAAAAAGGTATCGAAGTCGAGATCGAAATCTCTATCAAGCCGACATTTGAAGCGGAAGGATACAAAGAGGTAGTACCTGCGTTTGAAAAACCTCAGGTTGAAGAGAAAGCGATCGATGAAAAGATCGAAGAGACCCTAAAGCAGCAGGCGCCTTGGGCGAAGATCAAAAGAAAGAGAATGGTAAGAGACGGCGATATGACACTGATAGACTTTGAAGGTTTCATCGACGGCAAAGCATTTGAGGGAGGCAAGGCTGAGAAGTTCAACCTTCAGGTCGGTTCAGGCCAGTTTATCCCCGGATTTGAAGATCAGGTGATCGGTATGAAGTACGACGAGGAGAGAACGATCAAGGTAACGTTCCCAGAGGAGTACCAGTCAGCTGACCTTGCCGGAAAAGAGGCTGAATTCAAAGTAAAACTTCATGAGATCCAGGAGCAGGTAGCTGAAGAACTTACAGATGAGACAGCACAAAAGATTCTTGGAGACGAGAAGGCAACCGTTGAAACACTCAAGGAGAGGATTAAAGAGCAGCTTGAGAGAGAAGAGGTTTCCAAACTCTACCAGTCAGAGCTTAAGCCAAAGATCCTTGAAGCATTGACAGAGAAGTTTGACTTTGCACTTCCGCATAACATCGTAGAGCAGGAGGTTGATGCAAAGATTAACCAGAAAGCGCAGGAGATGAGCGAAGAAGAACTCAATACATATAAAGAGAACCCCGAGAAAGTAGAAACACTTCGTGATGAGGTAAGAGCAGATGCTGAAACAAGCGTGAAAGCTACGTTTATCGTGGATGCGATCGCGAAAAAAGAGGAAGTAACGGTAGGTGACCAGGAGGTATCTCAGGCACTTTACTATGAGGCAATGATGTCAGGCCAGGATCCGCAGCAGATCATCAAGTATTATGAAGAAAACAATCTTCTTCCGGCGATCAAAATGGGAATGATCGAAGACAAGCTCTTCGGCAAACTGCTAGGATTGGATGACTAATCATTTTAGATAGTAAGGAGTAGGGAGCAGGGAGGAAGTAAGGCAGGGTTGCCTTTGGCAACCTCCTGTCTCCTGTCTCTTCTATTAACCAATTTAGTGTATATTTAACCAGTTTTTTAGTAATCTATTTAACTATATACTTAATAAAGGTGACCAAATGAGCTATATCCCATATGTCGTAGAGCAGACCGGTAGAGGTGAAAGATCGTACGATATCTATTCACGTCTGCTTAAAGACCGTATCATTATGCTAAGCGGAGAGGTGAACGATCAGGTAGCATCTACGATCGTTGCACAGATGCTCTTTCTGGAAGCACAGGACCCCGATAAAGATATCTACTTTTATATCAATTCTCCCGGCGGTGTGATCACAGCGGGGATGTCGATGTTTGATACGATGAACTATATCAAACCGGACGTAGTGACGATCTGTATGGGGCAGGCTGCATCCATGGGGGCATTCCTCCTCTCTTCGGGAACTCCCGGAAAACGTTATGCCCTGCCTCATACGCGTATCATGATCCATCAGCCTTTGGGTGGTGCGCAAGGGCAGTCGGCTGACATTCAGATCCAGGCAAAAGAGATCCAAAGACTCAAAGATACGCTCAATGAAATCTTAGCCAAGCAGACAGGAAAGACACTCAAAAAGATCGAAAAAGATACAGACAGAGATTTTTTTATGTCTTCCAAAGAAGCGGTTGAGTACGGTCTCATCGATCAAGTGCTGGAAAAAAGTTTTGCATAGGTAGAAGATGGTTAGAGAGGTAATTGTATATCCCGACAAACGTTTAAAACTTGTCTCCAAAGAGGTAAAAGAGTTCGGCAGCGACCTTCATACCCTCCTGGATGACATGTATGAAACAATGTACAAAAGCAACGGTGTAGGGCTTGCCGCGATACAGATAGGTGTAGACCAGAGGGTACTTATCATTAATGAACCGAACGAAGATGATGAGCAGCCCAAAGAAAATACCCTGGAGATGATCAACCCGATTATCATAGAAAAGAGCGGCTCCACGAAGTTCCAGGAGGGTTGCCTTTCGGTTCCGGGTTTCTATGAGGATGTAGAACGCTGCAAATATGTAAAAGTGGATTATCAGGATAGATACGGCAATGCCCAGACGATCGAGAGCGATACATTTCTGGCGATCGCGATCCAACACGAGATTGATCATTTGGAGGGGAAAGTCTTTGTTGAGAAACTCTCTATCCTCAAACGAAAAAAATTTGAAAAAGAGTGGAAAAAAAACAGAAATCGTCTAAATAGTAGATTCGGTTAGCATTTTTAAAAATGCATACAAAATCTACTACTCCCTGCTATCTACTATCATACTCCCTGCGCAATCATCGCATCTGCCACGCGTTTAAAACCGAGGATATTGGCTCCGGCAGCCAGATCCATATCCAGGTTATGCTCATCACAGGTTTTTTTGATATCTTTGTAGATTGTTGACATAATTTCCTGAAGGCGTTTGTCTATGATTTCGAACGGCAAGTAGTGCAGTGAACTATTTTGGCTCATTTCAAGTATGGAGACTGCTACACCGCCCGCATTGGCTGCTTTTGCCGGAGCAAAGATAATGTCGTTCTGCATAAAGCGTTCGATCCCTTCAGGTGTGGTAGGCATATTGGCCCCCTCCGCAACGATTTTCACATCATTGTCGATCAGTTTCTGTGCACTCTCTCCTCCCAGCTCATTTTGTGTCGCACAGGGGAAGGCGGCTAAGCAGGGGATGTCCCATACATAACTTCCCCCTTCGTAATCCTCTCTTTTGACATAGGTGGCGGTTTTTCTCTCTTTGGCATAGGCTTCCAGTGTGTCACGTTTTTCGAGTTTGATCTCTTTAAGAAGTGCAAGGTCGATACCGTTAGGATCATGTATCGTTCCAGTGGAGTCCGAACAGGTTACCGGGATGGCTCCCAGGTCATAAAGTTTCTCGATCGCATGGATCGCTACATTGCCGCTTCCGCTGATCGTACAGATCTTGCCTTTGAGTGTTTCATCCATATCTTCCAGCAGTGTCTGCGTAAAGTAGACGAGTCCGTACCCCGTAGCAGAGGCCCTTCCCTGGCTTCCGCCCAGAGAGATCGGTTTGGAGGTGATGATACTGTCATACGAGTTGGTCAGGGTTTTGTACTGGCCGAAAAGATAGCCTACTTCGCGTTCGCCTACCCCTATATCGCCGCCGAGTATATCAATGTCTTCGCCGATACTGTTATAGAATGCTGACATAAATGACTGGCAAAACTTCATGATCTCCTGATCGCTTTTGCCTTTGGGATCAAAGTCGGCCCCTCCTTTTGCCCCGCCGATATGCAGCCCGGTGATCGCATTCTTGAAGATCTGTTCAAATGCAAGAAATTTTAAGATATCGGGCGTCACCGAGGGATGAAAACGTACGCCGCCTTTGTAGGGCCCCAGGGCATTATTGAACTGTACACGGTAACCGTTGTTGACCCGGATGTTGTTTTTGTCATCCAGCCACTCGATCTTGAACCGGATCTCCCTGTTGGGATAGATGATACGTTCAATGATATTATGTTTGAGATACTTTGGATTTTCCTTAATAATAGGAGAGATGGAAGTAAGCACCTCTTCGATCGCCTGAAAAAATGTGGTGTCTGTCTGGCAGTTGCTTTTTTTTGCAAGTTTCAAAGCTTTTTCAATATAGTTCAAGTTTTATCCTTGTTTTGAAATCCTTATCGCGTTATTATAGTACAAATTTGCAACGGATCTTTAACAGATGTTCGGTGTTTTTTAAAA
>JBEWPY010000036.1:916-16494 GCA_047689495.1 Candidatus Sulfurovum profundilacunae | reverse complement strand
TGAAAAATTTGATACTTTTATTAGGGGTGGTTACCATGTGGGTTTACCGACCACAGGTCAAAAAAATTCATTATTCTCTTGTTCTTAATCAATATTTCATCATAAAAAAGCTGATATCATTATCGACATTAGACAAAGGATGTAAATTGTGTTGAAGAAAATAATCTTTTTTATTGCGCTGATAGGTGCCGTAAATGTGAGTCAGGCGGAAAGTGGAAAAAAAGTGTTTGAAACCTATTGTTGGGGATGCCATCATCAAAGTGCTGTAGCATTCGGCCCCTCTTTTACACAGATCGCTTCATCGCGAAGCCGTGAAGAGATCAGGGGGATGATCACAGACCCAGAAGGTGTCTCAAAAGTATTGGGCTATGAAAGAAATGCGATGCCTGCTTTTGAACTAAGCGAAGAGGAGATAGAAGCTATTGTAGAGTATATCCTCTCTTATATCCCTGAGGAGAAGCACTGATGTTTAGACTTTCGAACCTACTTAAATCGGTGATTGAAGAGAAGCCTTCACGTGTACTTGACGGGAGTATCGCTATTTGGAACTTTACCAACCGGTGTAACCTCTCCTGTCTGCATTGTTATTCCAAAGCGGATCTGGATGCGGTGGATACATTAAGTACTGAAGTGATCATGGAGACGTTGCCCAAGCTCAAAAAAAACGGTGTAAAGTTTATTATCTTTTCCGGAGGAGAGCCTCTCACACGAAAGGATATCTACGAGATTGCCGCACAATGCAAGTCACTGGGAATCGTTACCTATCTCTCAACCAACGGACTCTATGTCCGTAAGAGCAATGCAGAACAGATACTGGATACTTTTGATTATATCGGTATCAGCATAGACGGCAGTGAAAAGACACATGATCATTTTCGTGGGCTAGAAGGTTCCTTCAGAGAATCCATGAAAGCGGTAGACCTGCTGAACAGTTATGGAAAAACAAAGGTAGGGATACGTTTTACCCTCACAAAAGAGACCTATGAAGATTTGGCGTTTATCTTTGACCTTGCAGAAAAGCACAATATTCCAAAGATCTATATCTCACACCTGGTATACAGCGGAAGAGGGTTGGATAACCTGAAGATGGATCTGAGCAAAACGCAGCGTATCGAAGCGGTAAACTATATCTTGGACAAGGCATTCGAGTATTATGAGAGTGGCAAGGATATTGAGGTAGTGACCGGGAATATGGAGATGGATGCCATCCTGTTTTATGATCGTTTTGCAAAGAAGTATCCTGAATTTGCAGAGGAGATGTATACAAGGCTTATTGGCTGGGGCGGAAATTCTGCCGGAAGAAAACTGCTCAATATCGACTCAGAGGGGAATGTCAAACCTGATCCATTTTTCCCTGTAACAATAGGCAATATCCTGCATCAGGATTTTTCTGATATCTGGACTAATGAACCGGACAATTTGCTTGAGAAATTAAGAGTGCATCCAAGAGAGATTGGAGGAAAATGCAGAGAGTGCCGTTATCTGTCTATCTGTAACGGCGGTTCACGAAGCAGAGCATATGCGATACATGGGGATATCTGGACAGAAGATCCATCATGTTATTTAACAGAAGATCAGATCAAAGGAGTAAAGTGATGGGGAAAGTTTATTTAACAGGGGCAGGACCGGGCGATATAGAGCTTATGACAGTCAAAGCACTGCGTCTGGTAAGAGAGGCGGAGGTAATTATCTATGACCGTCTTGCCAATCCTGATATCCTGAAAGAGACTAAAGACGGTTGTGAGTTTATCTATGTGGGCAAAGAGGATTCTCATCATACGCTTCCTCAGGAAGAGATCAATGAAGTGATCTATCAGGCTGCGAAAAAATATGAAAATGTTGTCCGTTTAAAAGGAGGAGATCCTTTTGTCTTCGGACGAGGAGGGGAAGAGGGGATATACCTGCGTGAACGGGGTATTGATTTTGAGTTGATTCCCGGTATCACCTCTGCCGTTGCAGTACCCGAATATGCAGGTATCCCTGTGACACATCGGGGAATAACGGTTTCTTTTAGGGTCGTTACGGGGCATGAGTCAAAAAAGTCATACTCACAGATTCCATGGGAAAACTACAAAACAGATGATACGATTGTCTTTTTGATGGGCTTGCATCGTCTTGAAAAGATCACGAGAAAGCTGATCGAGATCGGTAAGCCGAAAGATCATCCTGTTGCCGTGATCAGCAGGGGAACAACGCCGGATGAAAAGACAGTAGTGGGTACGCTTGAAGACATTTATGAGAAAGCCAGGGATCTTCCTACACCGGCGCTTATCGTGGTTGGTGAAGTGGTCAGGCTTAGAGAAAAGCTCAGTTGGTTTGAAAAAGAATAAAAAAATATTTTTTCTGTATAATAATTTCATAAAAAGATGTTTCAAGAAGACATAAAGGAGCACAGTATATGTACAGACTAAAGGAAATACCTATGTTTTCGACATTAAGCGAGGTGTTTCTAAAAGATCTTCAGGATAGTATACACGTCAAAAGGTTTACAAGAGACAGTATTGTTTTTTATGAGGGTGATGAGAGTGATTACCTGCATATTTTACTTGATGGAAGCGTAAGGCTTTACAAAACTTCCCCGAAAGGCAGTCAGATTCAACTGAACCGGTTTAATGCCCCTGCCCTCATCGCAGAGTTTGCATACTTTGAGAAAGAGGTGTTTCCCGCAACGTGTGAATTTATCAGCGATGGTGCGATGGGACTGCTTCATTTTGACAAAATCTATGAGCACCTGGATAACAAAGAATTCTCTCTGGAACTTATCAAGTCACTGACCGCTAAGGTAGTATTGCTTTCCGCTCTGGTGCATAAAGAGACGATCCTCTCTTCTGAAGCAAAAGTGGCTGACTTGATGATCAAAAAGCCTTCGATATTCAACAGGCTCAAGAACAATGAGATCGCTTCTATCCTGAACCTTACACCGGAAACTTTTTCACGCATTATTACCAAGTTTAAAAAAGAGAGCATTATCGCGATAGAGGATAACAAATTGACTCTATTGAATCTAGAAGCGCTTCACCGTATAGTCGAAACAAATACGATGAAAGAGTGTACCAACTGTATCGCTGATTTCAAAGCAAAACTTGCGATGGAGTGTGAAAAGAGCGGGCTAGATTGACTCTTCCCACTCTCTGAAGGCATAATCAAAATAGGTTAAGCGCTGTTTTTTGAACTCTTTTGTAGAGTAGAGTTTCTGGTACTCCTCCAATCCGCTCTCCTCAGCCATTTCTTTGATAAGCGTATCACACTCCTCCTGAGTCTTCGCGTGTACCATGGCGAACAGGTTATAGGGCCAGTTCGGATATTTGGGCCTGAGATAACAGTGGCTGACCGCCGAATAGGCTGCCAATTGTTTCCCAATCTCTTCACCTTTTTCTTCGGGGACCGACCAAACACTCATCGCATTTGCCGCAAAGCCTGCATTCCTATGGTTGAGTATCGTCGCAAAACGCCGCATGACACCACTCTCTTTAAGTTCCCGGGCAAGAGAAAAGAACTCATCATAAGAGAGGCCGAGTCGTTTGATACTCTCTTTGAAAGGCTCGCTCGTGATAGAGATATCTTTCTGCAGTTCCTTGATTACTGCGATATGTTTGCCTGTGAAGGATAACTCTTTATGCACGGCTTTTTTAACCTTCTCTTTTTTAGCTTTTTTGCCGGTCGTATCCATTTTGACCGATATTTTAAACATCTTTAGCGTAGGAAGCATAATGGCATCTTCCGCCCCCGTTTTATGTTTAAGAATTTCTACTGTTTTTTCAAGACCAAGGATGGAGTCCGGAGTAACAGCTATCGTGAACCAGATATTGAACTCATGGTTTCTAAGGTAATTATGGCTGACCCCCGGGTGTGTATTGATGATCTCAGCGGCTCTATCTATATTCTCTTCTGGAACTTTAAAAGCGACCAGAGAAGACTTGTATCCCAATCTTTTCGTATCAAAAATTGCAGAGGTTTGTCTGATAATCTTTTCATCTTTAAGGGATTGAACAGTTTTTAGAACCTCCTCTTCAGTTGTCCCCAAAGACTCGGCAAGCGCTTTGAAGGGCTCTTTTGTCAAAGGAAAACTGTTTTGCATCTGATAGAGTAATTCATCTTTCATCATAATAACCTCTTACATAATATAATATAATATAAACTATTATAATGTATCACACCAGCTTCCCGATTGATGAAAATCAAAATTTTGGTACTATGTTTTGGTTACTATTTTAAAAAGGAGTATCAATGTCATTCTTCCCAATGTATATGGATATGCGAAATCTCAGAGTTTTAGTCGTAGGCGGTGGTGTGATAGCCACCGAGAAATTGGGGAAATTGGTTGAATTTACGAAAGAGATTACGGTGATCGCCGAAAAGGTCAATCCTGAGGCGCAAACTCTGATCGATACTTTTTCGCTGACGCTTCATCAGCGTCTTTATCGACGTGCTGACATAGAAGGGTTTGATATTGTTGTCGTAGCAACAGATACCGTGGACCTTCATAGAGAGATTTATGAAGAATCCAGGGGAAGCAGGGTACTGGTTAACTCCGTAGACAATACCGATTATTGTGACTTTATTTTTCCTTCATTTGTCAAAAAAGGAGACCTCACCATATCTTTTTCAACAGGAGGGGCATCGCCTGCTTTTGCCAAACAGTTACGGCGTTATTTTGAAAAGGTGATTCCTGAGAGTGTAGGGCCGTTTCTTGACAAGATGAAGGCTTTGCGCCTAACCATGCCCAAAGGCAAAGAGAGGATGCAATATTTCGACAGGTTGGCAGATGAATTTTTCAAGAAAAATTTCAACCATTGATATAAATCAAGGAAATAATAAATATAATGTATTATAATAATTTAAAAAATAGGAGTAAATATGTCTGAAATAACAAAAGAACCAATTGAAGTACCTGGAGCGACTGTTCCTTTTTTTACTTATACGCTGGAGGAAGATCAGTATTTTGAATTTGATTCTTCAAAATGCGGACCTCCGGATCCGATGGTAAATGCAATGGCGGGACTTAAGTATATAGACGGCCCAAATAAAAAGCTGGTCATGATCAATCACAAAAAACCGGGCGGTTTATTGGATAAGATTGGTGAAAAATATAATATTGCAACTGAAAAGCTTGAGGATGGTCGTGTAAAACTTATCTTTTCTTATAAAGCCGGAGAGAGTGAGGACGCAGACCTTAGTCAGAACTCGTGCGAGGGGTGATAGCCCATGACTCCCATTTCTAGAGATTTTGCACCGCCCCTCAAACTCATTGCCCCATTTTTTCATTATGGGGTAGTCTTCTATCTGCTTGCGATGCTGACTCTGCTTTTCTTTGACTCTGCATTTAGCTATATGCAGATGGATGTAGCAGGGTGGATACATCTTTTTTTACTCGGTTTTGTCATGGTCATTATCTTTGGAGCGATGGCTCAGCTTATTCCGGTGATACTGGAAACAGGGCACGTGGTTGTGGATCTCTATTACGTGATCCTTCCTCTGCTTGTTATAGGTACGGTTGTAATGGTCGCAGGATTCTGGCTGCATCCTGCATTGCTTCCCTACGGCGGACTGTTTGTTCTGATCTCCATGATCATCTTCGCTTTTGAGAATATCGCTACATTAAAAAAGACAGAACTCACATCATTGACGGTTGATACCGTCAAGTGGAGCAATGGGTACCTGCTGTTGGGCATTTTGACCGGATTTGCCATTGCACTTGGATTGTCCGGTAATCTGTCTCTAGATGTATCGCTCATGCTGAAAGCGCATGTCTATGCCGTCCTCGGTGGTTATGTTGTCCTTACGATCATAGGTATTTCACTGATACTCATACCTATGTTCTCTCTGGCGCACGGTTTTGAAGAGACAGCGATCAATCGGGCATTCAAGTTGGTTATATCGGGTGTCGGTATTGTCTTTATCGGTGCTCTGTCAGCTTTGGAATGGGTGATGTATATCGGATATTTTGTCACATTGGCAGGAATTTTATTCTATATCCGGCAGATCTATATCATTGCTAAGCTGACGGTACGTAAAGAGCTGGATGTCTGGGCACTCTCCATGATCTTCGCCTTTGCAGCCCTTTTGCTCTCCATAGTGCTGGGAGTATTGTATTTTCTGACTGACATGCAAAGCATATTGCATGCTTCGGTATGGTTCCTTATTTTGGGATTCGTATCATCAATGATTACAGGCCACCTGTATAAGATCGTGCCGTTCCTGGTATGGTTTGAACGCTTTTCTCCGCTGGTCGGAAAAGAGAAGGTACCCATGCTTCATGAGATGTACTCCAAAGAGGGTGCAGCAATGATGTTCTGGTTTACCTCTATAGGTGTCATGCTTGGCGGTATCGGTTTGCTGTTTGAGAGTAATCTTTTTTTTAAAGCAGGCGGAAGCTTTCTTTTTACAGGTGCCATATTCCTCTATATTACTATGAGAAAAATGCTGGCATACGGAGAATAATGATAGGACGGGGAGTTCTCCCCGCTGAAACAAGAATAAAGAATTTGGAGGAAAGAAAATATGTGTGATATAACAAAAGAAAAAGTATTTGAAGCCATCAGTACCGTGATCGACCCGGAAGTCGGGTTTAACCTTGTAGAGATGGGATTAATCTATGATGCGATCGTAGATGAGTCGTGCAATGTGCATGTGGTAATGACACTTTCTACACAGGGGTGCCCTCTGCACCAGATGATCAAACAGTGGGTTTATGAAGCGGTAGAAAAACTTGAGGGTGTAGGCAACATAGAGGTAGAAGTCGTGTGGGAACCTGCCTGGAATATCTCAATGGCAGATGATAATGTCAAACAGGCACTCGGAGGGGTATAGTTAAAGTATATCCCTTATCACCATTGCATAGTGCAGTACGATAAAATTCAGAAGAAATATTCCCATCGAAGAACCTCTGGAAAACAACTTTTGCAAAGGTGTTTTTTCGATCTGCAGGGTTTGAAAGGATATGACCGTATGGATAATGGTCATAACCGTTAAAGCCCCCACCAAAAGCAGCTTGATACGTAAAGAGGTGATCACTTCATTTGTATTGTTCATATCCAAAAGTATACTTAGCAATCCGTTACTCTCTATCATCAGATAACCGGTAATCACCAGTGTGATCAGAGATACGATCTCAAAGTAGCCATAGATGGGACCTATCCTTGTGTAGACCTCTTTTTGGTCCTGCTTGTCCCGTAACGCAATCCCAAATATAAAAAGAAGTACAGACCCGCCTATCCAGGAGATCGCAGCGATTAAGTGTATATGCAGAACAACGCCCATATTATCCTCGGTTTTATCATTTTTTTCTCTCTTTATTTAAGCATGAAATGAATAATGATCTATTGATATAAGTCAATGGAGCTAAGGTTTAGAGGAATTTAACTGGCAGTCAGGCCTCTCATATCGGGTTTTTAGCTTCACACATGATCTCTCGGGATCGTACGGTCCCAGTTTTGTGAATAGATCCTTTTCTCTCCTTCATAGGCATCCAGCGTGGCATGGATATAAAAATGGCTCTGATCGCACGTTAGGATGGTGCGGGTGGTGGTACGAACCGACCAGTTCCCCCGTTTGAATCTGCGTTCGGTTTCGGTTTCCCCTCGAAGGGAGGCAAAGTCATCCCCCTGGTAAGTATACCAGTCATAGGTCCTGTCGGTCACTTCCATGTCAATGTCATCGACTGCATAGACCCCCTCATCCTTGATCACTTCCAGAGCGGAAATATCCTCGGCCGGATCACGATGAACAATCCAGTTGTGTTGTGATGGCTTAATGGCGGTAATATCGATCGGCCGTACCCCTTCCGGGGCTTTGAATCGGATGGACCGGTCGGTCTCTTTTGGGGTGCGCTCTGGCAGGATCAGCCTGCTGGAACCCGTAAAGATACTTAAGCGCACAGGTTCCGGAGGTGCCCAGGCCAGCGGCCAGTAAGAGGTAGAGATACTGATGCGCATGCGGTGCCCTTTTGGGAATATTTGGGCAATATTGTTCAGTTGCACCCAGGCTTTGTATCTTTTTTTCGGGATCAATTTTTCAGGATCAGTATAACGCATATGGAAATTACTGGATATCATCTGATTGGGCAGCTCGCATGGGTCGATATCCTGGGTGAAGGAGGCTTGGCACTGACTATAGCAGAGGTTGAATACCCCGTATGTCGCTCGCGTGACCTTGTCATCAGGGGCTATACTGGAGAGGCGGACTGCAGCCATGGCTACCGGCTTGTCGGAGGCAAACTCCAGTTCCACTGCCGGCGCCCCCAGGATCTCAATATCACTCTTGAGCGGATCGGTATCAAATACCAGTGCTCCGCCATCCTCTTCACGTTGGTCATGGGGGAGGTCCGGCGCATAGGAGTAAGAACACCATTTGCCTGCAAAGAGCCCCACACTCAGCGGAGATTGGATGGTCAGCTCCTCTTGGGCCATCTCCTTGTCTCTGGTTTCGATGCGTCCCGATGAGAGAGGGTAGGCGCGGGCATGGATCTCCGGGGAGGGCCAGTTTTTTTCTCCGACCCAATGGCCGGGACGTTCGTGATAGTAGGTGGTGGGAGGTACGCTATCCTGCATCCAGGCTCTTATCATAGGCTCCTCCATGATGCCCGTCTCTTTGCCCTTCAGCCACTTGTCCCACCAGCGTAATGCTTCCTGCAAAAACCCGATAGCCGGGCCAGGAATTCCCAGATGGGGATATTTGTGGCCCCAAGGTCCCACCAGCCCGAGTCTGGGGACATCCAAGTGGGACAGCAGTCTGAATACCGCATTGGTGTATCCGTCCGCCCATCCGCCTACGGTCATTACCGGGCACTCGATGGTCGAGTAATCCTCGGATATCGAGCCGTGTTTCCAGTAGGCGTCCCTCCTTTGGTGGCGCAGCCAGATATCGAGCCATAACCCACTCTCCTTCAGCCGCTGCAGCCACATCTCCCGCCACCGTTCTCCCACCAGTTCAGGATCGGGCGGGCAGGTGTTGACTGAGAACATAGTGGTGGATTCGGAGAGATTGTCGGTAAGCAGGCACCCGCCCATATAGTGCATATTGTCCACAAACAGATCATCGGTGGAACATACGGTGATGATCGCTTTGAGTTCCGGAGGTTTCATGGCAGCGATCTGCAGGCTGTTGAATCCGCCCCAGGAGATCCCCATCATCCCTACATTTCCGTCACACCAGGATTGTTTGGCGATCCATCGGATAGCTTCGATACCATCGTCAAGTTCCTGCTGACGGTATTGGTCCTTAAGTGTCCCGTCTGATTCGCCACTGCCTCTGAGGTCCACCCGGACACAAGCATAGCCGTGACTCGCCAGATAGGTATGGGTGATGGAGTCGCGCGCTCTTGTCAGATCTCTTTTTCTATAAGGGATATATTCGAAGATAGCCGGTACAGGATTTTTCTCGGCATCTTCCGGCAACCAGATCTTGGCAGCCAGAGAAGAGCCGTCGGGCAGTGGGATCAGAAGATGTTCGATCTCTTTGACGCGGTAGGGGAGTGAAGTGACACGATTCATCTCTATACCTCCGTCTCTGCAAATTCAAAAGTCAGGATTTCCCGGCAACGTCGATTGTTTTCCAGAAGCTCCTCATGGCTTTGGGCACCCATCATGAGAATAGCGAACTCGTAGCTGTAGCTGTCCTGATCTCTCAGCTCGGATAGGTACATCCCCTCTTTGACTTCGATGTGCAGCTCAGTACGCGGGAACTCGTTTTTGACCTGCTCGATCTCTTCGATAGTCGGGGTTTTAGTCACGAGAGCGTTTCGGTAGTGCCGCCACATAAACTTGGCGGCACATTTGAATTTGCCTTCAGGTCTCGGATATTCCGGTTTTTCGCCCAATGCCAGTTCTACAGCTACTTCGTGGTTGGAGGTACCATGGACCTTTTCAAACATATCACTGAGCGATTGTGAGATCCTGGGATTGACCTCTATGAGCTTCAGATCGTCGGTGGCCTCATCCCAGATAAACTCCAGATTGAACGGATGATTCTCCAACCCGATGCTTGAGAGCAGTTTTTTGGTCACTTCCACGCTCTTTTTCTGCATATATTCAGGCCAAACAGAAGGATATTCATAACTGGTGAAGCTTTTGCCCCACTCATCTTTGATCGTATCGGTAATGCCGTTAATATGCACTTCGCCGTTATAGACATACCCCTCCGGCCCATTTTGGCGATCTCCTGTGATGATCTCCTCTACAATGCAGTGGTTGCCGCCGACGCCCTCTACTTCCGGGGGCAGTTTAGCGTATTTTAAAGCGAGATTGAAAGCATTTCCGATACGCGGTATATTTTTTTGTATGGTTTTCAGGTGCCTGTAGAACGTCTCTTCGTTATCGATATAAAATCCAAGATAGGAGCCAAAGGATTTGATCGGCTTGATCCAGAAAGGAAAATCCAGATCGATCTGTTTCAAGGGATCCTCGGCAAAAGGATCCATTACGCAAAATTTGGGAATGTATTCGGGGATGATCTTTTGCTGCTCCAGCCTTGCCCAGTATTTGTGGCCGCACTTCAGGATGCTCTCCAATGAAGGGGAGGGGAGGCCGAACTTCCGGCAGAGGATGGCTGCATTGTATCAGCAGGGAAATCCCAGTGACTGACGATAGCGTCGATAGTGCCCTGGAAGTTTCTCAACTCCTCCTCTGCCTTGTTGAGCATTGCCTCGTAGGGGTAATCCAGAGGTTTGACGACCTCTTCATACTTCAAGAGGCCATGGAAGTTATACTGGTCGGCTTTGCGGATATTTTTCAACTTTTCAAGGTTAGACGGATCCAACCCTATAACAAAGATATTTTGCTTCATGATATTCCCTGTTTCACTTTTGTCACTGTATTGATCAAACACTTGAAAACTTTACATCTTCTTATTGTCAATACTACTCAATAAGATATTAAACGGCAGTTAAGTTGTTTCGTTGGGGACCTCTGTGCTTTCAGACCATTTCACTGATCACTGAAGCCATCTCGGGTGTGCTTCCCAGGTATGGCTTCAAAGAGAAATTGACCTTGGGATATCTCTTTTGCATAGTCTGGATGAGATCAGGGATATCGTGTGTGACATGGTGGCCGGGTGCAAGAAAATAAGGAAAGAGGGTAATCTTCTGGGCACCTGCCTGGATACATTTCACAATTTCTCCCTCTATGGAGGGTTCGGTAAACTCCAGAAAAGCGGGCTTGACGATTTCATATCGCTGCTCAACCAATTTTTCTATCTTTTCAACCAATGCTTTAACTTCTGCATTGGATGCTTCTTTGCGGCTTCCGTGTGCAACGATAAGCAGTACATTATCTGTCATTTTTTCTCCTTGATCAACAAAAATCAGTTTATCCGTATCAAATCCGGATTTTTGTGCTTTTTCTACGAGCCGGGACACTGTCTTCTTATCCAAAATAGGGGTACGTGCGAGGATCCAGAAATAGGAATGGTCAGGCCCGCTGATCATTGCATAGGTTTTATAATCGGTATCCATTACGATGTAGGAGCCGTAGAAGGGCCCGAAGAAAGAGACCTTAAGGTAGCCGACATCGGGACTTTCCACAAAATAGGCTTTTCCTTCAGCCTGATTCCATGTTTTTTTTCGATATTGAATCCCCGGTTGATCACTTTAACCCCGTTATCCTCACGTATCGTGTACGTTGCAGTGATCCTTTCCAGTCCTCTTTCAAAAGAGTGGTCCAGCCTTGCGATCTCATACCAGGTTCCAAGATAACGTTTGAGTTCAAAGTCTTCAACCGGTTTGACATTTTTAGGTATTTCGACACAGCCCGCCAGGAAAAATAAAACCGGTAGCCATAGATATCTCATCGTATATTCCTTTGATCTGCATTGTAGCATGAAACGAAAAAAAATTCATAGGATTGGTATGATATTCATGTTTTTTATGGTTGCTTAGCCGATATCGCTCTTTTCCCCATAAGAAAGAGTACGCTTTTACTTCAGCATTCCCTCATTGATATCCATATTCGGACATCTGGTGTCTATCTCATCAAGGAAGACTCGGGCATTTACACTCTTTATCATAGTAGAGGATCAATGTCGGTTTCAGGATTGCCGTTCCTGATGCAGGGCTCTGTCATAGATAGAACGGATCATGTTGCGGAAGACCAGATAGTGTACCGGTGTGAGCATGTACCAGTACAGCCGGCCCCAGAATCCGCGGGGATAGAAGTAGGCAGTCTGTATGAACTCGTTGCCCTGTATCCTGAATTCGAGCCATGCTTTTCCAGGAACTTTCATCTGGGCCCTGAGCAGAAGCCTCTCGTTGGGCTTCAAGTCTTCGACCCGCCAAAAGTCGACACTCTCTCCCACTCTCAGCATGCAAGCGTCTCTTCTGCCCCGATTGAGCCCGGCACCGCCGATGAGTTTGTCTATCCAGCCGCGTAACTTCCAGAGCCAACCATAGCCGAACCATCCCTCTTTTCCTCCGATGGAGCAGAAAGTGCTGTAGAGTTTCTCTCTGGGGATAGCACGGATATTAATGGTCTGGCGATCTATCAATATGGCTGAAGAGGGATCGTTTTTATGTTCTTCCTCCCAGAGGTCGATACCGCCGCCTGCATCGCTCCATCGGCTGTAGACCTGGTTCTCTTCCATTTCCCGGATCGCTTTTTGTACTGCTTCCTCAAAGGAGACAGGATGAATATGCGGAAAATACTTTTTGGCATGTTCGTTTTGGATCACTATCTCCGAAGAGAGGCCTTCGATAAGAGATTTTGCCATGTTATAGGGGACAGGCGTCAAGAGGTTGAGCCAGTAAGAGGAGAGTTTGATCGTCAGTATTGGAAGCGGAAGGATGATACGATGCAATCCCAGTACCCTGGCACAGGAGAGCATCATCTCTTTGTACGTCATCTTTTCACTGCCGATATCTACCGTAAGATTTTGCTCATAGCTTAGATCTTTGGCACTATCAAGATAGCGGATCACGTCATCTACGCCGATGGGCTGGGCAAGGGTAGAGACCCATTTTGGGGTAACCATTACAGGCAGTTTTTCGGCGAGGTGGCGTATGATCTCAAAACTGGCGCTGCCTGATCCAATAATGACACCGGCACGGATCCAGATGGTCTGTATCAACTCAGGCCTGCTTGAAAGGATCTCCCCGGTCTCGATCCGGCTAAGCAGGTGTTCGCTTGCTTCTGCTTTGATCCCGAGCCCTCCCAGATAGATGATCCGTTTGACCCCGCATTTGATCGCAGCATCAAGGAAGTGTTGTGCACTCTGTCTATCCAGTTCCCGGTAGTCGGGTGATTGTAAAGAGTGTATCAGGTAGTAAGGCGTATCAACGCCCTCCAGGGCCTTTTCCAGTGACCGGGGATCAAAGGTGCTGCCCTGAAATACTTCGGCTTTCTGGTGTATCTGTTTATCCAGGCTTTTGGGGTTGCGTACCAGAAGGCGCAGTGAGATATCCTGCTGCAGGAGTCTTTTTTTAAGCCTTCTCCCGATATATCCGTTCGCACCTGTAAGTAAAATTTTCATCTTTATCCTTTCCATGCAAAGTCCTGTTTTTTATTATAGGGTATTTTCTCCGGAATTGATAGCACATTCATGACAATTGATATGCAGTAAAGAGAAGAGCAAAGGAGATCATTGGAGCATCTCTTTTTTTCGGTTAAGGTGTACGTTTTAGATGCCTGTAGTATAGACCTACTGAGAAGTTTATCCCTGAAGATTTGATTTCTTTGTATTTCTATGGAATACTATACTTCTTTGTTAGTGTTTTCGTGACATTCTTTTGTCAGATTTTTTTGATCAGGATAGAGTATAATTAAGTATAATGTATATTATTAGAAGGAATTATTTATGAGACTGTTTCAATTATTTACAATATGTAGTGTATTCCTATTTTCCGGACATCATTTTGAGTCCAGCGAAAAATGTAAAGATTGCCATCCGATTATTTATGAAGAGTTCAAATCGACACAGCATGCCAATGCATCAATCTTTGGAGACGAGATACACGCAGCGGTATGGAAAAAGCACCCCAAAAATATCAAGTTCGAGTCTTATGGCTGCGCCAAATGTCATACACCGGCAGCGGATAACTACAACGCGCTTGTGGAGAAGAACAACGGTGTGGTCCCCGATAGCAGGAACGTAACCCAGCGTGAGGGAGTATCGTGTGCGTATTGTCACCGTATAGAGTCTATAGAGGATGGAAAAATATCCAATACCAATATCATTTCCAAAGAAGAAAAAAAATATTTCGGTACCATGAAAGAGCATCTGGAATCACCGTTTCACAAGGTCAGGACTGACAGCATACATTTTGATAACGGAAACGTCTGTGTAGGGTGTCACTCTCACAAGCAAAACAAGTTTGGTTTGAATGTCTGTTCTACCAACATCAATAATGAACTCGATGGCACAAACTGTGTCAGCTGTCATATGCCAAAGGTAGCAGGAAGCGTTTCAAACTTCAGGGATACCAAGGAGCATGCGTTTCATGGTTTCCCCGGAACACATACGCACCGGGAGATGCTCAGCCGCTATGTAGATCTTGGCCTCACTCATCAGGGGAAGCGTTTTGCTATTACCATCAACAATAAAAGTTCGCATGCCCTCTCTCTGCATCCTATGAGAGTCATGCAGCTGAGAGTGAAGGTGAAAAGAGAGGGAAAAGATCAACGCTTTGAAGCAAGGAACTTTGCCAGGATCATAGGAGCAGACGGCAAGCCCATGCCGCCGTGGAAAGCAAAAGAAGAGGTTGAAAACAGTGCGATCAAAGCGTATGAGAAGCGTGAAGTTGTCTATGACTATGCTTTGAAAGAGGGGGATGTCGTGGTGGTTGAGCTGGGGTATTATCTGGTAAATCCAAAACTCTTAAAAGGACTGGAGCTTCAAAAGAATAAAGCAGCTACAACGTTTTATTCCTATAAAAAAGAGACATTTATGATTGAAAAGTAAAAGATTTTTTTCGTGCAACGGGAAAGAAGACGGTTCTATGAAAACCCGGGTTTTCAAGAACCGCAACACGATTTTGTTTTTTTGCAATCAGATGAATCATCGATACAAAAAAACGAGGGGAGGGGGGAGCCCTCTATTTATCATACTTATGATAGAGGTACTCCGCCAGACTGTCTGACTCGCTCTGCGTCATCGCTCCTTTCAGAGAAGGCATAAGGCCGAATTGTTTAATGGCTTTTTCTCTGTAAAGAGATTTTCTTTTATCCGGTTCGTTGATATAGTCTTTGATGAAAGCAACAAAAGCTTCTTTCGTTCCGGTTTCGGCTTTCAGTTTTCTGATCACCTTTTCGGCATACGGCGCACCATAGATATTGGTGATTTCCCCGCCGGACTCATTGACGCCCAATACGGCAGTATGGCATTCTGCACAATGTTTGCTGAAAAGAGTCTCGTTCGGATTTTTCGGCTCTGCCGCCTGCTTGACTTTTTGGGAAAGCACCGCTGTCTTCTCCCCCGGTTTCTGCAATTTTTTACCACAGTGGCTGTAAAGGTACTCTGCCAGTCTGCTTGATTCATCCTGTGTCATGGCTCCTTTGAGCGAAGGCATAAGGCCGAATTGTTTAATGGCTTTTTCTCCGTAAAGAGATTTTCTTTTATCCGGTTCGTTGATATAGTCTTTGATGAAAGCAACA
>JBEWPY010000036.1:0-816 GCA_047689495.1 Candidatus Sulfurovum profundilacunae | reverse complement strand
TTTTCGGCATACGGCGCACCATAGATATTGGTGATTTCCCCGCCGGACTCATTGATGCCCAATACGGCAGTATGGCACTCTGCACAATGTTTGTTGAAAAGGCCCTCTCCTGATTGTGGCCATACCATCGATGTAGCCAATAGTGAATACAGTATCATCTTTTTCATTTTATGCATCCTTTCATGAAATATATGCAAATGATAGCATATATAATATATATTTATTATTATCATAATTATAGCAAATGATTTTTCAGAGTCTCTTTTTCCAAGTCCGGATAAAACGTAAGATGATTGCTTTCAATATACAGGAGTCTTTTAGTCTTATTTAAGATAAAGTGTAATATAATTTGTTATTATATTAAATATTATTAAGTATTATAGTAAAGTGCTTGATACCTGAAGGAGACAGGATGCGTTACTTCGCCGGATTGATCATAGTTTTCATGCTTACAGGATGCGCGAATGATACAAAAGAGGCCCGTTATGACGGTGCTGCGCTTTTGGAAAAGAAGTGCGGGATGTGCCACAATCTTAAAATGCCGCCCGAAACCTACGAAGATGAAAAAGCTCCGCCTATGATGGCAGTCGTCTTTCATCTAAAGGATTTTATGGAAATCAAGAACAATGAAGACAAAGCAAAGAAATTTATTCCTTTCATTCAGGACTATACGCTTGAACCGAGCAGGGAAAAATCCTATTGTGACGAAGAGAGCCTGAATTCATACGGTTTGATGCCTTCGCAAAAGGGGAATGTAACGGATGTAAATTTCACTCCCATCCTTCCACCTATTTCACTTTAACCTTTCCACCTGTT
>JBEWPY010000138.1:0-2805 GCA_047689495.1 Candidatus Sulfurovum profundilacunae | reverse complement strand
CTGCACCGGGACAGGATAATGTATCGAAGAATACCGCGATCGAAGCGGTGTTCAGTGTACCTCTAGATGATAAACATATCAAGAAAAATGATGTGAAGCTGCGTTGTCTCTCTTGTAAAAGTAAGCGAAGAGTGAAAGGGGTAGTCAGCTACGTTGAGGAAGAGAGGAGGGTTGTATTTACCCCACGACAGTTATTGGCTCCGGGGGTTTACGAGATAGAGTATAAACATTTTAAAGCCAAAAAGTCCGCTTCAAAAGAGAAGAAACGATGTCTGGATGATCATATATCCAAACCGCACCACGATAAAAAGTATCGGGGGAATGATGAAGAAAATCACAAACTGCATATAAAAGAGATCAAGTACCGTTTCAAAGTCCTGAATAAAGTAATGCAAACGATCACTATCGCTCCTGATCTTATCGAACTGAAAGAAGGCGGAAGCCTTCAGCTGCATGCCACCGGTCATTATGATACCGGTGTGGAGAAAGAGATCACTGCAGAGGTGCAGTGGAGCACAGCGGACGGTCAGCTCGCAACGATAGATGCCAATGCCACGCTTCGGGCACTCAAAGAGGGGACGACAACCATCACGGCAAAACTGGGGAATGTCGAGTCAAGTACTGAAGTAACCGTCTACTGGGAAGTCAACGGCCACAGGCTTCCGCCCGAACCGGACAAAGCGCTCAATGACTCCACACTGCTTGGAATTGATGTGAATCATAATGGGGTGAGGGATGATGTGGAGCGATATATCTATACCAAATACGACACATATGTCCCTTGTCATCAAGAGCTAGACTATAACAACACTGTGACAATAGATGGCGAGGTGATCCCTTCAGCCGTAGAAGTCTGCGAAGAAAACCCCATCCCCTACCATCCTATCGTCAGAGCGATTGCAATGCAGGGAGCCAGGGCAACACAAATCATCATTCAGGAGCCGGAGAGGGCTAAAGAGACTATGCAATATTTCCGTTCTGCTAATTTCTGTGATATGTTTTTTTCTCGATCTGATGCTCCGAAGAGAAAATATAATGGCAAAGAGTACATTATTGGCATGGAAGTGATGTCTGAAAAAAATGGCCTTATCAATATCTTTTTTAACACAATCTTACGTGCCAGGGCTTATGCAAAATATAACTTTTACCTTAGCGGCGGGGTATATTTCTCTCCTACTAGAGATGAGGCATTCAATATGTGTAGCGAAGAGGTGAAAAAATTATATAAGGGGTTATAATATGAGGGGAATAATAGTTTTATGCGTAGTTTTTTGGGGACTACTGTCTCCGATCTCTGCCGCAGAAGATAATATAGAGATAAATGAGTACCGTAGTGATATTTACTATGGTAATGGAATAATGGTGTCTCAAAATGAAGCTGATAGAGCATTATGGTTTACTTTAGTTCCTGCGATTAAATACGAAATTTATAATGGCAACGAAAAAGAGATGAACAACTACCATCAATTCAGTGTAGCCTATAACTACTCAGCAAAAGAACTCTTTGGAGACACGGCTATCGCTATGGCACTGGATATGATGGAGGCATACGATCAGCTCAGCAGTACTTCATGGGGGTGGGCGACGGCAAATGCTTTACTCGACTGGATTACTCCGGATAGACTTGCTTTTTTTGGCGATAAACCCGCAAGTGTTATCGCTAGAAACCTGGAAAGGTTCGGTATTGATAAATTCATAGCAAGTCACCTGGCAGATGCTATAGTCGATAGCGGTTTTGAAGTGCTTGTGGATATAGAGCGTGCCATGGATGGATTTGACGTCGATGAACAGCATGATTTGAATCTGGAAACAATGGTGAATTCTTACAAAAAGAGTATTCGTTCAGGGCATGCAGTGATCATGGTTACGCATTCACAGGGTAATTTGTTTGCCGTTGAGGCAGCAGATGAGATCGTGGGAAGTACAGAACTTGGTGGTGATGCATGGATGAAAAAGTTTCTTTATCATGTCTCTGTCGCTTCACCAGCTACACGGTTTGCCCGCAGTAATTACCATTACCTTATATCTTTTGATAATGATGCCGTGGCAAACATTCCGGGGTCTGTGGGTCCCAATATGCCAAACTATGCAAGATACTTTACACATGAAGCAGCTAGTGTGTTCCCGAGTACCGGGACACCTACGCAGCTTGGATGGATAAAAATGCCTCCAGTTGATCTCTCCTCTCCAATAGGGTACTGGATGAGAGGTAGCAATCCTCAAAGCTATACAGCACATCAAAGCTATTATGATCCGGCATTAAATTTATCCCAAGAGTATACATTTGAAGTAGTGCCAGATGAATGGGAATATGCACAAACAAATTTTCATGCTTTTGATTTCTATATGGGGAAGACAGTATATAAATTGTATCGCTCTGCAACTAGAACCTGGACACCACCAAAAAATGCTCAAACAAAAGAATTTCGTAGTTCTTCTCATCGATTGATTATAGACTCTATTACACATGCAATAGATAAACATCGTACTGAACCCTCCCAATGGTTCCCCAAAAACCTAGGATGTCTCTGTAAAGACAAATATGCAGAAATGACCCATATGTATGATGCCGAAAATATCAAGTTTCCAGAACCAAATAAAATTAAAGATTTTGCAGAGGACAAAGAAGGCAAGATATACCAAGCAGTGTTTGAAAGCACGGGTAAATCGGAGTATGTACGCGCAAGCCATGGAGGGGAAGTTGTCAAAGAAGTTGAAGAGGGTGAAGCGTGTTATGAATTGGTTGATTCTGAATCTAAGAGGTTAGGCACAGTTACCGGACATAAAGCTGAAGAGATCCCTGAT
>JBEWPY010000035.1:0-16705 GCA_047689495.1 Candidatus Sulfurovum profundilacunae | reverse complement strand
ATCTATTTGTGTTTGTTCTTGTGATTATTATGGGCTATTTACGGATTTGGGATCAGGAAAAAGTAACGTCTTTTAGACTATACTGGCTAAATGGATTTTACTAAAGCTATCGAGATTTCAGAAAATATCTACTGGGTTGGAATGTATCTTGAAAATGATCCCTTTCAGTGCCACCCCTACTTTATAGAAAACGGGAATGAATCGGTAGTGGTCGACCCCGGTTCGATGCTGGAGTTTGACGCTGTTGTCAAAAAAATAAACTCCATCTCTTCCATGAAATCGGTAAAATATATCATTTTACACCACCAGGATCCGGACCTGGCAGCCTCTGTCCCCGAAATGGAAAAACTGATCGGCCGGGATGATCTGAAGATCGTCACACACAGCCGTATGGTACCTCTGGTAAAACACTATATGATCAAGTCGGACTATTATGAAATTGACAAACGCCGATTCAGCCTGAAGTGCGGCAATTTACATTTGAAATTTCTCACTACGCCCTATTGTCACTCGCCCGGAGCTTTTGTCACGTACGAACCCAAGAGCAAAACACTCTTTTCGGGTGATATCTTCGGAGGGATAGAAGAGTCCTGGGAGTTTTATGCCGAAGATGATTATTTTGAAAAAGCCAGACAGTTTCATGCAGAGTATATGCCCAGCAGGGACATCTTCAACTATGCCCTGTCGAAAATAGAAACTTTGGACATAAACCTTATTGCCCCTCAACATGGATCCATCATAAAAAAAGACAAGATCGCTCCCCTGATCAAGCATATGAAAGCACTTGAGTGCGGGCTCTACATCGAGAAGGATTATCGTAAAGAGCTTATCGACACCATTGACGCCCTGAAGGAAAAAGACCTTGCGCTTCTCGCATCAATGAATGAACTCAAAGAGAAAGAAAAATTTCTTTTCCAAAAAGCCAAAATGGCGGATATGGGAGAGATGATAGGGAATATCGCCCATCAGTGGCGGCAGCCATTGGCGATAAACAATGCGATCATCTCAATCCTGAAAGAGAAAAACCAAAGAGAGATCCTGGAGAACAAAGAGCTTCTGGGGAAACTGCGTGAGATGGAAAACAATATCCAGTACATGTCAAAAACCATTGATGACTTTATGCATTTTTACCATCCGAATAAAAAGAAAAGGGACTTCTCCGTCTCCGATGCGGTAAAACATGCTCTGACCATCATAACGCCCATGCTCGCCAAAGCGGGTATCAAGATAGGTTTCCAATGTGATCAGCCGTTTTTCGTCAATGGATATATGAACGAATACATGCAGGTAATCGTCTCTATTCTAACCAACGCCAAAGATGTGCTGCTTCACAGAAAAATCGAAAATGCTTCTATCGAGATCACTCTGACCGAAACTGCAGACAATGTCATACTCAAGATCAGTGACAATGCAGGAGGGATACGGGAAAAAGAGATGCATCGTATTTTTGACCCCTATTTTACAACAAAGCATAAATCCATGGGTACGGGCCTGGGCCTCTATATCTCCAAAATGATTATCGAAAAGAATATGAACGGTCAACTCAACGTAGAAAATAACCGGGAAGGCGCTCTCTTTACCATAACACTGAAAAAAGCAGGCAACCCATGAAAAAAATAGAAGATATATCCATTCTGATCGCGGAGGACGAAAAGCAGCTTCTGCACTCTATGGCAGAATACCTGCAGCTTTTTTTTGAAAAGGCATATACGGCAGAAGATGGATTAACTGCCTATCGGCTCTATGAGAAAACAAATCCTGACATTATCATAGCAGACATCCATATGCCGCATCTGGACGGCCTTGCTATGGTAGAAAAAATTCGTCAAAAAGATAAAGATACGAAAATTATCATCACGACTGCACACTCTGAAAAAGAGAAGCTGATGAAGGCGATAGAGCTACACCTGGTAAAATACCTGATCAAACCTGTACAGAGCGATATACTGAAAGAGCTTCTGCTGTCGCTGGCGGATGAATTGCGGCAGGAGAGGAGCTATCTCTATCTCAAAGAGTCCTTTTGCTGGGACAAAACAAGAAAAAAGCTGTTCCGGGGCAAAGAGGAGATCAAGTTGCAGCCCAAAGAACAAAAAGCGCTTGAACTGCTATGTTCCCAAGCGAACCAGAGTGTCTCCTCTATCGATATCTACAACTATCTCTATGAAGACCAGCCGGAACGGGATTTCTCTTCCAATGCGATCACTTCACTGATAAAGCGTATCCGCCGGAAACTTCCAAAAGAGACGATCAAGAGTGCCTATGGCGTAGGCTATATCCTGCAAACAGAAAAAAAATAAAAATTTTTAATTTTTTGACAAATTCTGACAAACTCTTTCCGTATACTTACAGCAAGAGGTGGAGAAAGATACACCCCCCTTGTAATGTATTCTATCGTTACACCTCTGAATTTCTGCGCTAACTTCAGACTCTAGATAAAATTTGCTTATAAATTCTTCCTTAAAGATACTAGCCTGTTAGCGTAGCAATAAATGCCCGGAAATAAACCCGGTCATTATTTCCGCTTCTATCATAACATCACTCTTTGCATTCCTGCAGAGCTATCCCTTCCCGCAATCCATCATCAACAACGATACAGTTGTGACAGGACAAAAGTCTGAAAATATGTTTGAAAATCAGTATTCCCGCTGCGATCAAGTCGGATCTTCCTGTCCCCACAGCCTCTTCCCGCTGTTCCAAAGGCATTGCGAGAAGCTTTTTTAGATAAAAATCAAGCTCATCTGCCTCCAGCATCGTTCCGTTGACCCTGGAAGCATCGTAAGTAGCATAAATCTGTCCGAGTTTTATCGCTGCTACGGTGGTCGGAATACCCGCGGTTGCAACAAAAGAGTTTATCTCTCCTTTGGTAGCAAACATCTCTGTACAAAACATCTCCATGGGAAACAGGTCATCCGGCAAAGCGTTTTGCATAGTCTCCAGGTCCCTGTACGTCTGCGCCATCGTCAGGATACCTATAGGAAAACTCCTGGAGACTACCTCTCCATCGTGATAAAAAATCAGTTCCGTCGAACCGCCGCCGATATCAGCAAGTACAAAATTTTTGGAAGCATAGTGAAGCCGGGAAAGCCTGTATTTTACTGCCAGCAGTGTAAACCGCGCCTCTTCTTCCCCGCTGATGATCTCAAAGTTTATTCCGGTTTCCTCTTTGATCCGGACAAGTACCTCTTCGCTGTTTTTTGCACTTCGTATCGCTTCCGTGGTTACTGCTCTTAACGGGAAATCATCAAAGTCAATCTTCTCTTTGGCTTCGTTGATCGCATCAATAACTCTCACAATAGCTGCATGACTTATTGTCCCTGTGTCTATCAGGCCATCCGCAGTCCTTACGATCTTCTCATAATCACCAATATACTCTTTTTTTTCACAATCCCTCTTCACTACACGAAGCGTGTTGGAGCCTAAGTCTATTGCGATCACATTTTTCCTTCATCTCTGATGTCAGGATACCCTTACCGACACATTAATATTCCTCTTTGAAAGAGAATCCTCCCTCTTTCAGGATGTGACGAATCTGTTCCTGGTGTTCTATCCCTTTTGTCTCAAGGTGCACAGACACTGTAGCATCACCGAATTCGAGATCGATCGATGTCCGGTCATACCCTATCTGGACGATGTTCGCCCCTGCCTGAGTGAGCAGTTCGGTAAACTGCATGAGTGATCCCGGTTTGTCAACCATCAGGACTGAAAGTTTCATCTTTCGGCTGCTCTTCACAAGCCCTTTTTCAATGATCAGCGACAGCATCGTCACATCAATATTTCCCCCGCTGAGCACAATGCCCGCTTTGGCATTTTTCGGAAGATCAAGTTTACCATGTATCAGCGCTGCCACGCCTACTGCCCCCGCGCCTTCGACCAGGACTTTCTGTTTCTCAAGCAGGAAAAGGATTGCTGCAGCGATCTCATCTTCACAGACCGTGATGAACTCATCAACGTATTCTAAAATATATTCCAGTGTGATCGGTGAAGTATCACGTACCGCTATACCGTCGGCAATCGTACGCACACCGGTACTGTCTATCGGTGTTTTGGCATCATACGACTGCTTCATTGCCGGTGCACCCTCTGCGGAAACTCCGATGATCCTGATATCAGGTTTGAGTGCTTTGGCAGCCATAGCAATACCGCTAATGAGCCCTCCTCCTCCGACAGGGATGATGATCGCATCAAGATCTTTGATATTTTCAAGCATCTCAAGCGCAATCGTGCCCTGACCGGCCATGACCTCTTCATCCGCAAAGGGATGTACAAAGTTGAACCCCTTCTCCTCGGCATATTTTGTTGCATAGGCATAGGCTTCATCGTAGTTTGACCCCTTCAGGATCACCGTCGCTCCGAACTCTTTCACTCCCTGGACTTTGGTAAGCGGCGTGGACTCCGGCATCACGATAGCCGCTTCGATACCAAAATACTGCGCAGAAAAGGCTACACCCTGGGCATGGTTTCCGGCACTTGCAGCCACCACACCTCTTTTTTCTCCGGCCTCCATCAGAGAAGCGATCCTGTTAAATGCGCCTCTAAGCTTAAAGGCACCTGTACGCTGGAGGTTTTCTTTTTTAAGAAAAATCTCATAACCGCTCATCTGACTCAGTATCGGCGCATAAGAAAATGGGGTACGATGCACTACACCCGAAACCCTCTCATATGCTTTTTCTATCTTTTTTAAGTCTAACATTAACTATCCTAGGTAATAATGGGACAGATTATAACATAAGGATCTGTAAGTCATGGAGTGTGAATTTCCAACAGTTAACAGCAACAAAGAAGAGATGAGAGAAATCTTTGAAAATGTAAAAACGATTGCCATTCTCGGGCTCTCTCCCGATGAGAGCAAAGCAAGCAACATGGTAGCCAGATATCTCCAGAATGCAGGGTATAGTATCGTTCCTATCTATCCGAAACACGATGAGATCCTGGGAGAAAAGGTTTACCGATCACTTGCAGAGATCCCCTTTGAGATCGATATGGTCGATATTTTCAGAAAACCGGCAGCCTTTGATGCGATCGCGGATGCCTGTATAGAACGCGGCGATGTAAAGGTTTTCTGGGGACAGCTGGGCCTGGTGAACAATGAAGCGGCACAAAAAGCAAAGGATGCGGGGATGAAAGTGGTACAGAACTACTGTACCAAAGTAGAGCATATGGCGTTGAATCAATAAGAAGACTGCTATCTTTTTCTCTTCAAAAACATGCCGCTCTCCACATGATCCGTATGCGGAAACTGGTCAAAAACAGCCGCTTCAACGACTTTATGAGTCTGTGTCAATGTTTCAAGATCCCGTGCCAAAGTTTCGGGATTGCATGAGATATAGAGGATATGTTCAATACCGCTGATAAGCCCTGTCGTACCTTCATCCAGGCCGGCACGCGGCGGATCGACCAAAACCGTAGAGAAATCATAACTTTCAAGGTCTATCCCTTTCAGTCTTGTAAACTCTCTTTCCCCCTGCAATGCCTCTGTCATCTCCTCGGAAGCGAGTCTTGCAAAAGCAATGTTATCAATGTTATTGAGCCCACAGTTTTGGCGTGCAGCATGGATGGAGCGTTTGCTGATCTCGGTTGCCAGCACCTTATCAAAATAATGCGAGAGCGGCAAAGTGAAGTTCCCCAGCCCGCAATACGCTTCCAGAAAATCCCCGTATCCAACTCTTTTTGCCTGCCTGACCGCCCACTCTATCATCTTTACGTTCACCGCCGGATTGGGCTGTGTAAAGCCGCTCTCATACTCTACATAACGAAACTCTCTGCCGTCTATAGGCAGTTTTTCCGTAATATACTCATCACTAAGCACCACTTTCTGCTTTCGGCTGCGTCCCATGATCTTCGTATCCAGTTCGCTTTCCAATGTCTTCGCTTCCCGACTCCATGCATCATCCAGTTTGCGGTGATACAGCATTGTGATCAGACACTCATCAGTCGTCGTTGCCAAAAACTCCACTGCAAAAAGTTTTTTCTTCAAACCCTCAGGAGAGTTATTGATAGCCTCTAAAAGCTTCCACATCCGTTTTTCGATAGGTTCTATCACTTTTGGACACTCTTCGATGATTACGGCACCGTTCTTTTCGATGTTCCCCATCGCATAGTCACATCTCTCCCCCTCATGCCAGATACGGAACTCCGCTCTGGCACGGTAGCCGGAATCAGGCGAATCAAACACTTCAAGCTTCCCGTCAAAAAACGGTGCCAACAGTGCAGAAACCTTCTCTTCTTTCATTAACAGCTGCTCATGATAGCTCTTTTCATACAGTCCGCAAGAGCCGCACTTACCAAAATGTTTACACTCCAAACTTCATCCTCTTTAAGTAAATTCGATATAATCACGATACTATTTCATCATTCATCATGCAATTTTATCCAAAAAAGGGGAAAAGATGTCTATCAGCGTAGTCATACTCGCAGCAGGCCAGGGCACAAGAATGAAGTCAGCCAAACCGAAAGTGCTTCATGAGATATCGGGAAAACCGATGCTGTTTCATGCGATCGATGCGGCACAGAAGATCTCCGATGACATCACCGTCGTACTTTTCCACCAGGCACAACGCATCCGGGACGAGATAGAGGCAGTCTACAGCGGCATACAGTTTCATATACAGGATGCCGTACAGTTTCCGGGTACAGGCGGTGCCATGAAAGGTATCAAGGCACGACATGAGCGTACGCTGATCCTGAACGGCGATATGCCGCTCATCACCAAAGCTTCGCTGAATGCTCTCATCTCAGGCAATGGCGCTATCAATATGTCAGTGATCGAGCTTGACAACCCTGCCGGATACGGACGTGTGCTGATAGAAGAAGGGAACGTTCAAGAGATTATTGAACAAAAGGACTGCAGTGAAGAGCAGCTCTGCATCAAAAGCGTCAATGCAGGCATCTATGCGGTCAATACCGAACTACTTGAACGTTACATCCCAAAACTCAACAATCACAATGCCCAGGCAGAGTACTACCTCACAGACATCATTAAAATGGCGGTTGAGGAGAAACAGGAAGTACACCCTGTATTTGTGAAAGAAGAGGAATTCAAGGGGGTGAATTCCAAATTGGATCTGGCACATGCCGAAGAGATCATGCAGGAACGTATCCGTAACGAATGGATGAGAGAAGGAGTCACCATGAGACTGCCTCAAACCATCTACATCGACTGCCGTGCTGCCTTTGAAGGTGAATGTATCCTGGAGAACGGCGTCTCTATCCAGGGGGTTTCCAGGCTCAAAGATGCACACATCAAAGCGCATTCAGTGGTTGAAGAAGCAGTGATCGAGGACTCATCCGTAGGGCCGATGGGAAGAGTCAGGCCGGGCTCTCTGCTTACAGATACCCATATCGGAAACTTTGTAGAGGTAAAAAAATCATCCCTGAACGGAGTCAAGGCAGGACATCTTGCCTATCTGGGCGATGCGACGATCGATCAGGGTACCAACATCGGTGCCGGGACGATCACCTGCAACTATGACGGTAAAAACAAATACCCGACCAAAATAGGAAAAAATGTTTTTGTAGGCTCGGATACGCAGCTGGTCGCACCGATTACCATCGAGGACGATGTACTCATCGCAGCGGGCAGCACCATTACCAAAAATGTGGGCAAAGGCGCGCTTGCGATGTCCCGCACACCGATGAAAACCATTAAAAACTTTTTTTATAAATTCTTCGGAGAGAAATCATGCAGATAAACCTCAAAGGCAAAACCATCCTGCTGGGAATCACAGGGAGTATCTCTGCGTATAAAGCCTGTGACACAGCAAGACTCTTTATCAAAGCCGGCGCAGATGTCCATGTAGTGATGACACCGGCAGCAGAGCGTTTTGTTTCAGCCCTCACCTTTGAAGCGCTTACACGCAATCCTGTACTGACAGAAAAGAGTGAAAGCTGGAGCAGTGCACTCAACCATATAGAAACAGGAAAAAAATGTGATGCGTTTGTGGTTGCGCCGGCAACGGCAAATACGATCAGCAAACTCAGCAAAGGGATCGCTGACAATATCCTCACGCAGACTGCTCTGGCTTTCACAGGAGAGATACTGATCGCACCTGCCGCCAATACCGCGATGCTGAATAACCACTACACCAGCGGCTCGATCAAAATGCTCAGGGTCAACGACTATACCATCATTGAACCGCAGGAGAAGCTGCTTGCCTGCGGTGATACGGGAAGCGGCGCACTGGCGGAGCCTGAAGAGATTTTCTTTGCTGCGGCCAAAGCGCTGCTGAAAGAACCTTACTGGGAAGACAGACGTGTCGTTGTCACCGGCGGAGGCACCAGGGAAAAGATCGATGAAGTCCGCTATATCACCAACTTCTCTTCCGGGAAAATGGCACAAGCCGTTGCCCTGAGCCTCTACCTCAAAGGGGCAGATGTCTGCTACATCACCTCAACGGGCAACAAGGGGCTGCCGCAGGATATCTACACCATTGATGTAGATGATACCGAAGAGTTGCTCGACTATACACAGGATGCACTGCGTGTTGCAAAAAAAGGCAAAATGAGCAAAGCCAGCCTCAATACGCCTGATGCGATCGAACTGATCCAGAAAAGGCCTTTTTTATTCATGGTTGCAGCGGTTTCTGACTATACCCCAAAATTCCCGCAAAAAGGAAAAATAAAAAAATCCATGCTCGGAGAATCGTGGAGTATCGAACTCAAACAGACCCCCGACATCCTCTCTTCGCTCAATAAAGACGGGGTAACCGTCATCGGATTCAAGGCGGAAATGGACAGTCAAAACGGCCTGCAGCACGCAAAGTCTCTTATCGAAGAAAAGGAGGTGGATGCCGTCTGCTACAACCTGCTTCAAAGTGCCGATAGTTTTGGCACCGCAGAGAATGAGATCACTTTCATCACCCCTGCACAAGAGACAGAACTCGGAAAGCACGACAAGCTTACGCATGCGGATAAAATACTGGAACAAGCACAAGGCCTGACCGATGGGTAACGCTCCATTGAAACATCTTGCTATTATTATGGACGGAAACGGAAGATGGGCTAAAAAGCATGGCTATAAGCGCACAAAAGGGCATGAGAAAGGTGCAGAGACGATACGTGATATCACAACCTTTTGCGCAAGGCACGAAACCATTGAGACAGCGACTTTTTATGCCTTCAGTACAGAAAACTGGAAACGTCCGAAAATTGAGATAGAATTCCTCATGAAGCTTTTGGACAGATATCTTAAGGATGAGCTTGACACCTACCGGGAAAACGGTGTCAAATTCCAAGCGATAGGGAATATCTCCGAATTCTCCAAACCGCTGCAGAAGCGTATCAGAAAAACGGAAGAAGTCACAAAAAACAATACAAATTTGATACAGGTCCTCGCCCTGAACTACGGCGGCAGGGCCGAGATCACACACTCTGTTAATTCACTGATAAAAGAGGGAAAGCAAACGATTTCCGAAGAGGATATATCTTCTGCCCTTCAAACTCCTTACAGTGATATCGACCTTTTGATCAGAACAAGCGGTGAAAAGCGTATCTCAAACTTTTTGCTTTGGCAGGCAAGTTATGCCGAACTCTACTTCAGCCCTACGTTATGGCCTGACTTTACGACAGAGGAACTCGGCCATATCCTAAAGGATTATCAACATCGCAGCAGGCGCTTCGGGGGTCTATAGATGGAGTGGATAGTCATCATTGCAGTTTTTATTTTCGGTATCATGATCGGATCCTTTTTAAATGTCGTGATCTATCGTATCCCGAAAGGAGAAAGTACTGTTTTCCCTGCTTCCAAATGTCAAAGCTGCGGAACACCTTTGAAGTGGTATCACAATATCCCTCTCTTCTCCTGGATCATGCTTGGCGGAAAATGCGGATTTTGCAAAGAAAAAATTTCATTGCAGTATCCTGTCATAGAATTCCTTACCGGAATGCTTTTTCTCATACTCTATTTCAAAGTCGGCTTGGTATGGCATCTTCCTTTTGTCGCGGCCTCTTTTGCTGCCTTATTCGCCCTGGTGACGATAGACTTTGAATATATGGCAGTACCCGACAGTGTCAATTTCGCAGCTTTGTTTTTTGCTTTGATCCAGCCTGATTTCATCGATGCACTGCTCTATGCAGCCACAGCGGCAGGCGGACTGTATCTTATCGGGCTTCTCTCTTCTCTCATAGCAAAACGCCAGGCAATGGGCGGGGCAGATGTCATCGTGGCAGGGACGATGGGGGCCCTTCTCGGTTTTCCCAATTTCTTTGCAGCCCTCTTCCTCTCTGCTGTTTTGGCAATCCTTCCTGCACTGATATGGAGAGAAAGGGGTGTACCGTTTGTCCCGTTTTTAGCACTGGCAACACTCATTACGTATCTTTACGATACGCAGACAGGCGATCTATTGGAGATGCTCATCTATGGTTAATATACATACTTACATATCCTCCAGTTTCAAAAGATCATTTTTGATCATATTTATACCTTTTTTGACGATACTTTCACTCTTTTATCTCATAAAAATTTCCATGTTGACGACAAAAATAGATATCTCCTTAAAAGATCTTTTTACGCTTTACAGTTTCTTTATACCCAATATCATTTTCTATACACTGCCTCTCTCTTTTGTAAGTGCCCTGGCGAACACTTTAAGCAAGCTTTCCCAGGATAATGAACTGATAGCCCTCTTTTCTCTGGGAATCAAAGCCAAAAGAGTACTGAGTGCTTTTTTACTCCTCGGGACTCTTTTCTCTCTACTGCTTTTTACGATTGCCTTTTTTGCCATGCCTACCACCGAACAGCTTTACCAGTCTTTTAAAGTCGATAAAAAAGCCGAAGCGAAACTCAATATCAAATCCGGTGAACTGGGCCAAAAATTCGGGAATTATTATATCTATGTCAAAGAGACAAAAGATGAGACGTATCATGACCTGGTGATCTATAACCGGACCGGTAAAAACAGTGAACAGTTTTTTGCGTCCAAAACAGGACAGCTTAACCGTAATCAACTGTCGACTTCGCTGCAGCTGGATGAAGGCTACGGATATACCTACAGTGACAATAAACTTCAGGAAATCAGATATAAAAAACTTGAAGCATTTGATACAAGCAGCACAAAGCATTACAAGTATCAAAATATCATCGAGTATTGGATGGAGGCGAAAACGGATACAAAGAGAATGCACCGGGTCATTTTCTTTGTATTTGTAAGCCTGATTCCGTTTCTTTCGGTCATGCTGGTGGCCTCTTTTACCATTATTAACCCCAGGTATCAGAAAAACCACGCTTTCCTGGTGACCTTTATCGTCACTATCGTGCTCTATCTTGTTGCCACTACGCTTCAGAAATCCGGCAACCTGACGATCCTGACCATTGTCAGTGCGGGACTTCTTGTGCTTGGGTACTGGCTCTTTAAAAAACGGGTGACAAGGTATTTTTAACGATGCGTGTAAAAGCGGTAATTACGTATGACGGCAGTGCTTTCCTGGGATTCCAAAGACAAAAAACAACAAATCAAACCGTTACTTCAGCCTTGGAGGGTGCATTGCGCTCTTTGGAAATAAATACACCCATTGTCGGCTCCGGACGCACCGACAGAGGGGTACACGCAACCGGGCAGGTCATACACTTCGACCTGCCCTCCTACTGGTCTGACCTGGAGAAACTGAAACTGAATCTCAACCGAAAACTCAATGCCGTCTCCGTGAAACATATCGCTGAAACAGAAGATACTTTTCATGCAAGGTTCCATGCGAAAAAACGTCTTTACCGTTATGTGTTCAAAACACAACAGCCTTCGGTATTTGAAAGAAAGTATATCTCTTATTGTGAACCGTTTGATAAAATAGTGCTTCGGAAGGCTTTGTCCTGTTTTATCGGAAAACATGACTTCAAGTATTTTCACAAAACCGGCAGTGGCACACATACCTCTGTCCGCGAAATATTTCAAGCATTTTATAGAGAAAAAAACAACTGCCACTTCATCTATTTTGAAGCGAACGGTTTTTTACGCTCCCAGGTAAGAATGATGGTGGAAAGTGCCATGCAGTGCGCAAGGGGAGAAATGCAGCTTTCACAGCTCCGGGAACAGTTGGAATGCCAAAAAAAGCATTGCTGCAGACTGGCCCCTCCGGAGGGGCTCTATCTGGCCAGGGTGCTTTATTGATTTTGTTCCAATGCTTCCTGTATATCTTTTGGGCCGGCATTCATTGCAATCATCTGTTCACTGCACCACTCCTTCTCTTTTAAGTTTTCCGGTACAAATGCTACAGGTATGGCACCTTCATTACGAATGATATCCCCAATAAGGCAAGGCATATTTTCAAATGGTTTCACATCATAAAGCACAAACGAGTAGCGTGCTCCCTCTTCTAATTTATCCAGCAACAGATTTTCATCTGTCACTTTTTCTACAGAATAATTCAAGTTCTTCAAGATACGTTCATATAAGTCTGCAACAAGCGGTATCGATCTATAAAGCAGTATATCTACCTGCTTGCCCCTAGAGGTATGGACCAAAGAGTTATCTTGTTCATTTGCCGCTGTTGCTGATTCGGAGATATTACTGACTTTCTCTTCTTCTATCGATATTTCCGCAGTTTCCTCGCTGCTCTTTCCTGTTTCATCTGATTCCCCCAGAGTATCATCACTTTTTCCGGGAAGGATCATATCTTCATCCGTTTGCTCTTCTGCATTTTTTTGAATGATTTTTTCAGGGAAATACTCTTGTATCAATGTATTCACCTGTATCAGGTCGAGAGGTTTTGAGAGATAATTATCCATTCCGGCTTTCATATACTTATCCTTATCGCCTTTCAGTGCATTTGCGGTCAATGCTATGATGGGCGTATGATCTCTGTGATTCTTCTTTTCCAGTGCTAAAATTTCAGCCGTTGCTTCCATCCCGCCCAATACCGGCATCTGGATATCCATAAAAACAAGATCGTAACCCTTTTCTCTACAAAGGTTAACCGCTTCTTCCCCATTTTTGGCAAGCGTTACATCAATACCAAATCCATTGAGAATATTTAAGATAAGTTTTTGGTTGATTATATTGTCTTCGGCAACCAGAACATGCAACTTCTCAAACTGAACGATCTCACCTTCTATATCCTGAACGGTAGAGGATCTATGCTGCTGCTCCTGTTCGCTGATCACATCAAGTGACTTGAGCGTCTTTGACAAACTGACCGGCTTATAAAACACTCTGTCGATATCTCCTTGAAGATCTTCGATCAGTTTTTTCTTTTCTGCAGTTGTCAAAAGAACGATTTTGGCATCCAGATCAAGATATTTCTCAATCTCTTCTTTTGTCTGGATATATTGATGATCCAGGAAAAGTATATCCGGTATTTCACTTCTCTCTTCATTAAAGATCTCGTCACCATAGTAGGTCTTAAATGCTGCCCCTGCTGCAGTAATGTACGCTTCAATATTTTTTCTTGTCACAAACTCTGTACTCTCGCCGGAAGTTACAAACCCAACCTTGTGACCACTCGTGTCAAGCAGTTTTCTCTCTTCTATTTCAGATGGCTTTTCAAGTATTAATGTAAAAAAGAAGGCCGTTCCCTCTTCCTCTTCACTCTCAATATCAAGTTTTCCACCCATAATCGAAACAAATTTACCGGAAATTGCCAATCCCAGGCCTGTGCCGCCGTACTTTCTGTTTGTACTGACATCTGCCTGTGTAAAGGCATCAAAGATATTTTGTCTTTGCTCTTCACTGATACCGATACCGCTGTCCTCTACAGAGAACCTTACCGTTACGGTCGTATCCGTTTCAGCCAATTTCTCAATCCGGGTAGCTACCGTACCGTTTTGAGGAGTAAATTTGATTGCATTACTGATCAGATTCACGACAACCTGAGAAACTTTGGTTGGATCTCCAACAAGCCTGCCGGGTAGTGATGGATCCATATAGATACCGAATTCAATATCTTTCTCTGCCGCTTTTGCTGCATATGACTCCACAGAAGACTCAAATTTTTCAACCGGATCAAAAGGAATATGCTCCAGTTCAACCTTGTCAGCTTTGATCTTGGAAAGGTCAAGTATATCGTTTACGATCGTCAAAAGATTGTCCGAACTGTTTTCAATAACGTTGATGAACTCTTTTTGTTCCTCGTTCAAAGGGGTCCCCTTCAATAACTGTGTAAATCCGACAATACCGTTTAGCGGCGTACGTATCTCATGTGACATGTTGGCCAAAAAGAGGTCTTTCGCCTGGTTAGCATCTCTGATCGTCTGGGTAAGGAACCTGTATATCTCGTTGGTTTTACGGTTATCGATCAATGCTTTAAGCCTTTTTTGCTGTTCAGTGCTTAAAACTGTTTCAATATCTTTCAGTGTGTCTTCGAATAGCTGTTTATCTTTATTGATATTATAATAGACCAACAGCATAATAAGCAGGATTGCAAAAGTGAAAAGTACGGCTGATCCATACCGGGCCATGATATCTTTACCTTCAGCAAGATTGCTCTGCATACGTTTTTTCATTGAGGCGGTCAGTATATCTTGCGCTACCGTTGTATAATTCAACTTCTTGTCCATCTTTTCGGACCACTCTTCTGTTGTCACCCTGTACTCTCCTGTCTGCGAGCCATAGAATACCTTCACCCGCTCTTTGGATCCCAGCCGATGATACTCTTCGGGAGTCATCAGAGCGTTGAGTTTATTGATAACACTGCGCTCTTTGATAGCATTGATATCCGGCAGCATATCATTCAAAAGGAGATTGTCCCACAGTATCAAGTCTTTATTGCTCATCTTTCTTGAGCCGTTTAAAATAAAATGGATTCCTATTTTTTCCAGGCTGATATTCTCTTTGAGCTCGGTAAACTTCAGATAGAGTGACAGATATTCTTCCATTCCCGAAAATGTATCATCCGCTATGATACTTTTTTCATTTGTAATCAGGGGAGCGATCACTTCATTATGATAAATATTAAAAAGAACATTCTTATAGTCTGCACTCAGTGTATCGACTTTTGTTCTTACATGTTTCAGTGCTTTTGCCACAGACTCTATTTCGGACGAATAAGAAACAGACGGCTTACTGCCGGCAGTATATTCTTTGAGCTTTGCAATGGAAAGATCAACCTCTGACCTTGCTTTTTCTACCTGACTGTATCCCTCTCTCCCTTCACTTGCCATATAGACAGCGCTATAGGCTCTCTCCATGAGTACTTTGTCGATCAGCTTATCAATACTGTCAATATACTTCCTGCTTTTGCCGCTATTTACTTTGGCTTGATAGTCTGTATAGGAAAGAAATGTATGGTAAGAAAAAAACCCGAAGATCCCTATGACGATAAAAATAAGAAGAGTAAATATATTTTTATTGTTTATTATGTTCATTCTTTATCCCTCTTCTTTTATAGATTCTGTGTATGGTACAGTGCGATTTCCCCGATCACATCTTCCATATACTTGACCGATGTCAGCATAAGCATCGGGATGAACAGGCTCTCTGACTGCATAAAGAAATGTTTGTTTGCTCTCCAGGAACGGTTCATTTCATTTTGTGTTTCCAGCAACTCATTATCATAGCTATACCGGTTGACCTGTTCTATATTCTTTTGCATGTCAGCGATTGAATTGAGCAGTTGCTCCTGATTGGTAGGATTGCTGAACCCTGCATTAAGCGCCATATAGTATTTGATGATTCTCTGAAGTAGATATTCCATCTCCTTGGTAACCATCAGCATCTTTTCCTCGCTAGAGAAGTCATAGGTATGCGCTGTCGCGATCGAGTCTGCCCCCTCCAGCAATATTTCACTGTAATCCATCATCAGTACTACCTTTTCATTATCGGCTTCTCCCTTGAAGATCTCCTCTATCTGATCTTTGCTGTATGCCAGGAACTCCAGGACATCTTTCGTATCGCTGTCCTTGGTAGTCATAGCGATGATTCGAAGATTGTCATTCAGGTGCTTCAGGGTATTTTCAAGTTCTGATTTGAGTTTTATCTTGTTTTGATTGAGATAAAACAGCAGGTAGTCCTTGACCATTTTCTGGCTGAGGTACCGGATATTCTCGGAAGCCTCTACCACCTTTACGTCACCCCTTGTTGCAGCTTCACTGAACAGTGTCATACTGAGTACAAGGAGAGAGAGATAAAATATGTTTTTCATCGGAATATCCTACTTATTTATAGATCTCGACATAAAGCTTGGTAACCTCATTCATCTTTCCGGTAATCTTATCTGTTGTACTGAATACGATATGAGGCAATCCTCCCTTTTCAATATTCAAATAAAACTTATTGACAATTTTCCAAAGTTTATCGATCTCATTAAGCTTACGGTTCACCTCCGGCGTATTCTCTTTGTTTGACATTAAAAGGGTATGGCTTTCTTCAAACAGTTGAACGGTTGCATGCATCTGATCTACAGTGTTTTTATCCCGGATTCCCGACTGGTATGCGATGTAGTACTTGGCGATACGTTGCGAAAGCATACGCTGTCTTCCTGATATATCAACGATTTTGGACGCTTTGATATTGAGAAACTCTCTGAGAGACCTGACAACATACTGGCTCCCTTCCAAAAGGGATTCACTCAGGTCAAGTACCAGCTGGGCATTATCGGTACTGAAAGGCTCATTAATCATAACTTCAAAATCCTCCATGCTCATCTGCACAAAAGAGAGGAGGTTTTTTACCTCTTCGTTATTAATGGAGTTTGTCAGCTTTTTATGTGCCGCCTTGAACTCCTTGAATGATGCCTGCAGCTGTCTTTTGGCATTGCTGACTGCTACTTTGTTCCCTACATA
>JBEWPY010000137.1:0-2837 GCA_047689495.1 Candidatus Sulfurovum profundilacunae | reverse complement strand
ATGTTATGATATGGATAAGAAGGTTTGAGGAGTAACGTGTGAATATGGAAGCAGCATTTGCCAGGGTGGGGGAGATGAGCCCGAGCCAGTAAAAGGTTTAAAGAGTTTTTCCTCCCGTGTTCTCATCGGGGACGATGGAACGAGACTTAATAGTTACTTTGGCTTCATACTTCTTTTCTTGTAAAACGCTTCTCTGAATGCTTCAAACCTTCCCTCCATGATCGCCTCTCTCATCTGTTTCATCAGGTTCAGGTAATAGTAGAGGTTATGGAGGGTCGAGAGTCTCAGATAGGTGATCTCATGGGCTCTGAAGAGGTGGCGCAGATAAGCGCGCGAATAGTTCTGACAGACCATACAGTGACACTCAGGGTCGATCGGGCGGTTATCGGCGGTATAGGCTGCATTCTTGATATGCACTTTTCCAAACGAAGTGAAGAGCGTACCGTTGCGTGCATTGCGTGTCGGCATCACACAGTCGAACATATCGACCCCCCTGTAGACATTTTCGACCAGATCTTCGGGGGTCCCTACGCCCATAAGATAGCGCGGCTTCTCTTCAGGCATGAACCGGGTTGTCCACTCCACCGTATCGTACATGTCTTGATTGGCTTCACCGACACTCAGTCCGCCGATCGCAAAGCCGTCAAAGTCAAGAGCACAGAGTTCTTTGGCCGACTTTTCACGAAAACCTTTGTCGGTACCTCCCTGGATGATCGCAAAGATATTCTGATCTGTCCCGATACCTTTTCTCTGATTTACCCTGTGGTAATTGATCGACTCTTCTGCCCAGCGTGTAGTGCGTTCGATACTTGCCTTGATCCGTTCAGGGGTTGCCGGCAGCGCTACAAGGTCATCCAGGATCATCATGATGTCCGAACCCAGGTTGTTTTGGATATCGATCACTTTTTCAGGAGTGAAGTAGTGTTTGCTCCCGTCGATATGGCTTCTGAATGTGATACCGTTTTCATCGATCTTGACATTATCAGAGAGTGAAAAAGCCTGGAATCCGCCGCTATCGGTGAGGAAGCTTTTGGGGTATTTCGTGAAACCGTGCAGTTTGCCCATTTTGGCAACGATATCATCCCCCGGACGCAGATAGAGGTGATAGGTATTTCCCAGAATGATATCGGGCTTGATAAACGTTTGCAGGTCCACTGCATCAAGCGCCTTGACTGCTCCTACTGTCCCGACCGGCATAAAAACAGGGGTTTGTATGGTTGAATGGGCCGTCGTGAGGGTGCACGCACGTGCCTTGCCGTCGATTTTATCTATCTGAAACTGCATTGTGTTATAATGTCTCCCTAAAATCAAAAATATATCCGTAATTGTACCTAGTTTATTTGAACACTTCAGGTGCATAGGGTATCTTTGAAAAAGGCTTAAAAGTTTCTTATGAAAAACGTACTTATCCTGGCTGACGGTGGTGTTGCAAAACATTTTATCGACTGGATCAGCAAAAAACGTGTTGCTGAAAATCATTATTATGTCACATGTTACAATGATGATATAGAGCCGGAGAAAATGAGTCAGAATATTACCCTCGTTAAGATCGATCCTACAAGTTATTCAAAGTTGAAGCATGTGATGTCAGAAGTCAGGTACAGCATCGTGTTTATTGTAATGCAAAATATACAAGATGCAAAATATGCACTTGAAAATATACATATGATAGATGACAAAATGCGTGTCATACTGCTTAACCAGTGGGGGAATAAAAAATTTAAATATAAGCAGGAGCTCGTTACTGTCATAGATGGTGAAGACCTGTTGGCCGCACACCTGTATGATCATCTCCCAAATGTACCTGTTGTCGCACAGAATGTAGGGTTGGGCCAGGGTGAGATCATGGAAATATATGTACCTTTCGGGAGTGCCTATGCGTATCGTCATGTCGGTTCTATCCTGCAGCGCAAATGGAAGCTGGCAGCGATCTATCGTGATTCCAGACAGATCATACCGACCCATGCGACAATGATTCGTCCCGATGATACGCTTCTTGTTCTTGGCAAGCCGATCGTACTTAACGGTCTTTACAAAACGATCAATAAGCGTATGGGGCTTTTCCCGGAACCTTTCGGTAAGAATCTTTATTTGATACTGGACTTTGCACTCGATAGTGACAATGCGTTGATCTATCTTAAAGAGAGCCTTTACCTTCTCGACCAATTAGAAAAAAAGAAGCTTTATGTGCGTGTGATCAATCAAGGCGATTTTGACCTGCTTGAAAAGATCAGGATGTATGAATCTGAACGTGTGAGCATAGCAGTATCGTATGACAGGGAGAGAGACCTTCTGGAACTTATAGAATACGATATTCATAAATATGATATCGGCCTGGTCCTTAACAGTATCGATTGTTTTAATGCAGAGGGACTTAATAAGAGACTTTTTGAATTAAAAAAACTAGTCTATCTCTTTGGTGATAATCTTCTTTATGATGTGAAAGAGAGCATTGTACTGATGGATGAAAAAGGGCAGATGGAGTCGATCTCATCTACCGCATTTGAGATATCCGAATCTCTGAAACTTAAACTCAGTTTGTGTGATTTCGATCCTGAAGGAGATTTTAACAGCAACAATTTTATCATTGAACATTATGAGACACTGACACAAATTTTCAATACCGAGATACATATAGAGAAAAAGGCGGTAAATCCTATCAGAGAATTGGAGAAAAAGCAGGAGATATTGCAGATCGCACCGTTTGAAAAAGATCTTAATAGCAGTAGCTTTATGAAGTATATATCAACAAAAGTAAAAGATTTTCTGCTTACTACCAAGACACATCCAAAACTGCTGGTACCATACGCTCCAAACAACGAATAATAGAGGGGGAG
>JBEWPY010000034.1:0-16951 GCA_047689495.1 Candidatus Sulfurovum profundilacunae | reverse complement strand
CTATGTATAAAATGTTATCTTAACATGTTGTTTGGAAATGGGGGCCAGCTTAGAGAAAGCATACCCGGAGATTGCCCACTGAGTGGAAGCTTTATACTCTCCAAAACCCGCTTCCGGGGGATCGTTTATGAAAAAATGGTTAAGAGATCACCACTGTTGCCTATGTATTTTGCGCCTGTCGCATCACCTACGACCAAAGTCCACGTTGTTGAGTTTTACGCGCGTGCAGTACCATCCAGGCTCAGCTTAGCAGAAGTGGTTTTCTCACCGAACTATGAGAGGAGTCTCTCTTCATGACCACACTACATGCGGTCATACATCTTTAACTATTATCATATCATAAAACTTTCGGGAATGAAGGAACCAACAGTATACGCAGGCTGGATATTGTTCTTTGATTCTTTGAGGGTTGCTTCCAATCCATACTTCTGATAGAAAAGAGCAATCTTGTATCTTCTGTTTGCTTCTTTGCTTATCATATCGTAACGATAGCAGTAATAGGCAAATCTTTCAAACCCTTTTACTCCATGATACAGATAATCTATTTGCATAACTTACTCCTTTACGGAATGACATATGTTGTTAAACTTATGCAGAAATATATCAATGTATCTTGATATATAGTTTATATTATGATACAATCCACTGAAACCAGAAGATAAAGAAGGAAAAATGAATAAAAAAATTTTGATCTTATGCACAGGGAACAGTTGCAGGAGCATCAACGCTGAAGCGATGATCAATGCGAGACTAGACGGTGTAGAAGCAGAGAGCTCCGGGGTGAAAGCCTCAGGCCGGGTGAATCCAAATGCCAAAAAGATACTGGAGCAGCACGGTATCTGGAAGGAAAAGTACCACTCAAAAACGATCGATACCGTACTGAACCATGCGTATGACCTTGTAGTCACTGTATGTGACCATGCACAGGAGGCCTGTCCGATGTTTCCAAAACCCATAAAGAATATCCATGTAGGCTTTGAAGATCCGGACGGCAAAGGGCTTGAAGCATTTGAAGCAACCTATAAAGAGATAGAGCACACATTGCTGCCAAAGGTAGCGGATGCGCTCAATGAAAAAAAATAAAAAGGAAAAACAGATGAACAAAAATGTATTGAAAACAGAAGATGGCGTAAAGATATCATTTACAGGTACAGTGGACAAACAAAATATCGTCAAGATGGTCGAAAACTGTGCAGCGGGACAGTGTGAGTGTATGAGCAGTGAAACCAAGAAGAAGATCACCGGTATGAATGTCAGCGGCGAAGACGGTGATGTCAAGCTTGATCTCAGCGGAGATATCAGCCGGGAAGAGATAGAGACTGCACTGACGAAATCAAAAGTGCTTAACGGATAATTGTCCTTCCTGTTCAAACGGGAGTCAAAAATACAAATACTCAAACCATAGATCCCGGGTAAAATCCGGGATATCAAAAGGATCCTCTTGTTCTTAGCCTCCACTCTTTTTTTGATCACACTTGTTTTTGTGATCTGGCAGCCCAAAGGGCTTCAGATCGGTACAACCGCTGTCATAGGTGCAATTGTCGCACTTCTTGTCGGCGTAGTCAGTTATACGGATGTCTTCACGGTCATCGATATCGTATGGGATGCGACCCTGGCATTTATCGGTATTATTATCTTATCAATGGTACTGGACCAGATAGGCTTTTTCGAGTGGGCAGCGATAAAAATGGCAAAACTGAGCCGCGGCAGCGGAAACAGGATGTTTGTCTATATCCTGCTCCTGGGTGCGGTCGTAGCTGCATTTTTTGCCAATGACGGTGCGGCACTCATCCTTACCCCTATCCTGCTTGCAAAAATGAAGTACTTAAAGATGAATCCTCTGGCGATCTTTGCTTTCCTGATGGCAGGCGGGTTTATCGGTGACAGCGCTTCCAGCCCTTTGGTGATCTCAAATCTGACCAATATCGTGACGGTCGGATATTTTGATATCGGTTTTGTAGAGTATGCGAAAAATATGTTCCTGCCCAACCTCTTGTCGATCGTTGCTTCCACTGCAGTACTGTGGATCTATTTCCGCAAAGAGATCCCCCTGAAAGTGGATGTGTCTGCACTGCCGGAAGCCGCTTCCGTCATCAAAAACCAAACAATGTTTAAATTAAGCTGGTGGTTTTTGGCTTTGTTGATGGCAGGATACTTTATCGGTGATTTTTACAACCTTCCTGTTTCCGTATTCGCATTGGGCGGTGCGCTGCTCTTTTTGCTTATCGCCAACCACTACAAGGCCACAAAACCGATCATGACCATCAAAGCCGCACCCTGGCAGGTAGTCTGGTTCTCCATAGGGCTTTATGTCGTGGTCTATGGACTGAAAAATGCAGGACTCACCACCTATCTTGCCGAACTTATCATCGAACTTCAACAGATGGGTCATTCAGTTGCGGTTATAGGTACTGGTTTCCTCTCAGCAGTTTTAAGCAGTATCATGAACAATATGCCGACCATTATGATCATGGATATCGCCATCGATGAAGCCGGACAGGAGGCCCTCGCCTATGCCAATATCCTGGGAAGCAACCTCGGACCGAAGATGACCCCGATAGGCTCACTTGCCACCCTGCTCTGGCTGCATGTGCTCGCACAAAAAGGCGTAAAGATCGGCTGGGGAGAGTATATGAAAGTGGGAGTGGTGATCACACCGCCCGTACTTCTTATCGCACTGCTGGGCCTACTTTAATATTATTGCATGCAGCAGGATTAGAGTGTTTTCGTCTCCTTTGGCATTGAAGACCATACTTCAGGAAGCACCTCCAGGAGAGAGTAGGATTGTTCTTTTGAAGGTTGCTCTTCCCACCGTATCGTAACCTTTTGTTTCCCCCACTCTAAAGCCTTCTTTCGATCTACTCCCATATAGATATCTATTTTCTTTGTCCATTTTTTGTGCATTTTATCAAGAACTTTATACTTCCCTTCCAGACCATCAATAGAGACTTCACAGCCGTTGGTTAAACCTAGATCAAGAAGATCCCTGGAGACAGCGATACATTTCATCCCCGGTTGAAGTCTGTTTTTCCATGCAGCAAGAAAAGGAGTTCTGTCCGTTTCTCGTTTTGATGAAGTATATGCCGTGGCAGTAACCTCCAAAGATTCTTGTTTAGGCTGCCCGCATCCGGATAAAAGCCCCAAAGATAAAAACAATATCATCAAGTTGTATCTCTGCTGCATAACCATTCACCCATTTTTTCCTTGATTATATTAAAAAAAAATAAATATCGTTTTTCCCTCGTAACCACGGACACCTCTGATCACTTTTGCGATAATTGCAAAGATTGGGAATAAATATTCTATTTAAACGTCATCAGTGCATACCCCTCATTTTGATACCTGATCGTGTCAATAAAGCTGTTGTCTGATACCGAGACAAAGGGAAGAAGATCTTTTTTGCTGATATCATGTGCATTCAGCGACATATTGCAGGCAATGATCTTGATATTTTTTCGTTGAGACAACGCGGTCAATCTCTCCTGCGCCTCTCTTGTGTCGATGATCTCTTCATCATCTACAATCTCATGAAAAGCCTTCGATACGATCGGCACACAGTTGCCGTGCAGTGTCAGTGCGACAGAAACCGTATCCCCTTTCGCTTCGATCATATCCATCGTTTCGCCTACGAGCCACATACGCTTATTAATATAGTCAAAATCCGCAGAACTACAATCAAAAACTACTTTATACTCTTTTGCCTGCAATGTCACAAATGTCATCATAGACATCAAAAAAAGAGTTACAAATTTCATGGCTCTTCTCCAAGGCCAAATACGTTTGAAAGTGTATTGATATAGTTGAAGTACCCTGTGATAGCAACGGCTTCAATGATCTGTGTATCGCTCCATCCCATCTCTTTGAGTGCCTCGATCTCCTCCTTGAGGATTTTGTAGTTGTCTTTCTGTGCCGCCCTGATGCAGAAGTTGAGCAGTGCCTTATCTTTAGCATCGGTATGGATCGCATCCACCCCCTGAAGTATCTCTTCGATCTGTGTTTCAGAGAGTCCCAGCATTTTAGCGATATTTTTGTGGACATCCACACACATCTTGCATCCGTTCTCTTTGGAAATCAAAAGCGCGATCGCCTCTTTGATATCGTAACTGAGCGTCGTCTCGTCCAGCAGATACTTCTGGATCATTTCATCGGTAGCAAAATAAATCTTCTCATCAACCGCAAGCAGTTTAAAGATATCTCCCAGCTTTCCTGTCTTTTCCATGATAGGTCTTGCCTTCTCCTGTATCGCCGGCGTCATCTCCTCAAACTCCGGTAATTTTATATGTGCCATAGCAACTCCTTTTTATCGTTAAGTTTAACTTTACGTTATTATAAGATATAATATTTAATCTTTATTGAAAAAGAGGAACCTTTGGAATACAAAATATCAGAACTCGTCGCCAACAGCGGCATACCCAAATCAACGATCCTCTACTATATCAAAGAGGGATTGCTGCCCGAAGCAAAAAAGATCAAGCCAAATGTCCACCGCTACAGTGAGGCACACCTGGAACTGTTACACTATATCAGCTATATGAAAGAGCACTTCGGCAGCACAAACGAGCAACTTAGAGATGCACTGCAGCGTAAAGACCAATCCTTCTCCACATCATCAGGCATGATCGTACCTCTTATGAATACGCTCAGTGCCGTCCCTTCGGATGCAAAACACTATACAAAAGCGCAATTTATCGAAGAATTTGATGTCGATGCGTCCCTGCTTGAACAGCTGATTGAAGATGAGATCATCCTCCCTGTCGAGAAGAATGACTTCACGGAGAGGGAAGCTTCTATCTTAAAAACCGTCAATTACTTTCGGGAGGCAGGGGTAGAGTATGAGATTCTAAAACTCTATGCGTATCATGCGAAGGCATTGAGCCTTCTGGAACATCAAATGCAGGAAAAACTGTGTGATATACGCAGCGATGAAAATTTTTCTACGCTCTGGAAAATCGTTTTTGAGACACTCTTCAATGCAAAAAAATATATTTTCAACAGGCATACCTACAAAAGATTTTTCGCCACGGTAAAAGAGGAGATCATCAAATAGGAGGAAACAGCCCAAAGTGTAAAGTATCACTTGACGTTTTAAAAAACAGGCCTGACCCCGGATGAGTGGAGAAGATATCTTTGCCTACTAGGCAAGCAGATAAGCAAACTTGCTTACCCAGTCACTCCAGGCCTCTGATCCCTCTACGTCCAATCCGTTGAACTGCATATCTTTGACCAGCATGACGGCAAACTCGCCCGGTAGGTTCATCGAGAAGTCTAAAGCATTGCTGATGGCTTCTTCGCTTTGGTTTTCTCTGAGTGCATTGACCAAGCCGATAGAGAGCGCCATCAATACCTTGTGATCCTCTTCCTCTGTCGCTGTCAAACTACCGTCAAGAATCGAAGAGAGGTCCGGAAGATCCTGTATCACTTTCTTGAAGGAGAGATATCCTACTGCCGCTTCACGTCCCACTGCACCGCTGATACTATCTAATATTAAATTGTTACCGATACCCGATTTGACGATATTGTCAACATACTCCCACGACCTTGGTGTCGCAAAGCTCTTTTCATTGGTCTGCGGGTCAAAGGTAAAGAGCATCGACTTGTCATAGGCCAGGTAAGCGATGATGGATCCCTCCACACCGGCCTTGTATGCCCATGCTTTCCAGTCGTCAAAGTTTACTTCCATCTCAAAGTGGACAAAACGGTTGGCAAGCGGAGCAGGCATCTTGTAGACGACTCCTCTGTCATTTTCACGGTTACCCGCTGCGACGATACTCCATCCTGCAGGCAATTCATACTCTCCCACCCGTCTGTCCAGAATCAGCTGATAGGCTGAAGCCTGTACGGCAGGCGGAGCGGTATTGATCTCATCCAGAAAGAGGATGCCATTGGAGTCTTTCTCTTTTGGCAGAAAGCTCGGCTTGGCCCAGACACCTTCCTGGTGCTCCGCATCAAAAAACGGTATCCCCTTGAGATCGGTCGGGTCAAGCAGGCTCAGTCTCAGGTCAAGAAACTCCAGCTCTCTTTCTTCAGCGATCTGTTTGACGATGGAGGACTTTCCTATTCCCGGCGCTCCCCAGATAAAGACTGGCAGCTTCCGTTCGATAAGACTTCCTACGACTTTGGAAATATCTGATGATTTCATATTTTCCTCTCCTTTAAAAGAAGCGTACAATTTGTTATACAAATTTTACCCATACTTGCACAAGCTCCTTTTCTTCCATGGCTTCACTTTCGTTCCGACCACTCCAGTTCCGAATCTATAAACGACAAACTATTGTCGTTTATTTGACGATTCTCATCCTCTCACTTCTACTGCTAAAGCATGATGCAATGAAATCACTAAATGATTTCTTGTAAAAGCTTCGCCTTTGACTCAGATATTTCATATCACTACCTTTGTTCTATTATGGTGTTGGATAAACGCTTCATTTCTGCTCAATGCATTGCGCAGCCTTGTATCGATCTTGAGTACATCAAGTATCTCGACAGGCGTAGCGGGGTTGGCGGCAAGTCCTTTGTTGATCTCCAGTTCATCACGGTTGTAGAGTTCCCGAATGATCTCTGCGGGGGTATTGGGGTTGGAAGCCACCTGATGCATCATCTCACTATCGTTTTTATAGCTGCCGTAGAGCGCTTCTATAATATAGACAGGAAGGTTCGGATTGCCTGCCAGCGGATAGAAGGTACTCTTGAACAGCTTTTCATGCAGTGCCCTGAGGAGATGAGACGGTACACTTCTGTTGGCTGCGATATGTTCCAGCAGCAGGATATTGTCACTCTCCAGCAGTGCCATGAGGATCTCCGTACCGATCTGCAGGTTTTTCCCCATTTCGGCAAACAGATACGGGTCCGTAAGTTTCTCCGAGATCATCGTAAAACGATCCTCTGTGATCGGCTGATACCACAGCAGCAGTTTTACTACGCCTTCTCCCCTGTCCAGAAGCAGTTCAAAAAGCGCATCGTTGATACGCTCATTGGATGCCAGCGCCTCATGGATCGCCTGATCCTCTCTGGCAGCAAATTTTTTGAGCTGTTCCAGGGATACGACAGGATTGGCAGCCAGGTACATATCGACTTTTGGATCACGCAGACTCAGCAGACGCTTGATCACTTCCTCGTTGAGATACCTGCTGGTTGCGATGACCTCGTAGAGAGAGGTCTGGCCTCTCTCTTTTTGCCTGAATCCGTAGTTCGGGAACCCGATCAGTGCATTCAGCAGTTCTGGGTCCGTTGCTTCGCGCACCAGACGCTTGAGCGTCAGTGTCGAATAGAGCTGATCACGTTCAGCCGGGGTGACATCGATATACCTTGTCAGGGTTGCGATCACGACCGAGCGGTCCTCATTGTTGTCCTCTTCGTCGGTATGCCATGCATACATCCCAAGCAGTTTTATGAAAAGGGCATCACTGATATCGGGGTTTTCTATCATGCGGAGCAGACGTGCCTGGTCATTGGAGAGTTTGATCGCCATGAGAAGCTCATCATCATTGATCCCCTCCGAAAGAAGCTTTTCAAACGTTTCAAGCTTGTATGCGGGTATCTTGCGTTCATACAAATCTTCCGAGAGCATCTCTTCGACCGGGTTGAGTCTATGATGTTCCACCGAAGCGACTATATCCTCTTCGATCGCTTTGACCCTTTTCAACTTATATTTCTTTAGATATCTGTCTATCTCTTGAGTTGTATAGATACCTTCTTTTCCTAAAAAAAGTATCTTTTTACCTTCTGACTGTTCAAGTAATTCTTTTAAGTCCTGCTTTTTCATACCCTTACTATAGCATAAAGGCAATTAATTAGGAGCCAATAACTCCTAATTGTATATTGTCTGCTGTAGATCGGGGTACCCTTGCCCCGACAAAACATTTGAATGTCACCATAGCATTGTGTCGGGATGAGGGCATCCCGACCTACTGCAATCGTTTTAAGTAGATTGCTACGGAAATGCCTGCCGCTCCGAGTATCATCAGCATCACCATCATCTGGTATCGCACAGCGATCAGAGGATCGACACCGGAAAGTATCTGCCCCGTCATCATCCCCGGCAGTGAGACCAGTCCCACGGCAAAGAGTGCATTGATGATGGGAATCAGTGAAGTTTTATAGGCTGTAGCCCTTGCCTCACTGTACCCGATATCACGGCTTCTCTCACTCTCAAAACGCTCTGCCGCGATACTCACCGCATTCATAGAGTTGGCAAAGATCATGCCCGCCAGAGGGATCATCACTTTCGGATCATACCACGGTTCCGGGTTCAATATGCCTGTAATAACCAGTAGAAGGGTCAACAAACCTCCAATAATGATGGAAACAAAAACATTGAGATAGAGCTTTGTATCCCTTTTTTGCAGGGGGCGCAGGGCAATGATACTGGCTGCTATCAACATGACAGAGAGTACCAGTATCACAAGCATCGGCGAGTCTGCCTGAAAAATATGGGTCAGTGCATAGCCAATCAGGATAAGCTGTAAAAGCATCCTGAAAAGCGCATAGAAGAGGGTCCTTCTGTCTTTGACCCAGCGTATATAGATCACGATGACGACCCCTACCGGTATCATCATCCACAGCAGGTCAGGCAGTGAGATCTCATAGATAGATGTATTCATGCTGCTATTATATCACTCTTTGGCATCCGCCAGCGTCAGGGCAAAGAGCACATTGACGCCATGCTGCTGCAATACGTTCTGCGCTTCCTGCAGTGTGATACCGGTGGTGATCGTATCATCGACCAGTATCGCATCGATATCTTTTTTGCCGGTGTAGAGAAACTCTCTTGGGTGATTGAGACGAAACTGCAGGTCTTTTCCGGAGTAGCTGACCCTGTTTTTTGCCAAAAGTTTCCCGTGCAGGACTTTGGTATGCTTCGTTTGCATTTCTCTGGTCAGCAGTGCAGTATGGGAGTATCCGCTGCCCACATACTCATCGACTCCAAGGATATAGACCTCACCCTCGAGTGATTCGGAGAACTCCTCGATAAAAGGTTTCATCGTCATCCTGGCAAGCATTTTGTAGATACGGTATCCTTCGGCTTTGTGTTTGGTGTGCAGCAGCGACTCTATGGCTGAGTATGGATAAAAACTGATCACATCCAGCGTACCGACTTTGCGTGTATGAATCTGGGGGTGAAAGAGTTTCTCCTGACACGCTTTGCATATGATCTGGAAGCTGAGTTTCGTACAGGTATAGCAGCGCAAAACAACTCCCTTCTCTCTTTCTCTTTTATCTCTATCCCGACATCACAAATATATACATACCAACCATTTAAATGATTGTATCCAACGCTTCCTTTGCTCCCATCGGCAGCGCTATCTCAGCCCCGAAACTCTCTGCAGGGCTGATACGGATCAGCGGTACATCAAACTCCTTTGCAGTTTTTTCTGAGGTATTGCGTACGGTCGGTACTGCCGTTCCTGCGCCCATCTCCACGATCGCCAATTTCGCAGCTTTATCGGCGATCTTTCCGATCCATGCTTTTATCCTCTCCCTCTGTGCATTGGTACGGCTGTAGTTCCATCCCCAGTCATCGAACATCAGGATATTGGGACGTGCCATCCCTCCGCACCAGGGACATTTTGGCAGCGGCTCTTCTGCCTTGAAGCCTTCTCCTGCCGCTACGGTTGTATCATCTGCGCTCCAGATTTTCTTTTGGCAGTCATCCAGACACTGCAGATGATGGATGGAACCGTGGCACTCCATGACACGCGCTTCACTGAAGCCTGCCTTTTGAAACTGACCATCGACATTGGAGGTAAAAACAAATGATCCATATTCTTTAGTATTAGACAGCTGAAGGAGCTTCCGAAACCCCTCGTGAGGCACCGTTTCACGGTAAAGGTGCAGCCGGTGGCCGTAAAATGCCCAGGCAAGTCCGGGGTCAGACTCAAACCACTGCGGATTTGCCATCTCTTCAAATTTCAAGTTCAATTCTCTTGCCTTCGGATAGGCATTCCAAACCCCTTCTGTCCCACGAAAATCAGGCAGTCCGCTATCCACCCCCATACCCGCTCCGGCAGTGATGAAAAGTGCATCTGCTTCTTCTAAAATTTTTTTTGCTCTTTGGATATTTTCCTGTGTACTCATAGGAGAGATTATAGCATATATGATATACCAGTCCCTATTCTAGGCTTCTGCTGGTATTTTCCTCATCAAAAAAGAGACATCTGCACAAAATACATGACCTTTACTTTTTGCCACGCCCATACTCCTTTGCTTTTTTGGAAAGCTCTTTTAAACGTGCCGTGACCCTGCCGTTTACCGAGTCAGCAGGGTATTCTCCCTTTTTATCCTTTTCTCCCGCTTCTATACCTGTAAGAATCGTGATCCCTTCATCGACCGTCTTGACCGCATAGATGGAGAATTTCCCCTTTTTGGCAGCTTCAAGCACTTCGTTTTTGAGCATAAGATGTTTGACATTGCTCTCCGGGATGATAACACCGTATTCAGCGCTGGGATCATGGTGCATACAGATATCAAAAAAACCCTCGATCTTCTCGTTGATCCCGCCTACAGGCTGTACTTCACCAAACTGGTTGACTGAACCCGTCACAGCAATGTTCTGCTTGATCGGTACGCCTGAAAGAGAAGAGATCAGTGCATAGAGCTCGGTGGATGAGGCACTGTCTCCCTCGACCTTGCCGTAAGTTTGTTCAAAGACCAGTGATGCCGCGATGCTCAGAGGCATATCGGAAGCGTATTTTGAACCGATGCAGGAGCTCAGGATCAGCACTCCCTTGGAGTGGATGGGGCCTCCCATTTCTGCTTTACGCTGGATATCGATGATCTCTCCCTTCCCTATACGTGTCGTAGCAGTGATACGTGAGGGGATACCAAACTCATGACCTCCAAGAGAGAGATAGGTCAGTGCGTTGATCTGCCCGATCTTGATGCCGCTTACATCGATCATGATGATGCCCTGATCTATCTGCTCATACAGCTTCATCTGAATGCGATTCATTCGTTCTACCTGAGCGTCAAGTGTCTGTTCTATATCTTCCGCTTCTATCGCTTTATGGCCGCTCTTTTTCGCCCAGAAGTCCGCTTCTTTGAGCAGGTCGGCCACAGTACGCAAATGTGTCGAGAACTTCTGGGCATCCGAAATATCTCTGGACTGTCTTTCAATCACTCTGGCCGCTGCCTGGGGAGTCAATGCCATCAGTTGATGCCTTTTGGCGATCGTACCGATCATACGGGCATAGAGCAGATGGTTCTCTTCATTTCTTGCAAGCTCATCTTCAAAATCCGCACTTACTTTGAAAAGCTCTTTAAATTCGGGATCATAATGGTAGAGCAGATAGTAGAGCTTTCTTTCTCCTGTCAGGACTACTTTGAGATCAAGAGGAATGGGTTCGGGGTCCAGGGTAGTCGTACTGACGAACGAATAGTGCTTTGCCAGTGATTCGATACGCAGCTCTTTGGCACGTAAGACCCTTTTGAGCTCTTCATAGGCATAAGGCTGCATCAGCAGTTTTCTTGCATCAAGTACAAGGTAACCGCCGTTTGCTTTATGCAGTGCACCGGGTTTGATCATGCTGAAGCTGGTGACAAGCGTACCCATATGAGAGGTATGTTCGATGCGGCCTATAAGATTTTGATGGACAGGATTGTCTTCGTAGATTACGGGGGCTTTATCGCCTTCTGCATGGGAGATAAAAAGATTGACCTTATACCGTTCAAACGGCGAGCTGTAAAACTCCATCATAAAAGAAGGCAGACTCATCTCCTCAGGCTTAACCAGAAAATCCTGTACATGCGTGACGATATCTTTTTCCATCTCGTCCAGATAACTGATGATTTTTTCATGCTTCTCATAGTTATGACGTATCTCGTCGATGATCGAGTGTACCGCTTCCCGGGTGATCCTTTTGTTCAAGGCTTTGAGCTCTTTTTGAAGGACTTTATTGCGCTCGGTGACTTTTCTTAATCCCTCTTTGACAAGACTTTCAAACTCGGACATTTTTCGTGCGATCTCTTCTTTTTGCTTCCCTTTGATCGCTTTAAACTCATTAGGAGCAAGGATTTTCCCGTCAATCACCGGTACAAAGGTGATGCGGCTTGAGGAGGAGATATTCATCGAAACATCGTGCTTGACTGCTTCCTCCTGAAGATGCCTGAAGATCTCGGTCTGTTCATCCATAAACTTTTGATTGAGTGCTTCGCGTTCATTGATATAGCTGCTGCTTTCAAATACAGCAGGAAGCACTGTTTTCAGCAGTTCTATGAGGTCATAGATATCATCTCTGAATTTCACTGCTTTTCCGGCAGGAAGTTCGATAGCAACAGGAGTGCGCTGGTCTTTGAAGTTGTTGACATAACACCAGTCGCTGGATACAGGCTCGCCGGAAGCCTTCTTTTCCATATAGCTCATGACGACAGAATGTTTACCGCTTCCTGACGGGCCCATGGCAAAGATATTATATCCCTCCTGAGCGATATTGGTACCAAAGTCAATGGCACGCAGGGGCCCTTTCCTGTCCCGGGGGTTGGTCCAAAGGTTCAAGTTCGTCCGTCGTACCAAACCTGAACAGTGAGCTGTCGCATCGACGATAAAGGGCTGCATTGTCAAGCGGATACGGCATATTTTCCTCCTCACACTACAGCAAAAAGAGATAGATATTGCAGAAATGATCCTGCTTTTTTACTGTCACTTCTCTACTGTATTGATTTCATCACCACTTACTTGTGCTGAAGTGTATTATATTTTAAGGTCATAAATATGATGGCCAGGTGTGATACAATAGACTTGATAGTACATCAAAGGATCTCTTTTGACTACAACTTCCATACCTAAAGTCTTTGCAATCTTCTTCAGGGATTGCATCACATCTTCCTTTAGTGTGGTAAAGGCGATCAACATGTCACCTTTATATCCTGCATAACTTCTGACATCGACAATTTCTAGTTCAAGTCCTTTTCGGATCATCTCTTTACGTTTGTCATCCATCGCATGTTCGGATGTAGGAAGTTTGGAAGCAGAGGTTCTGTTTGGCTCCCATACATAGTCATTAGAGTTTTTTTCTTCATTTGATGTATCATCATGCATGATCCAGCCCCCTTTCATTTATTAAAAATATATTTCATACTAATATTATAATGTAAAAGACTTTATAGCACCTTCTCAGGCAATAGAAGATGAGCCCGGGATATTACTTTTTTCTGATAATCACTATATTTTTTCCATTCGCCCCGATAAACTCACATCCGTACATCTCACACAGTACACAAAAAGTATGTGGCGTAAAAAAGACGATATGGGTCGGGTCAAGAGGGTAGTACCACTTTTTAAAAGCCTCTATGTTGTTGGGATGAAACTGTGTCTGAAGGGCCATATATCCCCCATCTTTCAGCCTCTTCAAGAGTGAAGCAAAGACAGCTTTGGGATGATGCAGATGTTCAAAAACCTCCGTTGAAACAATTAGTTCGTATTTTTTACCATCTTCCATATTTTCGGGGTAATAAATGGGGTCATAATAGTCGCAGGCGATCCCCTCCCCGGCCAACATATCAGCCAAAAGAGAACTTTCCCCGCAACCAAAATCAAGCGCTGTTTCAGGATGTCCGACTTGAGGAAGGATATCGTCCAAAAAACGTCTGAAATAAGCTTGATAGCCTTCGTTTTCAGGGTTGTTTTCATGCAGGTCATAACGCTCTTTCTGCTCAGGAATTGTTTTGAAATGTTCCCGGGATTTACTGATGCATTGGCAATAAGGGCAGCAGTAGTAGGTTATCGAACTCTTTTCATCGATAAATCTATTTGTATCATGTCCGCAGATAAGACAGTCCATTTTCATCCTTTTTAAACGTATGCTATGTTACTATTATCACAGTTAAATTAAGGATAGCATGAAAATGAAAAGACGGGAATTCCTTGCTGCCGCTGCTACCGGTGCCACAGCAATGGCACTGCAGGGATGCCACAGGGCTGAAAAAGAAACAGTAGGCAAAACGGTCAATGTCAACAAAGGCAAAAAAGTCACGCTGAAACTGGCTACCTCATGGCCTGCCCACTTTCCCGTCATGGGTACAGGCGTGGACAGGTTTGCAGCGCGCTGCAGTGAGATGAGCAGCGGCAGCCTTGAGATCAAGGTCTTTGCAAAGAACATTCTGGTCCCTGCCCTGCAAGTCTTTGATGCGACAAGTGCCGCACAGATCGATGCTTTTCACTCAGGTGTCTATTACTGGAAAGGGAAAAACCTTGCCTTCTCTCTCTTCGGCGGTATGCCGCTGGGGCTGACCAGCGAAGAGATGATCACCTGGATGAAATTCGGCGGCGGGTACGCGCTGTGGAGAGAGCTCTACGGCAAGTTCAATCTCTACCCGATTATCGGCGGCACTACCGGCCCGCAGATGGGAGGATGGTTCAAAAAAGAGATCAACTCTCTTGAAGACCTCAAAGGCCTCAAGATGCGCATCCCCGGGCTTGGAGGAGAGGTATTGCAGAGACTCGGGGTCAACCCTGTCCTGCTGCCTGCCGGAGAGATATTCACCTCACTTGAGCGCGGTACGATCGATGCGACCGAATGGGTCGGGCCGGCGCTGGACAGCATGATGGGATTTGCCAAGGCTGCACCCTACTACTACACAGGATGGCATGAACCGGGGTCGATTCTTGAAATAACGTTCAACAAAGCAAGATGGGAAAAGCTGAGCAGCGAACATCAGGCGATCATCACAGCAGCCGCGGAAGAGATGACCGGGAATATGCTCCAGGAGTTCAGGTATGAGAATGCCAAAGCCCTGCAGGAACTTCCTAAGCACGTAAAGATCAGGACCTTTCCCAAAGAGGTGATGGAGGCAGCCAAAGCCGTATTGAATGATGTCCTCGATGACCAGAGTGCACGGAGTGAGGATTTCAAACGTGTGCTGAAGAGCTATGAAAGTTTTGTCAAGCTTAACAAACCCTGGGATGACATCAGTACGAAGAACTTCCTGAATATCAGAGGATAGACAATTATAAGAAAGCCAGCAGCGAGGCAGTGACGGCGACATTGAGCGACTCTACCCCTCGTTGCATCGGAATCACAATGCTTTCATCACTGAGCTTTGCTACCGGCCGGCTCACCCCTTCACTCTCATTTCCGAGCACAAAGATCGTTTTGTCCGTATAGTGCATACTTCTGTAGCTTTCTTCGGCATGGGATGAGAGCGTATAGACCCTGGCGCCCTCTGTTTTAAAGTGCAGCAGTGTGTCAGAGAGGTTGGAGGTCCTGATGATCGGCATTTTGAAGAGTGTACCGACACTCGCTTTGATCACCAGGGGAGAGATCTGTGCCGCCCCCTTGGTCGGCAGCAGGATCGCATCGATATTCCCGGCAGCACAGGACCGGATGATCATTCCGAGATTCTGGGGATTGGTCACACCATCCAGAGCGACAATACGGTAGTTTTTATTGGATTTGAGAAAGTTTTCTTCATCACCGAAATGCTCCAATACGATATCCAGCGCTACACCCTGATCCTGTTTGGCATTTTTGGAGATGCGTGAGAGTGAGGCTTTGTCATGATACCGTATCTCTATCCCTCTTTGATCCGCGATCTTCTTCATCCTGCGAAGCTGGCCGGTATCTTTGTTGGATTTGGAAAGATGGAGTCTGTGGACAGTGATCGTGTTGTCTTCCAGCGCTTCCAGCACGGCATTACGCCCGTAGATGGTCAGCACCTTGTCAAAAAAGGCTTTTTTAGTCAAGTACTCTTTGGAATCCTTGGAGCGTTCAGCGTTGAGCGTTGAGGGTTTAGAAGTTTGTTTCATAATTCTTTTTAAGTCCGATAATCATTCTGGATATTTCAATAAATCTAATGGTTTCTTTATTGGATTCTTTTTCATCGCCTTAGCAATATTACTACCTACCGAGACATCTTAAACAATCCCCTTTTCTAAACACTGAACGCTGCATAAAAAAGCCTTTGGCTTTTTTATGCGTTACCGTCCCAGGCGATCTTGGGTTTTCCGTTTTCATCAAACTCGACTGCCGGCATACCCATGATGTTAAATCCTGCATCTACATAGTGTACTTCACCGGTTACGCCGGAACTAAGGTCTGAAAGCATATACATCCCCGAATTTCCTACTTGATCGATCGTTACATTTTGTTTGAGCGGTGCATGTGCCTGGTTCCATTTCAGCATGAAACCGAAATCACCGATGCCCGCTGCTGCCAAAGTTTTGATCGGCCCGGCCGAGATAGCATTGACCCTGATACCGTCTTTGCCGAGATCTTCTGCAAGATACTTCGTCGTCATTTCGAGTGCCGCTTTTGCCACACCCATGAGATTGTAATTCGGGATGTACTTCACACCGCCGTAGTAGCTGAGCGTCAAGACAGAAGCGTTGTCAGCGAGGATGGGTTTCAACTCTCTGACGATCTCGATAAGCGAATAGACCGAGATATCCATCGCAATGTCAAATGCCTCTTTGGAGATATCATAAAAACGGCCGCTCAGCCCCTCTTTGGGTGCAAATGCAATTGAGTGCACGATAAAATCGATTTTCCCGAAATCTTTCTCCAGAGAATTTCTAAGCGCAGTGATCTCTTCGGGGTTGCTCACATCACACGGATAGAGTCTGCCGTCACAACCGAGCTCATCGGCGATGGGTGCAAGTTTCTTCTCAAACCTTTCATTAAGGAAAGTGATTGCCATCTCGGCACCCTGCTCCTGACACGCCTTGGCAATACCGTATGCGATAGATTTTTTATTTGCGATGCCGAGTACGACACCTTTTTTGCCTTTCATTATCATTCTTCATTCTCCGGATTAAAAAATTGTCGTATTTTATCATAAATGGAGTAAAATGACAGACAGAAAAGTTTAGGGCACCTCTAAAAACCCTATACGGATCATAGAAGGCAAAGTTGGGGTAAGATTTGGTGAGAGATTTCCGCAGGCCTAACTGTAGTTAAGTCAAGGAAATATCTCGCCGAAGATTGCCCCAAATTTGCCTTCCCTTCGGGCTTTGCAAGCT